>JAKQCM010000418.1 GCA_029559155.1 Chloroflexota bacterium
AGGCACCAGATTAAACCATTCCAGACATGGTCCGGGTTCCAGATGCGCCAGGGCGCATCTGACAACCAGCTCTTTTCCAGGTCAGTCTGGTCATCGAGTTTGGTCTGGACGATTTCGATGCCGGCCGCGTTCAGCGTGGTGTTGCGGGGATTAAAACCCCACAGTAGCAGCAAGTCGCCCAGGGTATGAAGTTTGTTTTTGCTGAGAATCTGGTGAATTTCTTCGGGCAGCGCCAGGTCTGCGAGCGACCGGGCGCGGATGGCGGCAGGGACATGCTCTTGAAAAACGGCCGTGCCCCTCCTCAACGCCAGGTCCGCCACCACAAAAGCGCCAAGGGCGATGCCGCCGACGATGCAAATGCCATACCAGTACACATCGAACCCGCCGCCGAAGGAAAATGCAACACGATTGGGGGTAACGGCCGTGGCCAAATGGTAGCCATACAACCCGGCCAAAACTGCCAACCAGATCCCAATCACATACCAATACCAACTTACCCGGCGCATACGCACCCAAAGACCACTGCCTGCGCCCAGAGATTTATTCTTCATGAGCAGACTCGCGGTAATATTGATACCAGACGTGGTACATGCGTTGGCCCACCGTCACATACGTAAACACAGCCAGAATTCCTACGGCCACAGCAGGGTAATTTAAAATCAGAAAGACCAGCATCAGCACATACCGCTCCACCCGGCTCATAATGCCTACCTTGGCCGACATATGCAACGACTCTGCCTTGGAACGGGTATAACTCACCATCAAGGAACCGGTGATAGCCACGTAAGCCAGACCTAACATCAATACGTCATCCGTCTGCACGTAATAATAAATAAAGCCGCCAAACAAAATGATCTCTGCCAGCCGGTCCAGCGTGGAGTCTAAAAACGCCCCAAACCCACCCTGCTTACGCCCCAATTTGCGCGCCAGAGCGCCATCCAGCGCATCAAGTGGCGCCAGGAAAATCATGGCAATCCCGGCCCAACGCATTTCGCCAATGGCTATCAAATAGGCCAGAAAAAAATGAGAAAGCATCCCCACCACCGTTAATGTGTCCGGTGAAAGGTGATATTTGGCTAAAAAGGTCACGATAGGATCGATGACGACGGCCGTTTTACCCCTTAACGTGTCAGTCAACGTATGTTTCTCTGCCTTGCTTGTTTCCGATTCCGTTTGTTTCATAATTTCTCGCTCTTACATCTTCCCAATCATAATTTCAGGGCTTTAAACCAACCACAACATGTCATCTACCACTCCAAATTGGGCGATGCTACCGAATCCCCTGAGGGCTGTCAAGAAATACTTTGTGCCTGGTTCCAAAGCCTCATGAACTTCAGGTGGTCGACCACCTACCAGATGACTTTCGTCATAAGCAATCATGCAATCTGTCACTGTCTGGGAGTCCTTACACCAGCATACAATAACGCCGGAATTGGCCGCAATTATACCCATGATATAACCACAAACCGCTTCCGCGATAAAAATTCGGCCCAAGATCAGCCATATTGTTTAGAATTAAGTTACTAACCACACCAGATGCTTCGCTTCGTGTTGCAGTGTGGCACCACGATGGGTTGTGTGTGAAGGAGAATCGTTATGACCAAACAAATGATCACCTTAGATGGCAACGAGGCTGCAGCTCGTGTAGCCCACAAAGTCAATGAAGTCATTGCCATCTATCCTATTACCCCTTCTTCCCCCATGGGGGAATTTGCTGACCAATGGTCGGCCGAAGGAAAAACCAATATCTGGGGTTCTGTCCCAATGGTGGTGGAAATGCAGGCCGAAGGCGGCGCGGCCGGGGCAGTACACGGCGCATTGCAGGCCGGAGCCTTAACCACAACCTTCACGGCCTCTCAGGGTCTGCTGCTCATGATCCCCAACATGTACAAGATTGCCGGCGAATTGACCTCCACCGTCTTTCACATTGCAGCCCGTTCCTTAGCCGCTCAGGCCCTCTCAATTTTTGGCGATCACTCGGATGTGATGGCGGCGCGCAATACAGGGTGGGCGCTGCTGGCTTCCAACTCAGTTCAAGAAGTCCATGATTTTGCCCTGATCGCCTCAGCCGCCACTTTGGAAACGCGTATCCCCTTCCTGCACTTCTTCGATGGCTTCCGCACATCGCATGAACTCAATAAAATCGAATTAATAGAGGAAGAAGTCATGCGCGCCATGATCAACGACGAACTGGTTCGCGCTCACCGCGACCGCGGGCTTACCCCTGACCATCCAGTCTTACGCGGCACGGCGCAAAACCCAGACGTTTATTTCCAGGCCCGGGAAAGTGTCAACCCGTTCTACCTGGCTGCTCCGGAAATTGTGCAGCAAGCGATGGATAAATTCGCCGCCCTTACCGGACGGCAGTACAAATTGTTTGAATATGCCGGCGCGCCGGATGCGGAGCGTGTGATTGTATTAATGGGTTCTGGCGCGGCCACGGCCCAAGAAACGGCCGAATACCTGGCCGCTCAGGGTGAAAAAGTAGGCGTTGTCAAAGTCCGCTTGTATCGGCCGTTTGCCATGTCTGCATTTTTGCAAGCGCTGCCGTCAACCGTCAAAGCCATCGGCGTACTGGATCGCACCAAAGAACCTGGCTCAACCGGTGAACCGATGTATCTGGATGTTGTATCGGCCGTTGCTGAAGCCATGGCTACCGGCGAAGCCCCATTTGCCGCGTTCCCACGCATCATTGGCGGGCGATACGGCCTTTCCTCCAAAGAATTCACCCCGGGCATGATCAAGGCTGTCTTCGACGAATTGCAGCAGTCCAAACCCCGCAACGGTTTCACCATTGGCATCAACGACGACGTTACCCACACCAGTCTGGACTGGGACAAAACCTTCGATATCGAGCAAGACGACGTGGTACGCGCCGTTTTCTACGGCCTGGGGTCGGATGGAACCGTTGGCGCGAATAAAAACTCCATCAAGATTATTGGTGAGGATACCGATAATTATGCCCAGGGTTACTTTGTCTACGATTCCAAAAAAGCAGGCTCGGTCACAACATCCCATTTGCGCTTTGGGCCACGGCCGATCAACGCCACGTATCTGGTCCATTCGGCCAGCTTTGTGGCCTGCCATCAATTCAGCTTCCTGGAGCGTTATGACGTGCTGCGTCTGGCGAAACGTGGGGCCACTTTCCTCTTAAACTCACCTTATGGTCCCGATGAAGTGTGGGATAAACTGCCCCGCTCCATGCAGGAAACCATCATCGAGAAAAAGCTGAGATTTTTTGTGGTGGATGGTTTCAGCGTAGCCAAAGAAACTGGTATGGGCAACCGCATCAACACCATTATGCAGACCTGTTTCTTTGCCATTAGCGATGTGCTGCCCACCGATGAAGCCATCGGGGCTATCAAATATGCCATCAAGAAAACTTACAGCAAGCGCGGCGAAGCCGTGGTGAATGCGAACTTCAATGCGGTAGACAGTGCTTTGGCGCATATGTATCAGGTGAAAGTGCCGGCTGAAGCGACGAGCGAGTTTGAACGGCCGCCCATCGTGCCGGAATTTGCGCCTGAATTTATCCAATCGGTAACTGCTCGAATAATTGAAGGTTTGGGTGATGACCTGCCGGTGAGCGCCATGCCGTTAGACGGGACGTATCCGACGGGCACGACCAAGTGGGAAAAACGCAACATCACCACCGAAATTCCGGTGTGGGATCCGGATATTTGCATCCAATGTGGCAAATGTTCGATGGTATGCCCGCATGGCGTTATTCGCATGAAGGTTTACGATCCGAAATATCTGGCCGATGCGCCGGCGACATTTAAATCGACGCCAGCCCGGTATAAAGAGTTTAAGGATGATTTGTTTACCTTACAGGTAGCGCCTGAGGATTGCACCGGTTGTACGCTGTGTGTGGAAGTATGTCCCGTTAAAAACAAGCAGCAGCCGAAGTTTAAGGCGATCAATATGGCGCCACAAATTCCGCTGCGCGAGCCTGAACGAGAGAATTGGGAGTTTTTCCTCAACCTGCCGCAAGTGGATCGCACCAGCATCCCGCTGAGTCAGGTCAAGTACTCGCAATTGTTGGAGCCGTTGTTTGAGTTTTCTGGGGCGTGCGCCGGCTGTGGTGAGACGCCGTATCTGAAGCTGATGACGCAGCTGTTTGGCGACCGGGCTGTGGTGGCGAACGCGACCGGATGTTCTTCCATTTATGGGGGGAACTTGCCGACGACGCCATGGACGCAGAACAGCGACGGCCGTGGCCCATCCTGGTCAAATTCCTTGTTTGAAGACAACGCCGAGTTTGGTTTTGGTATGCGCGTCGCCCTCGACCAACGCATCGAAGCGGCCACCTTTGCTTTGCGTAAACACCGCGAAGTGGTAGGCGTCGAACTGGCCGATTCCATTCTATTCGCCG
Source organism: Chloroflexota bacterium (assembly GCA_029559155.1). Lineage (GTDB taxonomy): Bacteria > Chloroflexota > Anaerolineae > Promineifilales > Promineifilaceae > Leptovillus. The sequence goes on from JAKQCM010000418.1 coordinate 4,376, forward strand.
AACAAATCGACGAAGAACAGATCAACCAGCAACGGGTGCGCATTGTTCATTTACAAGAGCGTTTGGCAGCATTGTTAGGCGAAATCGCCGAAGGCGATGTTAAAGCCGAGTTGGAAAATCTGTTAAACATGGCCGAAGTCTTCGTTAAGAAGAGCGTCTGGATTATCGGTGGTGATGGTTGGGCGTACGACATCGGTTACGGCGGTCTGGACCATGTGCTGGCCTCTGGGCGCAATGTGAATGTTCTGGTGTTGGATACGGAAGTCTATTCCAACACGGGCGGTCAAATGTCCAAAGCTACGCCGCGCGCGGCCGTCGCCAAGTTTGCCGCCGCCGGTAAGCCCATGCCGAAGAAAGACCTGGGTATGTTGGCCATGAGTTACGGCAATATCTATGTAGCGCGGGTAGCCATGGGCGCAAACGACGCACAAACCATTCGGGCGTTCATTGAAGCCGAAGCGTATGACGGCCCGTCTCTGATTTTGGCCTACAGCCACTGCGTGGCGCATGGGTATGACCTGAAATATGGCCTGGACCAGCAAAAGGCTGCTGTGGATTCCGCTCACTGGCCATTGTTCCGCTTTAACCCGGACATGAGCGTGGAAGGCAAAAACCCATTCAGCCTGGATTCGCGCGCACCGAAGATTTCTTTGGACAAATATATTTACCGTGAAGGACGTTACCGGATGTTGACGCAAAGCCATCCTGAGCGGGCAGCGAAGCTGCTTGAACTGGCTCAGAGTGATGTGGAAGCACGCTGGGAAAAGTATTCGCAGTTGGCCAAAGACACCAGCGGCGATGGGAAAAGCTAATAAATCTGTGAATTGGTAATGAAGATAGGTGAAGGGGAACGGCCGTTTCCCCTTCACCGCCTCGTTTTCATTCTCAATTATCTCAAGGAGACACAACATGGACCTGACTACGACCTATCTTGGCATGAAGCTCAAAAACCCACTGGTGCCCTCATCCTCGCCGCTCATGCGCAGCCTCGACAACTTGCGGTGGATGGAAGACGCCGGCGCGTCGGCCGTCGTTTTACATTCACTCTTCGAAGAACAAATCACCATGGAAAGCCACACCCTAAACCATTACCTGACTCAAGGCGTGGAAAGCTTTCCTGAAGCATTGTCTTATTTCCCAGAGGCCTCGGAATACAAAACCGGCCCGGTGGAATACCTGGAACACATCCAAAAAGCCAAAACAAGCCTGGGTATCCCGGTTATCGCCAGCCTGAATGGCGTGTCCACCGGCGGCTGGGTCAACTATGCCCGCCAAATCCAGGAAGCCGGCGCTGACGCCCTCGAATTAAACGTCTATTACATCCCCACCGATCCCAACCTGACGGGCAGCGAAGTGGAGCAAATCTACCTGGATGTCTTAAAAGACGTCAAATCGGCCATCAGCATTCCGGTGACCATGAAGCTAAACCCGTATTTCAGCGCCCTGGCCAACACGGCCCGGCGGCTGGCTGACGGCGGCGCCGATGGTCTGGTTCTCTTCAACCGCTTCTACCAACCCGACCTGGACCTGGAAACGCTGGAAGTTGTGCCCAATCTCAAGCTCAGCACTTCCACTGAACTGCGCCTGCCCTTGCGCTGGATCGCCATTTTGTACGGCCATGTCAACGCGGATCTGGCGCTGACGACTGGCGTGCATACGGTAAGTGATGTGCTCAAGGCCGTAGCCGCCGGCGCAGACATTACCATGTTGGCGTCCGAGCTGCTGCGTAATGGCATCAATCGTCTGAAAGTGTTGTCGTTGGGCATGGAAGAATGGCTTATCGAAAACGAATATGAATCGTTGTCGCAGTTAAAAGGCAGCCTGAGCCAGATTAACTGCGCTGAACCGGCCGCTTTTGAACGCGCCAACTACATGCGGGTACTCAGCTCTTACGCGCCGGATTACCCCTGGCGCATGGAAGCTCCCACCGGCGACTAATTTTTATTACCAAATCAAAATGATGTTGACACAGGCTCCTCAACCAGAGGAGCCTGTTTGTTTTTAGCCGCCGTGTTCAGGCGTAGGTTGCTCTGTTGGCGGCGTCAGACCATATCGCCAGGGCATGCGGTATAATGTGGGTCTTTCAGCACAACGAATAGCGAGGCGAGGCAAGACATGAAGGAACAGCGCTTGGAAACAAATGATGCGCCGCAGGTGGTGGTGATGGCTTGCAGCGGCAAATTGGTGGTGGGGAGTTGGCGAGAAACGGCCGTTTCCGCCCAAAGCGACGCCGTCACCATCGAACAAACCGCCCCGAACACCGTGCAGATGACGGCCGTTGGCGACCTCTACCTGGCCGTGCCGCAAAACGCCAGCCTCACGCTCGGAATCCTGGGCGGCAGCCTGACCATCAAACATATTAGCGGCGGCATCACCGTCGACGATGTCGCTGGCCGCGTGACGCTGCGCAACGTGGACGCCATCACCATCAGCCACGCGGCGCAGGCGGTGCAAGGCGATAATATCAACGGCCTGCTCGTCGTGGAAGAGGCCGGGGGCGCGGTTGATTTGCGCAGCGTCAACGGCGTGCAAATCAACCACGCGTTGGCCGATGTGACCCTGCAATTTGTGACCGGCCACGTTACTCTGGGGCAGGTCGCTGGCAAATTGGATGTCCGCACGGTGAATGGCGATGTGACCGTCGCCCAAGTTTGGGGCGATGTCATGTTGGCGAATTTGGGCGGTCAGGTGCAACTGCCGGCAGCGGCGCAGTCTGTGTGGCTGGCGGGTAGTTTGGCCTCCGGCGCGCATCATCTGGCGGCGGCCAACGTTTATGTGTATTGGCCGCCCGACGCGCCTCTCAATCTGACGGCGCGCGGTGTTTTGGTGGAGCATGAGTTACCGCTGGCGAATGAAGCCACAGCGGTGGAGAATGGTCAAACCACGCTGACCGGACATATTGAAGAAGGAAAGGTGGATTTGTTTGTGCAGGCGGCGCAGCGGGCGGCGTTTAAGGCGCTTACCGGCAGCGCGCCGCAGTTTAGCGAAGCCGATTTCCAGTTTGCACGGCCGTCTGCCCCCGAAGATCAGGCTGATCTGGTTACGGCCGTGCGCGCAGTTTTTGCCGAACTTGCCGCCGAACTGCCGCCGACTACGCTGGCGCAGTTGGCGGCGGTGCGGCTGGAAGAACGGGTGATAACGGCCGTTACCGCCACCCCATCCACTCCGCCCGCTGAACCGCAGGCCTCCCCATCCACCGTTACCGATGATCAGCGCCACATTTTGCAGCTGCTTAAAGATGGCCTGCTGTCTGTGCCGCAGGCTCAACTGCTTTTGGGAGCGTTATGAAAGTAAAAATTTGTGGCCTTACCAATTTGGCCGACGCGCAAACGGCCGTTTCCGCCGGCGCCGACTACCTGGGATTTATCTTTTATCCGCCGAGCAAACGGGCGATTGAGGTGGCAGCAGCCCGGCGCATCGTGGCGGAGCTGCGCGCCGCGCCGCAGTGCCCGCTGTTGGTAGGCGTGTTTGTGAACGAGACGGCGCAGAAAATGGCCGAAGTGTTGGCGACCTGCCGGCTAGATTTTGCCCAATTGAGCGGCGAAGAAGTGCCCGCGCTGATCGGCGATGCGCACTCGCCGTTGTACGGCCGGGCCTACAAAGCCTTGCGCCCGGCCTCTTTTGCCGAAGCTGAAGCCGAAGCCGAATGGTATTTGCCGCCGGAGTACGAAGCCGAATTTGGTCGCCAGCAGGGCGAACAGATGCCGCCGGGTTTGCTGCTGGACACCTACCACCCGACGCTGCGCGGCGGAACAGGGGAAACGGGCGATTGGTCGGCGGCGGCCGCGCTGGCCGGCCAGATTCCCGGGCTGATGCTGGCAGGTGGGTTGACGGTGGCGAATGTGGCCGAGGCTGTACGCCGCGTACGGCCGTTTGCCGTGGATGTGGCCAGTGGCGTCGAAGCTGCCCCCGGCCGCAAAGACCCTCAATTAGTGCGCGAGTTTGTCCGGTTGGCCAGGCAGGCGGAAAGCCCCGCCTTGTAACGCGATTTGTCCGTGAGCGGCAAATGAGGTTTTGGCGGGGGAGCGCGCTGCCGCTTGACGCCGATGAGGGCGGCTTATACACTGCCCCACAATGGATGTAGAAACCGCGAACCAGGCTGGGCCGGAATTGGAAACGGCCGTATCCGCCAGACGTGCGCCAACCCGATTTTTGATAGGGCTGGTGGTGTTAACGGCCGTTATCTTGGCCCTCGCCCGCTTCACCACCGGTCCCGTCCACGATCGCTTTCAAACCTTCACCACCATTTTCCTGGGCATTTTCATCGAGGCTGTCCCCTTTTTGCTTGCCGGGTCCATCGTTTCCGGACTCATTGAAATTTTTATTGACCGTGATTTGTTGGCGCGATGGGTACCGCGCCGCGCCGCCGCCGCAGCCCTGGCCGGCGCGCTGATGGGTTTTGCGTTTCCGGTGTGTGAATGCGGCGTCGTGCCGGTAACGCGCCGCCTGTATCACAAAGGGCTGCCGCTGTCGGTGGGGGTCGCATTTTTGCTGGCTGCGCCGGTCGTCAATCCCATCGTCATCCTCAGCACCTATGCGGCGTTTGGTTGGGGGCCGGTGTTGATCGGTCGGCTGGTGTTTAGCGTGCTCATCGCCTTCATTGCCGGTCTGTTGTTTAATCTGGCTGCGCCGGAAGAGGCGCTGCTGCCAACGACGCAGGCAGGCGAGGCGTGCAGCGTGGTAGACGAGAGGCAGGGGAAGGGACACGGCCGTTTCTGGCAAGCCCTGGCCATCGGCGGCGACGATTTTATGGACATGGCCCGCTACCTCATCGTTGGTTCCATGATGGCCGCCGCCATGCAGACGCTCATTCCCCAATCGACTTTGCTGGCGCTGGGCAGCGGTCCCATCATTTCCGTTGTCATCATGATGGTTCTGGCTTTTGTGCTTTCCATCTGCTCCACTGTCGACGCTTTCCTGGCCTTGTCCTTTGTAAACAGCTTCACCATCGGCTCCATTCTCTCTTTCCTGGTCTTTGGCCCGATGGTCGATATTAAAAGCTCGCTGATGTTTCTGGGGGTTTTTCGCAAACGCGCGGTCCTTTACCTGATTTTATTGCCCATGGCTCTGAGTTTGCTCATGGGTGTGGTTATCAACAGCTTAATTGTCCAATAAATGGCCGGTCGGGTGGTCAAAGAACTATCCGACTGTTTGTTTACCCAACTATCTATGAATCGTTTCCTCAAAATTGTTCTGTTGCTTTTGCTGGGCGTATTTTTGTTACTGCGCGTGGTTGATGGCACGGTTTTGTATTACATCAACCAGCGGTTTGTCGTGCTGACCGGGCTGGCGGCGGGTGGGTTTGTTTTGGTGGCGGCCAGTTATATCCTGGTTTCCGGCCGGCAGGCGCACGATCACAGCCACGACCATGATCATGGTGATGTGACCTGGGCGGGATTGTTGCTGGTGGCGCTGCCGCTGCTGTTGGGCTGGTTGGTTCCATCACGGCCGTTAGGCGCAGCGGCCATCGGCAACCGGGAAATCAACATCGGCCAGATGGGGGCGCTGGCGTCCGTTGCCCCGCCGCAAGCCGATAATTCGATGGGCCTGGTCGCCGGCGAGAAAAATATCCTCGACTGGCTGCATGATTTCCAGAGCAGCAGCGACCCGGCCGACTTTGCCGGCCAGGAAGTGCATGTGGTGGGTTTTGTTTACCGCGACGGCCGTTTCCCCGCCGATTCCTTCATGGTGGCCCGCTTCACGGTCAGCTGCTGCGTCGCCGACGCCGCGCCCATCGGGCTGATAGTGCGCTGGCCTGATGCCGCCTCGCTGCCTGCCGACCAGTGGGTGGACGTGACCGGCCATTTCGCCGTCGGTGATTTTGACGGCCAGCAGGTGCCCATTCTGGTGGTGGACGACCTGACCCTAGTCCAACCGCCAGCGCAACCGTATTTGTACCTGTAGGAAATCGCAAATCGCAAATCGTCAATCGTCAATCGGATGTCTTTGGTTCTGGTTGTTTTATGGCTATAAAAAATTCGACCGTTTTGGTTAACGATCATACGACTCGGCGCATCAGCCGTTTTGACCTGGCGGTTTGGGCGACGGTGGGCGGGGCGCTGCTGCTGACGGCCGTTCTGGCCTGGTGGAACGGCCGTGTTACGCTGCCCACATTTGCCGATTCCACCGCGCCGCGCATCCTCTACATCGGCTGGGAAGGTGAAAATGGCCTCGGCCAACTTTATATTGTCCAGCCAGACGGCCGTAACCCCACCCCAATCACCAACGAACCCTACGGGGTGCTCGACTACGCCATCGCCCCGGACGGCACGCAAATTATTTACAGCGCCAACAACGCCCAAGGCGGCGCGGATTTGTGGCTGATGAATGAATACGGCCGTCAGCGCCGCCAGCTGTTGGCCTGCCCGGAGGCAGCCTGCACCCAGCCTGTCTGGTCGCCAGACGGCCGTCGGGTGGTGTATGAGCGGCGCGGCATCCCTACGCCCGGCGCGCCGCCCGGCCCGCCCCGTTTGTGGTGGCTGGACAGCCAGACCGGCGAGACATTGGCCGTGTTTCAGGATAATCAATGGTTGGGATTGGGCGCGCGGTTTTCACCAGACGGCCGTTGGCTCAGTTACGTGGCCCCCATTGACCAGGAAATACAGGTCTACAACCTGGAAAATGGCGACAGCCTGGTGATTCCCAGCAAAACCGGCGAACCGGCCGTCTGGCATCCGGACAGCGCCAGCTTGTTGGTGAGCGAGATGCAGTTTCAGGGCGAACGGTTTACCGTCCATCTATTCCGGGCTACCCTGGCCGATGCGGTGCTGACCGATTTGAGCGGGGAGGGGTTGGATACTCAGGATGGGCTGCCGGTCTATTCGCCGGATGGCGAATGGATCGCCTTCAGCCGCAAAAAGACGCGCGCGCCCATGGGCAAGCAGTTGTGGTTGATGCGTGCGGATGGGAGTGGGGCAACGGCCGTTACCGCCAATTCAGACATTCATTACAGCAAACCAGCCTGGTCGCCCAATGGCGCAGCCATTGTCTTGCAAGGATACTTGCTCGCCGAGCAGGGCGCGGAGCCGAAACTGTGGTTGGTCGATGTGGCTTCCGGGGAGTTGCAGGAAGTGGTTTCGCCGGGGATGCAGCCGGCGTGGCTGCCATAAATTTTTTGATGCGTGGTACGTGCTGCGTAATGTACGAATCACGCAGCACGCAGCACGCACCAAGACAGGTCTTAAATCGTCCGAATATCCACAATTTCTTCGACGAGCGGGGCAATCAATTCTTTGACCTGCGCTTCGTTGAGGCCGGAAACCTTAAAGGTCACCACCCGGTTCTCGTCATCGTCGCCGTTGAATTGGCCGAAGGAGATAAAACTGCCGCCAGCCTGCGCGACGGCGTGGGTCAGTTTTTCCAGTTCACCCAGCACATCGGGGATCAGAGCGGTCAGGCGCACGGCCGTTTCTCGCGCCCCCATCAACTCCAGCAAAATCTTAAACAAGTCTGATTCCGTAATGACCCCAACGATGGTATCTCCCTCCATCACCGGCAGCCCGCCAACTTTGTTGTCTACCATAATCCGGGCGGCTTCTTCGATGGGCGTTTCGCCTTCTACGGTCAACACATTGCGGGTCATCACCTGCTTCACTTTGATCTTACCAACCAGATAATTGATCTCCCAGACGCTTAATGAGGTCGCGTCGGAAGGTCCGGCATTGAGCAAATCTTTGTCGGAGATGATGCCAATCAGTTTGCCTTGCTTATCCACCACGGGCGTGCGGCGGATGTTGTGCGATTTCATCAGGTTCAGGGCATCCATGATGGGCAGGTCTGGTTCAACAGTAATAACAGGGTGTGACATTCGGTTTTTGACGAGCATGGGAAACTCCTTCTCATATAAAATGCTTGTGGTTCAGATGGGCACATTATAATGCAAGCCGGAAGAATCGAACATGGTCACTATACCGACCCCAAGGGTTTGATGCCCAACCAATCCAAACTCCCAACCCTAACCCTTGGGGTCTGTATCGTTCGCTCATCAATGGACATCCCCATGTTCTCAATGCTCATCCCCATGTTCTCAATGGACATCCCCATGTTCTCAATGCTCATCCCCATGTTCTCAATGGTCATCCCCGCGTTCTCAATGGTCATCCCCATGTTCTCAATGGTCGTCCCCACGTTCTCAATGGCCATCCCCATGTTCTCAATGGTCATCCCCATGTTCTCAATGGTCATCCCCATGTTCTCAATGGCCATCCCTGTAGGGACGAGGGCAAAATGGGCGGCGCATGGGGAAAGCCTCAGCTGCGGTATCCCTACCGCGCTCTGGAAAACACGCGGTAAGGATACCGCAGCTACAAATTCCACGAACAAAACGTGAACTTGTTTTGTAACAAAGCACTCAGGGACTTGCCAAAGGGACCTGGCAGGCACCGAACAGGAATGAATAAGGAATCTGAATCCTTTTTACATCTCATCCGTTATCTATCTTAGAGTATGCTCATGGTAAAGAGGACGTCTTGTGAACGAACCGAATGACAACGAGTTGGTCCGGCGCGCGCAAGAGGGCAGCCCGGACGCCGTCGGAAAATTATATGATCGTTACCAGGCTCAACTATTTCGCTTTGTGTGGGCGCGTGTTGGCGACCGCCAGCTAGCCGAAGATATTACCGGCGAAATTTTTACGCGGATGGTGGTGCATTTGCCCAAGTACCAGCCAACGGCCGTTCCCTTTTCCGCCTGGTTGTATCAGATTGGCCGTAATTTAATTACCGATACCTATCGCCGCGATAACGGCCGTTACCCGGAACCTTTGGAAAACGCGCTGTCGGTTGGCGATGGGCAGGTAGGACCAGACCTTATGGTGGATCAACAATTAACCCTGGAAAAAATCCATACTGCCTTGGCAAAAATCGACCCTCAACAACGGGAGGTTGTAACCCTGCGATTTCTGACCGGTTTATCTCTTCGTGAAACGGCCGAGACGCTAGATTGCTCCCTTTCGGCGATTAAATCATTGCAGCACCGGGGCCTGATGGCTTTGCGCGCGGCGCTGAAATAGGTAATACGATGACAGAACTAGAAGAAATTTTTCAGCAAAGATTAGAAAAACTGGAAGCGGGCGAACCATTGGAAGCCTGCCAACGCGGCCTGCCTCTAACAGAAGCTGCGCTGTTGGAATTGGCGGTTGGGTTGCGCGAAATGGAAGCGCCGGTGCGCGCCCCGGCAGAATTGGCGGCGCAGCGCGCCCAAATTCTGGCGTTGGCCGAGAAAAATGCGCCGGTTTCGCCCTCATCCTGGTTGGCCGGGGTCATAACCTGGTTAACAGCGCGTCCGGCAGCGACCGGCGCGTTGGCGCTGGCCGCGATTGTGGTGGTTGTATTGGGCATTGACCTTTGGCCACGGCCGTCTGCCCCCACAACCGACATAGCCCAGGTCGATTCGACGGATACGGCCGTATCGCCATCCACCGCTGCGCCGTCTGAGTCCGCTGCGGCCCCGCAGCCCGCTGTGGCCCCACAGTCTGCTGTGGCCCCACAGTCCGGGCACGGCATTTTCTTGCCGATGGTTTCTCTGGCGCTGGTCACCACCCCCGGCGAAGCGGCGCTGCAAGAAGTGCGTGGTCTGGTGGAAGTGCAAAATCAAGATGGAACGTGGACGGCCGTTGCCCACAGCGCCATTCTCCAGGCCGGGCAAAGCCTGCGCACCGGCCCGCTCTCCAGCGCCTACCTGCTCTTTCACGATGGCAGCCAGGCCGCCATTGGCCCCGAAAGCGAACTGGCCATCACCGAACTGAACGCGCTCCTGCCCGCCGATGGGTTCCGGACCGTCGTCCTGTCCCAGCGGCAGGGCGAAAGCAGCCATCAGGTGCAGTTTCGCGGGGACAACGGCTCCCGCTACGAAGTGCAAACTCCCGGCGGTTCCGGCATCGCTCGCGGGACCAAGTTTACCGTCTCCGTGCCCGCCGCCGCCCCGGCGCGTTTCACCGTCACCGAAGGGCGCGTAGAGGTCAGCCAGGCCAATCGCACCGTCTCTGTTTCCGCCGGGCAAACCACTAATCTACCCGAAAACGAGCCGCCTACGGCCCCCACCTTTCTCATCACCGGTCAGGGCGAAGTTACGGCCGTTACCCCCGAAGCCTGGACCATTGCCGGGCAGGTTTTTGTCATTTTGCCCGGCACAATCCTAAGCGGCAACCCTCAAATTGGCGACGTTGTGTACGTGGAAGGCCATCTGGCCGCAGATGGCGCGCGTATAGCCGACCGCATCACGTTGGTTTATACGCCGCCGCTTAACCAGTTTGTGCTCACCGGTGCGGTAGACGCCATAGGCGAAGACAGTTGGCAGGTTGCCGGGCAGGCCATCACGGTAAATGAAAACACGGACATTGAGGACGGCCTGCAGGTGGGCGATCAGGTGCGCGTGAGCGGCGTCATTCAGGCAGATGGCGCGTTATGGGCCTCAGCTATCGTGCGCCTGGAAGATGGCGAGACGCGCCCCTTTGACTTTACCGGCGTGGCGCAGGTCATTGGGCCAGAGATGTGGACGGTTTCAGGCGTGGCTGTCACGGTCGATGCCCAAACGGCGATTGATGCAGGCCTCATTGTGGGCGATATTGTGCGTGTGCAGGGGCATATTTCGGCTGGCAACGTCTGGCTGGCGGAGCGCATCACGCTGGCTGCGCCGGAGCAAGCGACGTTCAGCCTGACCGGACCGGTGGAGAGCATCGATCCGTGGCGCGTGGCCGGGGTTTATTTTGCGGTCACGCCGGGCACGCTGATTGCGCCGGACATTGAAATGGAAGACCTGGTGCGGGTAGACGGCCGTATCCTCTCCGACGGAACCTGGGTTGCCGACAGCATCCAAAAGCTGGACGACGACAGCTGGTTGGAAATTATTTTTGTCGGCGCAGTTGATAGCCTCGATCCCTGGATCGTCAGCGGCCTGCCCCTGGTCACCAACGAGCAAACGCTCATCGAGGACGGCATCGAAGCAGGCGACCTGGTGCGTGTTACGGCGCGCATCCGGCCAGATGGAACCTGGCTGGCCGTGCGCATCGACCTGTTGCAAACCGAAATTGGGGATTCTTGCGTGACGGTAACGGCCGTGATCACCCAAATCATCAACGACCAGATCACCCTCAGCGATGGCTCCGTCATTACCCTGAGCGACGCCCTCAACGTGACCGGCGATTTGCAAGTCGGCAGCGTTGTCGCCATCATCGCTTGCCTCAACGAAGACGGTACCATCTCTATCACGGAAATTATCGTCATCTACAATCCGATACCGCCCACGCCTACACCGGTTCCCGGCGCTACCCCGCCCCCGCCGCCGCCATCCGGCGATGGCAACGTGACCATTTGCCACAAACCGGGCACCCCGGCTCAACAAACAAAAACCGTGCCCCAATCGGCCCTTGGCGGCCATCTGGGACACGGCGACACCCTCGGCCCCTGCCAGTAACAGAGATTGGGGGATTAGAGATTGGGGATCGGTGCTTTTCCCCAATCCCTAATCCCCCAGCTTCTAATCCCCGCTTCCTTTTGGCCCGTACCCAAGCTCGGCCAGCGAATCGGTGATTTCATCCAAAATCGCCGGGTCGTCGATGGTGGCGGGCATTCGCCATTCCTGATTATCGGCGATTTGTTTCATGGTGCCGCGCAGCACCTTACCGGAGCGCGTTTTGGGCAGCCGTTCGACCACCGTGGCCGTCTTAAACGAGGCCACCGGCCCGATTTCCTCGCGCACCAGACGCACCACTTCCTTCACAATCTCTTCGTGATCGCGCTGTACGCCAGCCTTTAAGACGATCAGCCCCAGCGGCACGGCCCCTTTCAACTCGTCATGCACGCCAATGACGGCGCATTCGGCCACGTCAGGATGGCCGGCAATCACGCCTTCAATGCCGCCGGTAGACAGGCGGTGTCCGGCAACGTTGATAATGTCGTCGGTGCGGCTCATGATGAAAACGTAGCCATCCTCATCTTTGTAACCGGCATCGGCCGTGAGATAGTAGCCCTTGTAGCTGGCCAGATACGATTGGTGGAAGCCGTAATCGTTGTGCCAGAGGGTGGGCAGCGTGCCCGGCGGCAGCGGCAGCTTCACCACAATATCGCCGATTTCATCCGGCGCGGCTTCGTCTTCATAATCATTTAGCACGCGCACATCATAGCCGGGGACCGGTTTGCTGGCCGAACCGGCTTTTACCGGCAGGCGTTCGATGCCCAAAGGATTGGCTACCATCGGCCAACCGGTTTCCGTTTGCCACCAGTGGTCCACAACCGGCACGCCTAGCATGTTTTCTGCCCAATGCAGCGTGTCGGGGTCGCAGCGTTCGCCGGCCAGAAATAACGCTTGCAAGCTGCTGAGATCATATTTTGCTTTATAGACGCCGTTGGGATCTTCGCGTTTGATGGCGCGGAAGGCAGTGGGCGCAGTAAACAGGACGTTGACGCCGTATTGATTAATCACCCGCCAGAACGCGCCCGGATCGGGTGTGCCGACCGGTTTGCCTTCGTACAAAATGGTGGTGCAGCCGTGAAACAGCGGCGCGTAGACAATGTAGGAATGACCCACAACCCAGCCTACGTCAGAAGCGGCCCAGTACACATCGCCGGGGTTTACGCCGTAGATGTTTTTCATGGACCATTTCAGGGCCACCAGGTGACCGCCGTTGTCGCGCACGACCCCTTTGGGCACGCCGGTGGTGCCGGAGGTGTAGAGGATGTAAAGGGGGTCGGTGGCGGCGACCGGAACACAGCCGACGGGTTCAGCCAGGGCCAACTGTTCTTGCCAGTCGAGATCGCGCCCGGCAACCATGCTGGCGGCGAGCTGCGGCCGTTGCAAAATCAGGCAGGTCTCTGGTTTGTATTCGGCCAGATCGATGGCTTTGTCTAGCAGGGGTTTGTAGGGGACGACGCGGTTGGGTTCGATGCCGCAGGAGGCGGAGAGGATGACTTTGGGTTTGGCGTCGTTGATGCGGGTAGCCAATTCGTTGGCGGCGAAACCGCCAAATACGACCGAATGGATAGCGCCGATGCGGGCGCAGGCCAGCATGGCCATCACCGCTTCGGGGACCATGGGCATGTAGATGATGACGCGGTCGCCTTTTTCGACGCCGAGGTTCGTGAGGACGCCGCCGAGCTGGGCGACCTGGTCACGCAGCTGGCTGTAGGTGAAGGTCTGGCTGGTATTGGTGACGGGGCTGTCGTAGATGAGGGCGGGTTGGTCGGCACGGCCGTTTGCCACATGCACATCCAGGGCGTTATAGCAGCTGTTTACCTCGGCTCCCGCAAACCAACGATACAGCGGGGTGCGTGAATCATCCAAAACCTGCTCCCATTTCTTTTCCCAATGCACAGTCTCAGCCGCTTCCGCCCAAAAAGCCTGCGGATCGGCCTGCCATTTCCTATATACTGCGTCATACGTTTGTTCAGTCATCACTAGTTCCTTTGCCATCGTCTAGATTTAAGACCCTGAGGGGTTGCGCGTTGAGAAGGCAGGCTATTTGGACCTGACCCAACGGGTCTTCTTTTGCCTAATAAACATGACAATGATCCACAGATGGCCCAAATTCCGCAAATTAAAAATACGGAAATTTAGACCGTCGGTAGAAAAAGATTTTTTGGGCGTATTTCAGGTTATTCCCAGGTGCGTTCGTCCCGAATGGGCGCCGCGTCAGGGGGCAGCGTGTCGATGATTTCCACCGTCAGGCGAAATTTGATGGCTTCGCGGGCGGTAGTTTGCAGCCGGTCGGCCAAATCGGCGGCTGGATTTGCTGTGGGTATTACGTGCAGCGCCAGGTGGTCTTTGTGTTCGGCGCGGGTGATTACAGCCTGATAGGCGGCCACTTCGGGGAAACGGGCCATCATGTTGGCCAACTGAGTGGGGTGTAGGAACATGCCGCGCACTTTGGTGGCTGCGCCAACGCGCCCCAGCCAGCCTTTTAACCGCCAGCCGCCGCCATCAGTCACCGATTCCGGTAGGATGGCCGACAAATCGCCCACGCCAAAGCGCACCAGGGCGTAATGCCGGTTGAGCAGCGTCACCACGACTTCACCGGTTTCGCCGTGGGGCAGCGGCTGGCCGCTGTTGATGTCGCATATTTGGATGATGGTGTGGTCGGGGATGCGCCAGCCGGTGTAACCGTCGATGTCGTAACCCAAATTGCCGCATTCGGCCGTGCCATAACCCTGGTAGACGGCGATGCCGTGGTCGTTTAGCTCTTGTTTGAGCGACGGCGGCAGGGGCTCGGCCAACACAAAGGCTTTGTTGAGCGCCAGCGAGAGGCCTAATTCTTGCGCTTTGTCCAGGAGCGCCTTCAGGTAGCTGGGCAGTCCTACGTAACCGGATGCGCCAAAGGCGGCCATTGCCTGCACTTGCTGCTCCTGGTTGCCAATGCCGCCGGGGATGACCACGCAGCCCAGGCTGGTTAATCCCTCCTCCAAAGCGGCTCCGGCGGGGGTAAGGTGGTAGCCGAAGGCGTTGAGGGCCACGTCGCCGGCGCGAAAACCGGCGGCGGCCAGGGCGCTGCCCCAACGGGCAGCATCGGGTTTGTGCGGTTCGGGTTCGTTGATGGGGCCGGGTGATTGAAAGACGCGGCGCAGCGCGCCAATGGGTACGGCCAACAGGCCGCCAAAGGGCGGATCTTTTTGTTGTAGGTCGATGAGGTCGTCTTTGCGCAGGACCGGGATGCGGGCCAGATCGGCCACTCCCTGAATGTCGGCGGGGGTAAGACCGGCTGCGGCGAGTCGTTTTTGGAAGCCTGGCGCGTGGTGGTAAAGGTGGGTGATGGTTTCGTGGAGTGTCTGGTCTAGATCGTTCATGGCGAGTTAAGGACAACAACAGCTAATAGCTGTTAGCTGTCAGGAAAGCCAGCGTTTGCGGCGTTTGTAATGTTTGACGTCGCGGTAGCTTTTGCGGGTTCCAACTTCGTTGAGACCCAGGTAAAACTCGCGCACGTCGGCGTTGTCTTTGAGTTGGGCAGGTTCGCCGGTGAGGACGATACGGCCGTTTTCCATAATATACGCATAATCGGCCACATCCAGCGCCAGACGGGCATTCTGTTCTACCAACAAAATCGTGGTGCCCTGCTCCTGATTGATGCGCTTGATAATCTCAAAAATGCTCATGACCAGCAGCGGGGCCAGCCCCAGCGATGGTTCGTCGAGCATAATCAGCTTGGGGCGAGCCATCATGGCGCGGCCAATGGCCAGCATTTGCTGCTCGCCGCCGGAAAGATAACCGGCCGTCTGGCGGCGGCGTTCTTTCAGGCGCGGGAAATATTCGTAGACCATGTCCATGTCGTTTTTGACATTGCCCCGATCTTTGCGCGTGTAGCCGCCGGCCACCAAATTTTGCTCTACGTCCAGATGTTCAAACACGCGGCGGCCTTCCATCACCTGGAAAATGCCGCGCCGCACCACGTTGGCTGCGTCCAGATCGTGGATTTTTTCGCCTTCAAACAAGATCTCGCCATCGGTGACTTCGCCGTTTTCCGGTTTGAGCAGGCCGGAAATGGCTTTGAGGGTAGTGGATTTGCCCGCGCCGTTGGAGCCGAGCAGCGCCACAATTTTTCCCTGGGGCACTTCCAGTGACATCCCTTTGAGGACGAGGATGACGTCGTTATAGATTACTTCGACATTATTGAGGGCCAGCATGTTTGCTCCGGTTGGGAGTTGGACGTTGTTAGCTGATGGCGGCCCCATCAACTAACAACTGTCCACTAACAACTATCTGAATTAGCCACCGGCGCTGATGTACTCGGTGAGTTTTTGGTGTACGCCGTTTTGGACCTGGTACAACTGTAAGGCTTTGTTGCCGCCGTGGTCGGTAGCGGTGAAGGTGATGGGTGTGGTGACGCCGCCGGTGCTGTAGTTGCTGAAGGATTCCAGGACGGCTTTGATGTTGGGGCCGGTGACATCCTGGCCGTTAGCGACGACCTGGCGGATGGCGTCGACCATGGCGCGCATGGTGGTCCAGCCCTGGACGTAGTGCAGGCCGAGTTCGTCGAGGTTTTTGCCGGCTTTTTCGGTATACGGCCGTATCTCATTCTGAATCAAATCGGCGCCGCTGTTGGGGAAGGCAAACGGGCTGGCGGCAATCACGCCTTCGGCGGCGTCGCCGGCCAATTCCACAAACAGTTCGTCCGAACACCAGTTCAGGCAGATGATTTGTGTATCCATGCCCAGCCGGGCTACGTCTTTGGTGAGGGTGGCGGCCGGCGAAGAGACGTTTTGAATGACAATAAACTCGGCTCCGGCATCCTGTACCTGGGTCAACTGCGCCGTGAAGTCCGACGTGCCGCCGGGCATGGGAATGCCAACAACGGTCATGCCGTTGGCTTCAGCCCAGGCTTTGCCGTCTTCCAAGGGGGACGTGCCAAAGGGGCTGTCGTGGTGCAGCAGGGCGACAGTTGTGGCGCCGTGTTCTTTGGCGTATTGCAGGGCGATGATGAATTGGTCGGAATAGGAGGTGCCGATCAGGAAATTGTAGGGCGCGTCGGCCGGATTGGTCAGGGCGGCTGAGTAGGAGGCCGACATGAAGGGAATCTGGTCTTCGCCGACACGGGTGCGCAGCGCTTCGGTGTCGCCGGTGCCCCAACCCTGGAAGGCGACGATGCCTTCGGAGGTGTACTGGCTGTACAGTTGTTCGGCCTGGTCAACAGCGTAGGCGTAGTCTTGGGACATGAACTCGATTTGACGGCCGTCTATACCCCCATTCTCGTTCACAAATTTAACATAATCGCGCACACCATCGGCGTAAGGCGTACTCACATCCGATGTCGGCCCTGTCAGATCATGAATACCGCCAATTTTAATCGGTCCGGCGGCTGCATCGCCGCCCCCGCTGCCACAGGCCGTCAGAACCAGGGCGAAAACCAAGACAATAAATACCAGGAACGCTTTTCTTTTCATGTGCTTCATCTCCTCTTCTTCTAAACTGATAAATGAATGTCAGTTTTCAGCATCCAGTGGCAAATCGTGGGTGAACAAACAACTGAAAACTGCCGACAAACAATCAATAACTAAACGGCCACAAACGAAAATAATCTTTGATATTGCGCCAGATTTTGGCGATGCCTTCCGGCTCGAAAATCAGGAACAAAATGATAACCAGACCAAAAGAGCCTTTTTGGATGAAAGGCATAATCGTAGCCATTTGCGGGATGGAACCGCCCAGACTGCTGCCCAGGTTGGAAAGAATGGCGGGCAGCAGCGTAATCAAAATCGCGCCATAAATGGAACCGGACACCGACCCCATCCCGCCAATAATGATCATTGCCAGCACAGAAATGGATGTTTCGATGGTGAAACGTTCGTAGTTGACAATGCCGCGATACTGCGCCAGCAAGGCCCCGGCTGCGCCAATAATGAACGACGACGTGGCAAACGCCAGCAGCTTGTAGCGAAAAATATTAACGCCCATGACTTCGGCGGCGATGTCCTGATCCCGAATGGCTATGAATGCACGGCCGATTTTGGAGCGAAATAGATTCACCGCAAACAGGATGGTGAGGATGAGAAACAATAATATGATCCAGTAAAAATTAAAGTCGGTGCTCATGCGAATGCCAAACAGGCGCGGCGAAGGGATGACCAACGCCTCGACGCCGCCGGTTAGCGGGGACCGTACAATGGCCCATTCGATGATTTGCTGCGCCGCCAGTGTGGCAATGGCCAGATAAAGACCTTTGAGACGCAGGGAAGGCAGGCCAAAAATGGCGCCAACGGCCGCAGTCACCAGGCTGGCAATCGGAATTGTGAGCCACCAGGGCAGCCCCAGGTGTGTCACCAACAGGCCGGAACCGTAAGCGCCAATCGCCATGAAGCCGCCGGTCCCGAGGCTAATCTGCCCGGTAAATCCGGTGAGGATGTTTAGGCCGATGGCGGCAATGGCGAAGATGCCGACCTGATTTGCCAGTGTCAACTGATAGTTGTTGGCCAGAAATGGGAAGCCCGCGATCAAGACAATAACCACGATGATGCGAATGCGCATGAGCGGCGTAGGCCGCAGCCGCATATCTTCTTTGTAGGTGCTGTGAAAAACGCCAGATTCCATAATGTGTCCCAGTCTTTAATTCGTAATCGATGAACCGTGATGGCTGTTCCGTAAACAGGTTACGGATTGCCGCCGCGGCGCTTAAACACGTTCAATCCGCACTTCGCCAAATAAGCCGTATGGCTTCACCATCAGGATGAGGATCAGGACGATGAAGGGGATGACCGAGGCCAGGCCGAGGTTGGGTGGGGTGTACCCGGCCGTATAAACCTCCAGCAGGCCGATGATAATGCCGCCGATGATCGCGCCGGGGATGGAATTTAGGCCGCCGAGGATGACTACGGGGAAGACGCGCAGGCCAAAGCTGGCCAGGGCCACGGCGTTGAGTTCTACGATATTGGCGACGATGACGCCGGCGAGAGCGGCCACCACGGCCGAAATCGACCAGGCCATGGCAAATACTTTCTTCACGCTGATGCCCATGCTGAGGGCGGCTTGCTGGTCGTCGGCGGTGGCGCGCATGGCGATGCCTTCCTTGGAAAAGCGGAAGAAGAGCATAAAGACCACCAACAGGACGATGACGAGACCGAGCGCGATCAGCCGATCGGCGGAGATGACAGCGCCGGCAATGGCGATGGGTGAGTCGGGTAGAAATGAGGGGAAGGCGCGTCCGGTTGTGCCCCAGATGGCGTTGACGATGGCCCTGATGACGCTGGAAAGCCCGATGGTGACCATGATGACCGAAATGATCGGTTCGCCGATCATCGGGCGCAAGATGAAGCGCTCGACGACGATGCCGAGGAGTACGGCCGTTCCCATCGTCAGCAGCACCCCCAACGGCCAAAACAACCCAAACTGCGCCACAAAGGCATAGGTCAGGTATGCGCCTACCATCAAAAAGTCGCCCTGGGCAAAGTTGATGACATCGCTGGCTTTGTAGATGAGCACAAAGCCCAGAGCCACCAGAGCCAGCACGGCTCCATTGGTCAGACCTGTCAGGGTGAGTTGGATGAATTTTTCCATTTAGTCTCCAGTTCCGTTCAACGATTCAATCTTCAATCTTGTCTTGATGATGGCGGAACGGCCGTCCTGATACGTAATCGCCGACTCCACATCCAGGTGGTCGTTCTGGCTGTAGAGCGCCGAAATAATGTCGTCGTAACGCTGCGCGACGTACGTGCGCCGCACCTTGCGCGTGCGCGTCAACTCGGCGTCGTCGGCGTCCAGCTCCTTGTGCAGCAGCAAAAAACGCCGAATCCGCGCCGCGTCTGGCAGGTCGGCGTTGGCCGCTTCTACCTGCCGGCGCACCAGAGCATACACTTCCGGTTTCTGCGCCAGATCGGTGTAGGTGGTATAGGCGATCTGATTGTTTTCCGCCCATTTGCCGGCATTGGCCATGTCGATATTGATCATCGCCGTTACAAACGGCCAGTCGCCGCCAAACACCACCGCTTCACGCACGTAGGGGCTGAATTTCAGCTTATTCTCGATGAACTGCGGGCTGAATTTTGTGCCGTCGTGCAGCGTCATCACGTCTTTGGCGCGGTCAATAACGATCAGGTGGCCGTCTTCGTCGAAATAACCGGCGTCGCCGGAGTGCATCCAGCCATCTTTCAGCGATTCGGCCGTGGCCGCTTCATCGCCATAGTACCCGGCAAAAATCGAATCCGATTTCAGCAAAATCTCGCCATTTTCGGCAATTTGTACTTCCGTGCCGATCACCGGCGTGCCCACTGTTTGGAATTTAATATCGCCATCGCGGTGCAGTACGCTGATGCCGCTGGCTTCGGTCTGGCCGTAGATTTGCTTCAGGTTCACGCCCAGGGCGTGGAAAAAGCGGAAAACGTCCGGTCCCAGCGCCGCCCCGCCGGTGTAGGCGCGTTTGAGATGGCGCAGACCCAAATGATCTTTGATTGCCTGAAAGACCAGCCAGTTTGCCAGAAAATATTGCCCTTTTAACAAAGCAGAGGGGGTTTCTTTGCGGAAGCGTAATTCGGCCGTTTGATAACCCACCCCCATGGCCCAATCATAAAACCGCTTTTTCACGCGGGTGCTGTCTTCCATTTTTACCAACACCTGGCTGACCATGTTTTCCCAGATGCGCGGCGGGCTAAACATGGAGTGCGGCCCAATTTCGCGGATGTTTTGCTGGGCGGTTTCTGGCGCTTCGGGGAAGTGCAGCGGGAAGCCATTTTGCAGGAAGCAGGCAAAGGACATCATCTGCTCGCCAATCCAGGCCAGCGGCAAAAAGCTGACGAAGCGATCGTCCGGGGTTAACGGGTCCAGGGTCATCAGGTTTTTGCCCATGCTGATGAGGTTGCGATGGCGGATCATGGCCAGTTTGGGGTAGCCGGTCGTGCCGGATGTTGTAGAGAGGATGGCAATGTCTTCTCCTTTGCCGGCCGCAACTTGTTGTTCATACCAGCCAGGATGGGCTTTTTCGTATGCCTCGCCCAGTTTTTCCACGTCGGGGAAAAACATCAGGAAATCTTCGGTGTAATTGCGCAGCCCTTTGGGATCGTAGTAGATGACGCGGTGGACGGTTTCTTTGAGCTCGTCCCACATTTCCAGCACTTTGTCGACCTGTTCCTGGTCTTCGACGACGACAAATTTTACCCGCGCATGGGTGATGATGTAGATCATCTCATTGACGACCGCGTCCTGGTAGATGCCGATGCTTTTGGCTCCGGCGGCCTGAGCGGCGAGTTCGGTCATCACCCATTCCGGCCGATTGTCGCCGATGATAGCTACGGTGCTGTCGGCTTCCAGCCCCATGCTGACCAGTCCCAGGCAGAAGTGGCGTACGTGGCGTTCTAATTCGGCCCAGGTCATGGATTTCCAGATGCCGTGGTATTTTTCGCGCAAGGCGATGCGTGTAGCGCCAAATTCTTGGTTTCGTTCGAGGAGGAGTTGTGGAAATGTTTCGCCCATTGTGTCAAGGAGTGGAGATTAGAGATTGGGGATTGGCGACTGATGATGCGGCATCTTCAGTCTGTCATCGCCTGTCTTAAATCTCAGTTATGCGGCAAATTCTTCGCCAAGGTAAGCCTGTACGACTTCCGGGTTTTGCTGAACTTCGTCCGGGGTGCCGTCACCGATTTTCATGCCAAAGTTGAGGACAACGACGTGGTCGGAAATGTCCATGACGACGCCCATATCGTGTTCGATGATGATGACGCTGACGCCGTGTTCTTCGTTGACGTCGAGGATGAAGCGGGCCATGTCTTCTTTTTCTTCGTTGTTCATGCCGGCCATGGGTTCATCGAGCACCAGCAGGCTGGGTTGGACGGCCAGCGCGCGGGCCAGCTCGACGCGCTTTTGTAAACCGTAGGAGAGGGTGCCGACAGTTTGTTTGCGAATGGATTCGATTTCGAGCAGGTCGATGATGTCTTCGAGGAAGCGCCGGTTTTCGATTTCTTCTTTTTGGGCGCGGCCCCAAAAGAGGCCGCCGCTGAGGATGTTGGCTTTGAGGTGAATGTGCCGCCCTAACATGATGTTGTCGAGGACGGTCATGTGTTTGAAGAGTTCGATGTTTTGGAAGGAGCGGGCGATGCCCAGTTTGGCGATTTCGTAGGGTTTGAGGCTGGTGATGAGGTGTTCACGGCCGTTATAAAACCGAATGCTCCCCTCTTGCGGATGATACAGGCCGCTCACGCAGTTGAGCAGGCTGGTTTTTCCGGCCCCGTTGGGGCCGATGATGGCCGTGATTTCGCTTTGACGCACTTCCAGGGAAACGGCCGTTAACGCCTGCACGCCGCCAAACGCCAGATATAGATCATCTACTATCAGCTGGGTATCCCCGGGCTGCAGGGGGCTGCTGTTTAGAACGTGATTAAAGCCGCGCGCCATAAACCTTCTCCTCTTCCGTATCCGGCTAACCGCTGCGAGGGCCGCCGCGCGCCGAATGAGGAGTAGTTTACGGATGAGGCGTTAATGAACTGTATACACGGCCGTTAACGGCAAAACCTAAATCGGACGCAAATCGGTCGCAAATACACGCGATTTATCCGCGAACATCTGTCGCCCGTCCTCCAACTGGCGTTACAAAAACTGGAAACGCGCTTCCAACGGGTCGTGGTCGGAACTGCGCACGGCCGTTGCCCCATTCAGCCATTCCGCTTCCGGGTACAGCGCGTTAAAGTGCAGCACATCCACGCCCACAAACAGCGCCAACAACGCCGGACTGACCAGAACATGGTCCAGAATTTCGTTGCGCTCTTCCCAGATAAACGTGTACTCGTGAATGTCTTGTTTAAGCGGCAGCAAACTGGTCAGCGACGGCTCCGACGGCCGTCCGGCCAGAATGCGCAGCGGTTGGACCACTGCCTCTTCCGGGCCGCCGCGCCGCGAGGTATTCAGGTCGCCGGTCACCAAAACCAGAGCTTGCGGGTCACGCTCCAGCAGTGTGTTGACAAAATCGCGCACCACACGCGCCTGGGCGTTGCGCTGCGCCAGATTCGCCGCCAGCCGCTCCTGTGTTTCGGCCGTAAATTCATCGGGGATGTAATTGCTTTTGAAGTGATTGTTGATGATGGTCAGGGTACGGCCGTTCACCCGAAACTCGCCCACCAACGGTTCCCGGCCAGGATTGGGACTGTGGGGGCCAAAGGCAGCGGCAACGGCCGTGCCCTCCAGTTGATACGCCTGCGCCAGTTCCACCCGCCTTTCGTCGTATAAAAAGCCGATCTGGATGCCCCGCCGGTCGCTGGTTGATGGCGAGATCGCCCGATAAGCCGCGCCGCTGGCCGCATTTACGGCGTCGCCCAGCCGCTGCAGCACGGCCTCGCTGCTCACCTCCTGCACCGCCAGGATGTGGGGCAGCTTGAGTTCGTGTTGGATAGCCAGGCTCAGTTTGGCGAGCTGGGTGGGCAGCGACGGCCGTACCCATTCGCCGCCAATACGCACTGTCACATCCTGCCCTTCGTCGAACAAATTGTACAGGTTGAAAGTCGTAACGGCCGTGTCCCCCGGCTGCCCGCTTCTCTTGCTAATCGGCTGATAAACCGCATCAGGCATAACAAATCTCCTCAGTTGCCGCCCGGAGACGGGTTGCCCCCAATCTCCTATGATTGACCGACAAATCTCAAAATTTTACCGCGGAGAGCGCTGAGGGCGCGGAGGTTTTCTCTGGTACAAACTCCGTTTTCTCTGCAGTTCGATAAGTTTTGTTAGTCAACCAGTCTCTAATCTCTAATCTCTCTCTTCCCCGCCCCATTCGGCCCCAGCAAATCCAGCCCTGAAATTACCACTGCGCCGGTGCGTTCTCCGGCGGGTTTGCCCTGGGCGATGGTTAGCTCGTCCGACATGCCCAGCTCTTCGAAAATGGTAATCGCCCGAAAATGACAGTCTACGGCCCACGGCGTCTGCCCGGCGCGGTCATACAGGCGGCGCAGCGCCAGATAAGTGCGCGCCAGGTCTGGCCGGGCGCGAATTTCGCGCAGAATGTCGCGGGCGCGCATCAGGTCGGTTTCAATTCGCGCCCAGTTCGGCTTTGTGATCCGCATTTCGGCTTCGGCATGGATACGCAGGGAAACGGCCGTGGTCCACAAATCCCCCGTCCTTTCCGCCAACTCACAAGCTTTGGCCGCTGTACCCAGAGCCGCTTCATACGCTCCCACCTGCGCCTGACACTGCGCCAAAATCATCTGCACCGGATGCACCTGCACCCGATGTTCCACTTCCTCCGCCCATTGCAGCGCCGCCTGAACCTCCGCCGGCCCCTTGTGCGGCTCGTCGCCATATGTCAGGCAGCGCCCAATCACCGAGCGCAGCATAAAAGCGTGAGGAGTCATGCCTTCTTCGCGCCAGACATCGCGCACCGGTTCGGCAATTGCCAGCGCCTGCGCCCACTCGTGCAGTTCCGCATACACAAAAGCCAACTGCATTCTGGCCACCACGTGGGTCGCGCCGGTCAGATCGGTGCGCGCCAGCCCCAGGCCGCGCTGCGCCGCGTCGATGGCCCGCTGCCACGAACCAACCCGCGCATAAGCCACGCCCAGATAGCCATAAATCACCGGTAAATCCGGCGGCGCAAATTCTCGCTCGGCCAGGTCGATGTAGCGCAGCAGGTAGGCGATGGCGTCGTCGTAATTGCTCAGGATGATGCCGGCGCGGGCCAACATGCGCAGCGCGGCAAAACGCAGTTCGGCGTCGTCCAGCTCTTCGGCGTGGCGCAGGGTGCGGCGGCTGTAGGTATCGGCCGTGGTCGGGTCGCCTTGCAGCCAGAAAATTTGCGCCGAGCGGTGAAAAATGCGCGCCAAACGGCCCATATCGCCCACAGCTTCGGCCGTTCGCTCGGTTTCTTGCAAAAGCTGCAAGGCTTTGGTGTGCGCCCCGGTAAAGGCGTAAGCCTGCGCTAACTGCAAATTCAGATCGATACGTTCAATGGGGTCGCCCTGGCGCGGTGCGGGAAAACGGCCGAGCAGGCCAATCGCCCGCAGGCCAAATTCGCGCGCTTCGGCATAGGAGCGCACACTTAGCGCCCGCTGACCGGCGCGCGCCAGGTAAGGCAGCGCTTTGGTTGGTTCGGTGCTGAGGTAGTAGTGGTGGGCCAATTGGGCCGGGTCGGCATCCGGGCGGTGTTCGGCCAGGTGGTTGGCAATTTGCAGATGAATCCATTGGCGGCGGGCGCGGCTGAGGTGTTGATAGGCCACCTGGCTGAGCATTTCATGGGTGAAGTCGTAGCCGTCGTGGGTTTCGCGCACCAGGGCGCGATCCAACCATTCGTCCAGAGCGTTGAGCAAAGTTTCCGTGTCCGATTGGCTGACGGCTTGCAGCAGGGCAAAGTCGAATTCGCGCCCGATGGCGGCGGCAACACCCAACGCAGACCGGCTTTCGTCGCTGAGCTTGTCCAGGCGGGTCTGGATAACGGATTGAATTTGCAGGGGAATGGCGAAATGCGGCCGCCGGCCGGCCGCATCGGTGGGCACGGATTGGGTCCAGTCGCCGCCGGCTTCACGCACGGCGCGAATGGTTTCGATGATGAAGAACGGGTTGCCTTCGGTTTCTTCGTAGATGCGCCGCGTGAACCGAGGGTCCAGGTCTTCTTCTTGGGCGTCCATGAGCTGGCGCACCAGGTCATGGGTTTCGGCCTGAGAAAGACGGGGCAGGGGGCGCACGTCTACCCATTGATGGCGCTGAAGGCGGCGCAGCAGGCTGGCGCGTTCGTGGGGCATGTCTTCCAGGCGGGCTGTGCCCACGATGAGCAATTGGGTTTGCGCGGCGCGTTGGGCGAGGTAGCCGAGGAAGTTCCAGGTGGGCGCATCGGCCCAATGCAGGTTGTCTAGCAGCAAAATCACCGGTTTATGGCGGGCGAGGGCGAAGATGAAATTGCTCAGGCCTTCGATGATGTGGTGGGGGGAGCCGGTGTTGGGGGCGAGTAATTCCTGGCCGGGAAAATGGGCCGGCAGATCGGGTATGAGGGGTAGGAGGGGCGATAGCCAGGGCGGCGGCGGTTGGAAGAGCGACCAGGGGAGGTCGGGGGCGGCGCTGCGCAGCGCCTGACCCAACGGGCTGTACGGGATCATGGACTCGAATTCGTGGCCGCGGCCGCGCAGTAAGTAGATGGGCACGGCGATCTGCTGGAGCCATTCATCGAGGAGGCGGGTTTTGCCGACGCCGGATTCGCCTTGCAGGAAGATGAAGTGGCCGTGGGAGACGGCCGTTTCCGACCACCAGCCCATCAGCCAGGCCATATCTTCAGCGCGGCCAATGAAGGGCGACGACGGAGGTTGCAGGTTGGGGAGCGGCTGGGGCGCCAGGGAAGGCGCGGCAGGGGGTTGGCTGCGTGGGGCGGCATATTCGCCGGCGATCATGGCTTCGTATACGGCCGTTGTCTCTGCCAATGGTTCCACGCCCAACTCTTCGGCCAGGATGGTCACCAACTGCTGATATTGCTGCGCCACCCGCCCTCGATTGCCGGCGGCGTAATGCAGGCGCATCAGGCGGGTATGGGCAGATTCCAGGTAAGGTTCGGCCGTCAGATACCGTTCCGCGGTGACAATGGCTTCGGCGAATTGGCCGGCCGTTTCCTGCTGGTCGCTGAGGCGCAGCAGACACTCGCGGTAAAGACGCGCCAGTCGTTCACGCTCCGGTTCCACCCAGTCGTCATAAATGTCGGCCAGCAGGTCGCCGGTGTAGAGTTGAATGGCCAGGGCCAGGTTTTCATTGGGCGGCGAGGCGGCTTCCTCGAAGGCCGCCACATCTAGCGTCCAGTTGGCGGGGGCATTGAAACGAACCAGGTTGCCTTCGTTGAGGATCATGCTGCCGGTGGGGTCGACGGGTTCGAGGGCGCGGCGGATGCGGTGGAGATACTGGCGCAGGTTTCGCCGGGCGATTTGTTCGCTGCTGCGCCGCCAAAATTGGAAAGCCAACCGGCGGCGGTCCAGGTTTTGCCCGCGGTGCAGCACCAGATAGGCGAAGAGGGAGCGCGTGGTGGGCGATCCCAAATCGAGGGTGGTGGCTGCGGCCGTTTTCACCGTGAGTGTATGAAATAGCTGAACGTGCAAAGTGCTCATGGTTGGTTGGCAATTATAACAAGGGGAGCGAGATTGCATAAACAGCAAAACAGAAAGAAAAGACCCTGAAGGAACACGGATTGAATCATTTGCGGGAGACTGGAGACTGGTTCAATCTCCAGCCCGCAGTCTCCAATTTTAGTTCAGCAGGTTGTTTGGCCTTCATTCCTTAGGGTCTGGGCTGTCATGAATTTGCCAGCTAAAACCGCTGTCAGGGCGGCTTAGATGGGGTATGATTGGGTGACGGCCGTTCCGTAAATTCACACAGTGGGGGTAAAACAGGCGGCCCGTAAACAAGAGTTTAGCGAACCCAAAGTTGGAAGGAAATCGATGACAGGTAGGGTAACGGCCGTCGCCGAATGGCTGGCAGAACGACTCCGAGATGTGTCTATGTGGCCCATCAATCTGGTGCGCGATTTTCCGACGCGGGCGGCTCGTTGGTTGGGCACATTTTGGCGCGGCGTGAGGGGTCTGGTTTCTTTGCTGCCGGAGGGGGCGCAAGCCCGGCGCGAACGGCGCACGGCCGTCTGGCGGCGGCAAAAGTTGGGCCGTCTGGCCGATGGGCTGCACCAATTATGTATCCAAACGTTTGATCTGTTGGGCGGGCCAGAAATTGCCCAATGCCTGATGCACCTTGGCGCGCGCACGTCGCCATTGTCCAGCGCGGAAATCGCCCTGATCGCCAGGGTGTTGGGGCCGGACGCGCTGCGTTTTGGCGATGTTCGTGTGGCCGAAGGCGGGTTGTATCATCTGGTTTTTCGCTTCAACGGCAATCTGGCGTTTGCTACCTGGCACACCATCCACTTGCCGCTAGACGGCCGTTGCACACGAGCCAATCTGCCCATTGTCGTCCACGAGTTGACGCATGTGTTTCAATATGAACGCGTGGGCAGCCGGTATTTGAGCGAAGCGATTTACATGCTTATCAAGACGAAACGAGATTGTTACAATTATGGCGGCGCCGCAGGCCTCAGAGAGGCGCAGGCGGCCGGTCGGCGTTATCGGGATTACAATCGTGAGCAGCAGGCTCAGATTACCCAAGATTATTTTACTTTATGCGAGAAAGGGTCAGACGTGACCGCTTATGAACCGTTTATTGCTCAGGTACGCGCCGGTGAGTTATAGGTGGCTTTTGGCGTTTTGCGGCCTGGTATTGACGGCCGTCTGGCTGTCTGCCTGCCGCGTGCCGGTGGAGGTAGAACCAGAAACCGTAACGCCTGTGCCGCGCCCAGAGCCATCTACCGAACCGGCTACGGTTGTGATCCAGCCGGAAGCGACGTATACCGGAACCAAAGACCTGGTGGTCTGCCTTTCCCGCGAACCGGAGACGTTGTACCGTTACGGCCGTTCCGCCCGCGTGGAAAAAGCGGTGCTGCATGGCATCTACGAAAATGATTACACCCACCTCTCCTTTGCCTACCAGCCGCAAGGGCTGGTAAAGCTGCCCAATCTGGCCGACGGCGACGCTGTCTGGCAGCAGGTGACGGTGAAAACCGGCGACCGGGTGGTGGATGTGGATGGCAATGTGGTGACGCTGGCCATGGGTGAGCGGCTGCGGCTGGCCGATGGGGAAACGGCCGTTTTCACCGGCACGCCCGTTGTGATGGCCCAGTTGGCCGCCGATTTTCGGCTGAAGCCGCGCGTTTGGGCGGATGGCGTGCCGGTTACGGCCGCCGATTCTGTCTACAGCTTTGAAATGGCCGCCCATCCCGACACGCCCGCGCCCAAGGGGAAAATTGAGCGCACGGCCGTTTACCAGGCCCTGGATGATGTCACTGTACGCTGGGTGGGGCTGCCCGGGTTTAACGATCCGACCTATTTCACCAACTTTTGGGGGCCGCTGCCGCGCCACGCCTGGCAAGCGTACACACCCGCCGAGCTGCTCACCGTCGAAGCCTCCGACCGGTTTCCGTTGGGCGATGGGCCGTTTCAGGTGGTGGAATGGGTGGCCGGCGATTATTTGCGCCTGGAGCCGAATCCGTTTTACTATCGCGCCGCCGAAGGGCTGCCCCACCTGGATAGCGTGACTTTTCGCTTTTTGCCGGACCCCGACAAGCGGCTGGCGCAAATTTTGGCCGGCGCTTGCGACATTGCCGCCCAGGATGCGGTGGAGCTGAGCCAGGCGGCGCTGTTTTTGGATGCGGAAAACGGCGGGTTTTTACGGCCGTATTTCCAAATTGGCAGCGTGTATGAAGCGATTACCCTGGGCATAAACTCGTGGGGCAATTATGGCGATGGCCTGGGCCGCCCCGACTGGTTTGAAGATGTGCGCGTGCGGCAGGCGTTGGCGTTGTGTCTGGACCGGCAAGCGATGGTGGATGGTTTGTTCTACGGCCGTTCCGAAATGATGCACAGCCAGATTCCCGCCGCTCACCCGTTGTTTACCCCCGAAATCCGCCAGTGGCCTTATGATCCGGCGGCAGGCGCGGCGCTGCTGGCGGCTGCCGGCTACCAGGATACAAACCAGGACGGCCTGCGCGAAGATCCGCAAACCGGTCAACCGTTTCGCATTACCTTTCACACCACGACCCAATATGCCATCAACCAGCCGCTGGCGACGATGATTCAGGAAAACCTGCGCGCCTGCGGCATTGAGGCGCAGGTTGCCTTTTTGCCGGTGGAGGAGTTGTATGCCGCCGGCGAGGAAAGTCCGCTCTTTGGCCGCCGCTTCGATATGGGACAGATTGCCTGGCCGGTGGGTGAGCAGTCGATGTGCCATTTGTTTGCTTCGTGGGAGATTACGGGGCCAAACGGCCGTATCAATTTACAAACCGGCGCGCCCTATGGCAGTTGGAACGGGTTGAATAACACCGGCTGGTGGCAGTTGGAATACGACGCCGCTTGCCGCAAAGCCCGCGACCTTTTGCCGGGCATGCCTGGCTATGATGAAAACTTCCAGGAAACCCAGCGGCTTCTGGCGGAAAACCTGCCCATGATTCCGCTGTTTATGCGCCTAAAATTGGCCGTGACGCGCCCTGGCGTGCGTCATTTTGTCCTGGACCCCACGCAAGATTCGGAAATGTGGAATTTGTTTGCCCTGGATCTGGCAAACGGCCGTGACAATTGACCAGATGAGCGAAAATCTTATAATTGCCTCTACATCCGTGTCTTACGTTCATTGAAATGTGTACATCCCACAGTCCCGATTGTTTTGCCGCTGCCCGACTTACGGCGCATCACCAAGCAAGCGATAGAGTTGAGAATCATGGCAGACGTAAAAAAAGTATTGGTTGTAGATGATCACTTTGAAATGCTGGAACTGCTGCGCACCTTGTTGGAACTATCCAATGAAGAGTGTGAAGTGCTGGCTGTGCCCTCCGCAGAAGAAGGGCTGCTGGAGTTTCGCCGTACCCATTTCGATCTGGTGATTACCGATGTGCGTTTGCCGGGGATGAGCGGGTTTGATCTGGTGCGCCGTTTGCAAAAGTTAGGCCGCAATACGCCGGTGATCATGATTACGGCGTATTCCTCCTCAGAAGGACAAAAAGAGGCCAGCACATTGGGCGTGCTGCGCTATTTCTCCAAGCCGCTGGATACGGATGCAGTGCTGATGGCCGTGCAGTTGGCCTTGCATGGGGAAATCCCGCCCGCGCAAGAGAAAACACCTGTGGCGGCCGCAACGCCCACGGCCGTTTCCGATGCCGTTCGTAAGCGCTTGCAAACGTTACGCGCCGATACCGGCGCGGCCGGCTTGCTGCTGGCCACCACCGCCGGCCAAATTGTCTTTGAAGCCGCCGCCAATCGCCGCCTGGATTTTGCTCAGTTGGCTTCCGCTTTGGGCCAAACCATCAAACAAAGTTTTGCCCTGAGCGCGCATCTGGATGGCGAAACGCCGAATACCATCCAATATTATGCCGGGGAAACGATTGAGTTGTACTGCGCCAATGTTGGGCAAGATTATTTTCTGGCGATTTTGTTTGATGTGCAGCTTCGGCGTGGGCGGATTGGCACCATTTGGGTGTTTACCCAGCGCGCGATTAAAGACCTGGCCGATTTGATGGCCGAAGGGTTGGCGCCAGCGGCGGTGGTAAAAAATAAACCGGTAACGGCCGTTGCCCCGCCGCCGCCTCCCCCGGCAAAACCCTTGCCCAAAGCCCACCCATCAACCGCCAAAAAGCCGGAAACGCCGCCGGCGCTGGTGCAAAACGATGACATTCTGGCGATGATGAAAGATATGCTGGCGAACCAGGAAGAAGAAGCGCTGGCGGACGATGGACCGCAGAAACCGATCAAACTGGGTACGGCTGAACTGGAAGATTTGTTTGGCGTTGAGCCGGAGGCGGCCAACGAAGAAACCGACCTGGACGCATTCTGGGACGATCTCTTGGGCGAATGACGCGCCGCAGGAAACGATTGCGGCGTTTTTTTCAGCGTTTGACAGTCCGGCGGGCGGCAATTTCCAGGTAATGGATGATTTCACCGGCCACATTCACGCCGGTAACACTCTCGATGCCTTGCAGACCGGGGGAGGAATTGACCTCCACAATCAGCGGGCCGCGATTTGAAAGTAAAATGTCGACCCCGGCTACTTTTAAGCCGTGGGTTTGCGCGGCGGCGACGGCCAATTGAACCATATCTTTGTCTGGGGTAATAGACACGGCCGTTCCCCCCAGATGCAAATTAGCCCGAAACTCCCCTTCGCCGCTGGCCCGCCGCTCCATGGCCGCCACACAGCGGTTCCCCACCACAATCAGGCGCAAATCTTTGCCCGCCGATTCGGCGATAAATTCCTGAACCAGCGCTTCTCGTTTGGCTTGTTGAATGGTTTTCATCACGGCCACGGCCGTGGCCAAATTATGCGCCAGGATGACCCCTTTCCCCTGTGTCCCTTGCACCAATTTGATGATCACCGGCGGGCCGCCGACCGCTTGCACGGCCGTGAACAATGCTTCCGGGTTGGCTAAAACGGCCGTTTTGGGGATTGGCAAGTTCGCCTGAGCCATCACCTGTAAACTATGCAGTTTGTCCCGCGAGCAGGCAATCGCCTCTGAGGTTGCGGTGGTATAAACGCCATGCGCCTCGAACTGGCGCACCACTGCCAGGCCATATTGGGTAATCGAGGCGCCGATGCGGGGGATAACGGCGTCGAGGTGCGGCAGGTGGGTTATAGACCTGGCCGAACTGCTCCATTGGCTGCCCCAACCGGGCATGAACCCGGCCTTGATGATTTTGATGGGACGGCCGTCAGTTGTCCCAGCTTCCACGGCGACGGCCGTGGTATCGATCACCAACGCTTCGTGGCCCTGTTCTCGCGCCGCCTGGGTCAGACGGCGCGTGCTGTACAGCATACGATTGCGCGATAAAATGCCTATTCTCATGGGTTCCCGTTTTGACCTGCCAAAACAATCTCGTTACAATCACCGCTCTGTCTGAAGAGGATAAATGAATGAGTGATGTAGAAGCTTTTGTAATTGTTCCCACCTATAACGAAGCGGATAACCTGGATGATTTAGTCTCGCAGTTGTTGGCTTTGCCCGTTCGTGTTGGTGTGCTTGTTGTGGATGATAATTCGCCCGATGGAACTGGTCAAATGGCCGACGCCTGGGCGGCCAAACATCCCGGTCGCGTCCATGTGGTACATCGCCCGGGTAAAATGGGTCTGGGCACGGCGTATATTGCCGGTTTTAGAACGGCCGTTGGTGAATTAAAAGCCACCCGCGTCATGACCATGGACGCCGATTTTTCGCACAACCCACGCTACATTCCGGCCATGATCGAAATGAGCAAAGACAAACACGTGGTCATTGGGTCCAGATACGTGCCCGGCGGCGGGCAGATCAACTGCACCTGGAAGCGCGTCTTTTTAAGCCGGGTGGCCAATATGGTAGCCAAAACCCTGCTCGGTCTGAAGGCGAAGGACACCACCGCCGGTTTCCGTTTGTACCGCCGGGAAGTATTAGAATCCATTCCTCTGGAGCAGATATTTTCCAGCGGCTATTCGTTTCTGGTAGAAATGTTGTTTATGTGCCAGCGTCGCGGCTGGCAAATTGGCGAAGTGCCGATTGTTTTTGAAGATCGCCGCAAAGGGCAAACGAAAATTTCGCGCCAGGAAGTGTTTAAGGCGCAATATACGGTTTTTCGCCTGTTTTTGCGCCGCCTGCGTGGCGGCGAGCCGCGGCGGCCTACCATTCCGATTTCCTCATGATTAAAGTAACTTGTAGTTTATGCGGCCAGGATGAGTTTGCCGTGCGATATCCGGCCACTTTAAATGGTTCCTCAGACGTTAACGTGGATGCGTTTCGCTGTACCAATCCGGGATATGGGCATCACCCGCAAATTGTGCAGTGCGCCAATTGTGGGTTTGTATATGCCAATCCACGGTGGGCGGAAGATGATTTGTTGGCGGCGTATACGGCCGTTGAAGACCAAACCTATGTCAGCGAGCGCATTGGCCGAGAGCTGACCTTTCGTAAGCATTTACAACATTTGCAGAAATGGACTGGGCCGGGGAACGGCCGTTCGCTTCTGGACGTTGGCGCCTACATCGGCGTATTTGTGGAAGTGGCGCAGGCTGCCGGCTGGCAGGCCATGGGCGTAGAGCCTTCCGATTGGGCGGCGGCGGAAGCGCAAAAGAGCGGCCTGGATGTGATCGTCGGTACGCAGGATGCGCCGGAACTAGACGGCCGTCAGTTCGATGTGGTCACCATGTGGGACGTAATCGAACATGTTGACGACCCGGCGGCGGAAATGGCCAAAGCCTACCGGCTGCTGAAGCTCGGCGGCTGGCTGGTGGTGCACACCATGGACGTAGACAGCCTGTTTTCGCGGCTGATGGGGCCGCGTTGGCCGTGGTATATGGATATGCACCTGCATTATTTCAGCCAAAAGACCATGCGGCAGATGTTGGCGCAGGCTGGTTTTGAGGTGCGCTGGACGGGCGCGCAAGGTCGCTATTTACGCCTGAAATACATCGCCAGCCGCATCGGCGGCCTGAACCAGACCTTGGGGAAAATGGCCAAAGCAACCGTGCATGGACTTAAGATCGAGCAGGTTGCTTTGCCGGTGAACTTTGGCGATTTGTTTTCCGCGTATGCGCAACGGCCGTTGTCCGACAAATAACCATCAAAAACCGCAAAGGCTTTTATGGCTCCGCCGTATGGTATGACAGTTCGGCGACTTTTTACCGCGCTTTTCCTGGTGGCTCTCTTCGCGATGGCGGTGCGGGAGACCCTGGACCCCGATATGTGGTGGCATTTACGCACCGGCGAGTACATCCTGCAAGCGGGCATCCCCCGGCAGGATGTTTTTTCATTTACCGTGCCAGACCATGAATGGATTACTCACGAATGGTTGTCGCAGGTGTTTATGTGGGGTGTGTACCGGATTGGTGGCCTTGCCGGACTGATTGTTGTGTTTGCTCTGTTGATTACCCTGACGTTTTGGTTGGTGTATTTGGTGACGCCGGGACGGCCGTTTCTGGCGGCGTTTGTGGTGCTGCTGGCGGCGTTTGCGGCGGCCATTGTGTGGGGAGCGCGGCCGCAGATTTTTAATTTGCTGTTGACGGCCGTGTTCGTTTACCTCATCGAGCGTTTCAAAGATCGGCAAATTGGGCGGCGCGCCCTGTGGCTGCTGCCCGTTTTGAGCTGCCTGTGGGCCAATTTGCACAGCGGCTACCTGCTGGGCGTGGTGCTGCTGGGCGCGTACACCGCCGGCGAAGCCCTGCAGCAGTGGCGCGGCGGCGGCGACCGTACCCTGGCGTGGGCCGACATCCGCTTTCTGGCGCGGACTGCCGGTGTTTGTAGACGGCCGTGCCGACATCTACGGCGATCCCTTCCTATTTTACTATTTACAAACCTTCGAAGTCGCCGACAATTGGCAGGAACCGTTAAACGACTACGCCGTGGTCTGGGTGCTGATGGAAACCGGCGCGCCGCTGACCACCCTGCTGCAAGCCAGCCCCGACTGGCAGCTCGCCTACGCCGACGACGTAGCCCAAATCTTTATCCGGCAACAATAAAAATCAGGACGCGGACGAAAGGGCATGAGATGATCTTTGGAAAACAAGAGATTGGAGATTGGAGACTGGAGATTGAATCAACATCCAATCTCCAGTCTCCAATCTCTAATCTCCCAAAATCCATCTACTCTGTGCCATCCGTGTAACCATCACCATGATAGACTTTTTGCGACAGCGACAGACCCGGCGCGATTTGTTGTGGATTACCCTGGTAGCTTTGGCGGTGCAAGCCTTCTGGGCGCTGCGCATGAGCCATCCCACTTATTTCGACGCCTTCTACTACACCACCAACGCCCAACGACTGGCCGAGGGGCATGGTTTTACCCAGGAAATCATCTGGCAGTACCTGGATCAACCAAGCGGACTGCCTGCGCCTAGTTTTACTTACTGGATGCCGCTGCCGGCCATCATTGCCGCCGCCGGGTACAAAATCAGCGACAGTTTCCGCGCCGCGCAGTTCCCCTTCTGGCTGATGGCCGGATTTTTGCCCTGGCTGAGTTATGGCATTGCCTGGCATCTGAAGCGCGAGCGCTGGATTGCCCGCACGGCCGCGTTGTTTACGGCGGCGGGCGGCTACTACACAGCCTACTGGGTTCAGCCTACCACGTTTGTGCTGTTTGCCTGGGTGGGCGGCGGCTGTCTGCTGGCCCTGGCCTGGGCGCACGAGAAAAAGTGGCCGCGTTACTGGTTCCTGGCCGGACTGGCCGCCGGATTGAGCCACCTTGCCCGCGCCGATGGCGTGCTGCTGGTGGGTGTGGCCGGGATTGTGTGGTTATTTGAGATTAGAGATTGGAGATTGGAGATTGGCGGGCGGCGCAGTTTCCAATCTCTAATCTCCAATCTCTTGCTGTTTGGCCTGGGTTACCTGTTGGTGATGGGGCCGTGGTTCTGGCGCACGTATCAGCTTATCGGCCGGCCGATGTCGACGGTGGGCACGCAGACGATTTTTTTGACGACGTATGACGATGTGTTTTCATACGGCCGTCAATTCACCCTTTCCAGCTATCTGGCCTGGGGCTGGCCGAATATCTGGCGCTCCAAGCTGGAAGCCTTGTCTTTGGCGCTGCAAACCTTTGTGGCCGTCACCGGCCTGACGGTGTTTACGGTGTTTTTTGTGTGGGCCTGGGTTCGATTGGGTCGAGCGAAACGGACGAAGCGGTTTATACGGCCGTTCACCTGGTACACCTTCATTCTGTACGGCATGATCGTCTTTGTGTTCACCTTTCCGGGACAACGCGGCAGTTTGCTGCACTCCTCCACGGCGTTGTGGCCCTGGTCGATGGCCCTGGCCGCGGTGGGAATTGATCTGGCGGTGGATTGGGTGGCGGCGCGGCGGTCCACATGGCGGCCGGAACCGGCCAAACGGTTGTTTGCGGCCGTGTTTGTACTGTTGGTGTTTGTGGTCAGTTTTGCCGTTTCCACCCGCCAACCACTGCAAACCGAACAAGCGGCTATCTATCGTCAGGTTGCGGAAATGATTCCTCCTGGCACAGTGGTGATGACCGGCGATCCGCCGGGTTTGTATTACCACACGCGGCTGCCGGCCATCGCCACGCCCAACGAGCCGCCGGAAACCTTGCTGCAAGTCGCCGCCCAGTTCCATGCCGGCTATCTTCTCTTCGATGTAGACCATCCTGCCCCGTTGGATGACCTTTACGACGAAAAAATCATGCTGCCCGAATTACAAAAAATTCACGATTTTGGCGATGGGTTTGTGTTGTACCAGTTTGTCTGGAATGGGGGTAACTCGTGAGCCGCCGCTGGTGGGTAATCGGAGCAGCCGCCCTGGTGATGGTTTTGTTTGTCGGCTGGTCGGCGGCGCAGGGCGGCCCTGGCTTTCCCCTGGATGACGGCTGGATTCATCAGACCTATGCGCGGAGTTTGGCGCGGAACGGCCGTTGGGAATACATCCCTGGCGTCGTCAGCGCCGGGTCCACCTCGCCATTGTGGACGATGCTGCTGGCGTTGGGGTATGTGCTGCGTTTGCCCTATCTGCTGTGGGCTTTTGTGCTGGGCGGGCTGTCGCTGCTGTGGCTGGCGTGGGCCGGGATGGCGTTGTGGCGTGCGCTTTGGCCGGAGTGGGCCGCCAAAGATTGGCTGGCCGGTCTGGTGCTGGTTCTGACGTGGCCGTTGGTGTGGGGCGCGGCCAGCGGCATGGAAACCGTGTTATTTGCGGCTTTGGGGATGCAAATTGCGGCGATTTACGGCCGTTACGCCCTGCAACACCAAGGGGCCAATTGGAAAACGATAGCGGCGCTGGGCTTTTTGTCCGGTTTGTTGATTTTGACGCGGCCGGATGGGGTGGTGTTGGTTTTGCTGGTGGGCCTGGGGCTTTTGCTGCTGCCCGGTTCCTGGAGGCAGCGGGTGACGGCGGGCGCGCTGTTTGGCGCATTAACGGCCGTGTCCCTGCTGCCCTATTTTGCCTTCAACCTGTCTGCCAGCGGCAGCATCTGGCCCAACACCTTTTATGCCAAACAAGCTGAATACCAGGCGCTGCTGGCTTCCCCCCTGGTTTTGCGATTTGTAAAACTTTTATATTTTAGTCTGGGCGGCCCGGCGGAAGGTTGGCGCGGCATGAGCAGCGCCAACCTGCTGCTGCTGCCCGGCGTGATTGTGGCCGGCTGGCAGGCATTAATGGCCGATTGGCGCGGCCGTATGCTGGCGCGCACGCTGCCCTTGTGGTGGGCGGGCGGGCATGTGCTGCTCTATGCCTGGCGGCTGCCGGTGACGTATCAGCACGGCCGTTATCTCTTTGCCGCCCTGCCGATTTGGGCGCTGTATGGGTTGGCTGGCTGGTTGTGGCTGTTGAGGAAGGTAGGCAACGGCCGTCAGGCGCGTATTTTCAGACAGGCAGCCGGGCTAACGTTTGGCCTGCTTCTGCTCCTGTTTTTATTGCTTGGCGCGCAAAGCTACGCTACCGACGTGGCTTTTATTGAGGGGGAAATGGTGGACGCGGCCCACTGGCTGGCGGCGAACACGCCGCCGGATGCGCTGATTGCCGCCCATGACATTGGGGCGATAGGGTATTTTGCGGAACGGCCGTTGCTGGATCTGGCCGGCCTGATTTCCCCAGAAATTATCCCTCTGCTGGCCGACGAGGTCGGCCTGGCGGCTTACGTGCGGGCCACCGGCGCCGATTACCTGGTGACGGCTCCCGGCTGGGAGTACCTGCCCCTGACGACTGACCCGCAAATCCGGCTGGTATACTCGACTGATTTTGCCTGGACGGAGGCGCAGGGGGTGCGGGGAACGGCCGTGTATAAACTGCCCTAAAAACTATTCGTGTATTCACCGCACAGGTTTGCAAATGCTTTCTTTTTCATGGTATACTGCCACTATTCCCAACAAACCAATACGACAACCTATGTGAAACAACGACATGGTTTGAATAGCCCCGCAACAAATCGGTTCAGCAAAAAAGAGGTGAGTTTCTGTGTCAGAACAAATCAAAGTACTCATTGTTGATGATCATCCTTTATTCCGTCAGGGTCTCAAAGATTTGTTAGATACCGATCCAATTATGAACGTAATTGGCGAGGCTGCTGATGGAGAAGTTGCCATCGAAATGGTCTACGATGTTAGGCCAGATGTAATTTTGATGGACATAAACTTGCCAACCATCAATGGGTTGCAAGTAACTCGCAAAATAAAAACCCAACTACCAGACGTTAAAGTAATCATGATCACCGGCTATGATGATGCAGAACAAGTCTTTCATGCATTCCGTGTCGGCGCATCAGCCTATTGCCCCAAAGACGTCACGCCAGAGTCGCTCACCAGCATCATTCAGGCTGTCGTAACCGGGAAATATGCCGTCGGCGAAAAGATTATGTCCTATGATGAACTTCTCGCCTGGATTGAGCAAAAAATCGGCCGTTTCAGCGGGCCATTAATGGGTGACAGCGATGAATTATTCGTGCCGCTATCACCTCGTGAAATGGAAATACTTGAACATGTCACCAAAGGTCTGAGCAACAAAGAAATAGCCTACAAACTTGGGATAAGCCATCAAACTGTTAAAAACCACATGACAGCCATCCTACGGAAACTACGAGTAGACGATCGGACGCAAGCGGCCGTCTATGCGTTACGTCATGGTTGGGTACGTTTAGAAGGCACTCAACCATAAAAATCCAATCGGCACAGGAATTAGCATCCCATGATCGAAGAAGCAATCGGTGATTCGCTGCAAGGCTTTCTTGAGGAAGCGCAGAAAGATTACGAACAAACCCAGAGAGATCTGAAAGAGATCGACATTCTCATCAAGCAAAGTGCTGCCGAAGTAGAGCGCTTGGCACAGCGAAACGCTCAGGTAACTAATTATACGCGCCAACTTCAGACAAATTTTGAAACATTACCTCGCGAAGATATTAAAGAAGCATACGAAGCTCTGAACGATGTCCAGCAACGTTTGTTTACCATGCGTGGTCAACTTGAGAAACTGCAAAGCGATCAACGCAACCTTGAGCGATTATCAGAATTTCAGCGCCGTTTATTGGATTTGACAGAAGATATGGGTTCGGTTCCCACGAGCGCTAAAAATCCTGTCCGAAAAGTAGCCGGAGACCAATCGAATGTTATCCGGGTTATTCAGACAGAAGAATTAGGGCGTCAAAGCCTGGTAAGGCGAATGCATGATGGCCCAGCTTCATCATTGAGTAATTTCATTTTGCAGGCTGAGATTTGCCAGCGATTTTTCGATGTCAACCCCGACCGGGCCCGGGCCGAATTGAATGCCCTTAAAGGGGCAGCAGCGGCCACCTTTAACGACGTTAAAGATTTTATCTTCGATTTACGCCCGATGATGTTGGATGATTTGGGTGTTGTGCCCACCTTACGCCGCTATGTGGAATCTTTTCAGGAGAAAAACAGCATTTCTGTACCGATTACTGTTACAGGTGTAGAGCGGCGGCTCGAAAGCCATATTGAAGTAACAATTTTTCGGGGTGTGCAGGAACTACTGAATAATTCATTGCTGCATGCTCAGGCGACACAAGTTCAGGTTTCATTAGATCTGGCGCAGGACTTGGTTCAGGCGGTTGTTGAAGATAATGGAAGTGGTTTTAATGTAGATGAGACCTTGAATTCTAACAACCGTACGATTGGGTTGTCTTCTTTGCGTGAACGCATCGAAATGCTGGGCGGCGAAATGAAAATTCAAAGTAGAATGGGCCATGGGACGCGTGTGGAATTTGCTATTCCTATCACCATGGATACCTATTAAAAACGGGACATTTTCAGTACCACACTCCTATTGCTACTCGAGCTTTTAATCGCTATTCTATAGCTAAATATTTTATAAGCCTTTTTTAATTTATTTGGAGGTATATCAAGATGTTATTTTTACAACGTGAAGATGGTCAAGGTTTGGTAGAATATGCATTGGTGCTCGTTTTGGTGGCTGTTGTCATCATCGCCATTCTGACCCTGTTGGGACCCCAGATTGGTAATGTTTTCAGCCGAATCACCAGCGGCCTCGGATAGTCCAAGATTTCATATCGTCAGATTGTTGATTAGTATTTAGTTTGAAACAGGATCCTGTCTAATAACAGGATCCTGTTTTTATTTGTCTGTTAGGCAATGCAGCCTGACTACGGTACAATTCTTTTGTGCTGCATTATGACCTTCTCTGCTATTTTCGCCACGAGCACCCAGGAATACTAGGTTAAAATACCCATTTGCTTCTATTGACAATACTAAGGATCATAGTAAGATGATTTTAGTTAACTTGGCAAATGATTAACGGGTATCTTTTAACATATGGGATCTTGCTTGTTTACCCAGATTAGATTTAACCCCATTTTGTCACTGTTCCAAGTGAGCAAGTCTTTGATGCCTGTCTGGTATGTTGCCAGTGATTGTTGTTGCCTTAAATCAAACTAACCTATTGGAACGATAATGTCAGAAACTATTCGTGTATTAATTGTTGATGATTTGCCAGAGACGCGAGAGAACGTCCGAAAGTTGTTGCAGTTTGAGTCTGATATTGAGGTGATCGGTCAAGCGGGAACTGGTGAGCAAGCTGTTGATATGGCTCAGGAACATCGACCGGATATCATCTTAATGGATATTAATATGCCGGGTATTGATGGCATAGGAGCCAGCCAGAAGATATCCGAGTTAGTGCCGACGACGCAAATAATCATTATGTCGGTACAAAGTGATTCTGATTACTTGCGACGAGCAATGCTTGCGGGTGCACGTGATTTCTTGACGAAGCCTTTTGGTGGTGATGAATTGGTGGCTGCGGTTCGCCGTGTTCATGCGAAAAGACCTGTGATACGAACGGGGTCTCAGCCGATGCAAACGGCCGTGCGGGCAGGTTCTTCGCAAACGGCCGTTGCTCCAGTGAGAGGGCACATGTTAGCCGTTTTTAGCCCGAAAGGAGGTAGTGGCTGTACTACCCTGGCTATTAACATGGCGATCTCATTAGCCTCAAGCGACCACCGAACAATATTAGTCGATGGCAGTCTGCAATTTGGCGATGTCGCTGTCATGCTAAACATGAAACCCGTGACAAGTGTTGTCGACTTAAGTGCGCGTGATAGCGAGATTGACGCTGATTTAATCAACAGCGTCGTACAGGTCCATCGAAGTGGTTTGCATGTTCTGATGTCCCCTCCGCGCCCAGAAATGGCAGATGTCGTTACAGAAGCCAGCTTAAAAGTATTATGGGCCAGCTTGCGGCAGATTTACGACTACATCATCGTAGACACAACATCCAGCCTTAATGATATTGCCTTATCGATATTGGATGAAGCAGATCGTATTTTGTTGGTCACGCAACAGAATTTGCCCAGCTTAAAAAATGTCAGCCGTTTTTTTGATTTGGCCCAGAGTTTAGAATATCAACAGAAAAAAGTTTGGCTTGTAGTAAACCGACTGTCCACGAAACAGGGTATTTCTGTGAAAGATATTAGCGAAACGCTAAAACGACCTGTTTTAATGACTATTCCCGAAGATGATTTAACAGTCAGTTCAGCAATTGATCAAGGCGTTCCCATTATCCTCGGTTCAAATAAGAAGAAACCGGTTGGTCTGGCGCTTGTCAAGCTGGCTGAAACGGTAGCTCAAGAATTAGGTAAAGAAAAAGTAGACGGCGCAAACGGTCATGCAGAAAAAGCAGATACCAGTGGATTGTTTGGACGCCTATTCGGCAAACGGTAAGGTGGAGGTTAAGCGGTGTCTCTTTTAAAACGAATTGAACAAAATCAACAACAACCCGCACCAACAGAAGCTCAATCTTCCAAGTTGCAAGAATTGCGAGTTAAGCGGTCGTCTCCGGCGGTCGGCTCGCGAGATGCTTACGTTGAGTTGAAGAATCGTATCCAACAAAAGTTAATATCTGAATTAGACCCAGGCATGGATATTACCCAGACGGCTGAAGTGCGAGCGACTATTCGGGAAATGTTCGAGACAATGCTTGAAGAAGAGAGTATCGTTCTCACCCGAAACGAAAAGCGGCGTTTGTTCGAATCCATTGTTGCCGAAATTCTGGGGTACGGCCCACTTGAACAATTTTTGCAAACCGATGGCATTACCGAAATTATGGTAAACGGACCGGAGCATGTTTATATTGAATCAAGTGGTAAATTGCAACGGACAAACGTCACATTTGAAGACAACGATCACCTGCTGCGAATTATCGATCGTATTGTAGCCCCACTGGGACGTCGTATCGACGAGGGTTCTCCAATGGTTGACGCGCGTTTACCGGATGGTTCTCGTGTCAACGCAGTGGT
The DNA here is from genome assembly GCA_029559155.1 of Chloroflexota bacterium. Taxonomy (GTDB): domain Bacteria; phylum Chloroflexota; class Anaerolineae; order Promineifilales; family Promineifilaceae; genus Leptovillus. Next base: position 46,540 of record JAKQCM010000418.1, read on the forward strand.
TCCTCCCATTTCTTTGAATGGCGCATCTTTAACTATTCGTGTGTTTTCTAAAATCCCATTTACGGTTGAAAATCTGATCGAGTTCGGCAGTATTACTCCTGAAGCAGTCGAATTCTTGCGAGCGTGTGTGATCGCCAAGTTGAACGTTTTGGTGTCCGGAGGCACGGGTTCCGGTAAAACAACGCTTCTAAACATCCTTTCGAGTTTTATTCCTGATGGGGAGCGAATTGTAACAATAGAAAACGCGGCTGAACTGCAATTGCGCCAGGAACATGTGGTGACATTGGAATCGCGTTCAGCAAACGTGGAAGGGCGAGGGGCTGTTACCATTCAAGATCTCGTGATCAACTCTTTGCGTATGCGCCCTGACCGAATCATCGTTGGAGAGGTTCGAGGTGGTGAGGCCTTAGACATGTTGCAGGCGATGAACACGGGCCACGATGGCAGCATGACGACGGGACATGCCAACAGTACACGAGATATGTTATCTCGTTTGGAGACAATGGTGTTGATGGCGGGTATGGATTTGCCCCATCGAGCTATTCGAGAGCAGGTTGCTTCGGCTATTCATTTGATTGTTCATCAAGATCGCATGCGTGATGGTACGCGAAAGGTCATGTCCATTAGTGAAATCCAGGGTATGGAAGGTGATGTTATTACCACTTCCGAAATTTTCCGGTTTGAACAAACGAGTATTGAAGATGGCAAAGTGATTGGGCGTTTACGTCCTACGGGCTTACGTCCTAAGTTTATGTGGAAAATTCAGGAAGCAGGTATTATGCTGCCGCCATCTATTTTCGGGATTGGCGCGCGCAATCGGCGTTAAGCGTTGAAAAGGAGCAAATTATTGTGTCTCCCGTAATTTTGATCATATTAGCTGGCGCTTCTTTATTGGTGGTATTTGGAGCTGGCATTGCGCTGGTGACAAGTGGCGGTCGGGGAAATGTCGATAAACGTCTTGAGCAATTTGTGGGCGCTACGGACGTTGTAGATGTGGTTGAGGAAATTGAGGCAGACAAGGGCGACGACCTGGCGGATAAATTGGATACCGCGCTGTCGGGCCGAGGTTTTTTTGCGCCGACAAAAGAGCGTATCGCCAAAGCGGATGTGAAACTTCGTGTTAGCGAGTACGTTGTTCTAGTTGTATTGAGCGCTATAGGCCTGGGGCTTGCCGGCTATTTTTTGATGCATCGCAGCATTTTGATGGGTGTCATTGGCGCGATAGTGGGGCTTCAATTACCGAAATATTATATTTCTTATTCGGCTAGCAAGCGGATGCGTGCGTTTGACAATCAACTCAGTGACACTTTGAATTTGTGGGTGAATGCATTGCGATCCGGTTATAGTGTATTACAGGGTATGGAGGCTATTGCGACTGAATTGCCGCCGCCCGTTTCCAGAGAATTTGAGCGAGTGGTACAGGAAGTTCGTTTGGGGTTGGGTTTGGAAGAGGCTCTGGCGAACATGTACCGACGAGTGCCTAGTGAAGACCTGGATTTGATTATTACGGCCGTTAACATCCAGCGGGAAGTAGGCGGTAACCTGGCCGAAATCTTAGACACGATTAGCTTTACCATTCGTGAACGCGTGCGTATTAAAGGTGAAATTCGCACGCTAACTGCTCAAGGCCGCATTTCCGGCTGGGTTGTGGGTTTACTACCCCTGGCGTTATCTGGCGTTCTTTACGCCATCAATGGTGAATACATGGCCCAGTTGTGGGAAAAAGATAAACCCTGGGTCCTGGAACCATTTTTGCCTTGTGGGTGGTTGGTAATTGGCAGTGGTCTATTTATGATGTTAATGGGTATATTGGCAATTAGGAAAATTGTAGATATCGAGGTTTAGGGCAAAAAGGTGAAATCGATTGCGAAATGCTTTTGTTTCACGAGAACCGATGAATAACGGAGAAAAAAGATGCCTATCTTATTCTTAGTCGTAATTGCCATTGTCGCTATCTTCATTATTGGCGCAAGCGTCCTGCTGCTGCGCCGTTCGGAAGAAGATCCGTTGACCGCGCGCATTGATGAATTTGCGGCGCGAGAAGAATTGGTTTCGATTGAGGACATCGAATTGTCGATGCCCATAACCGATCGTATTTTTGTGCCAATTGTTAGAAGAATCAGCGACTTTGTCATTCGCTTCACCCCTCAAACTACACTAGAACGCACAACCAGACAGTTGCAACTGGCCGGTAACCCACGAAACATGTCTGCAGCTGAGTTTTGGATTGTGCGCGGCCTGGCAACTGTGGTTCTGGGCGGCTTGGTGTTTCTCATGATGACGCGTAACGGCGCAGAACCTACCAAGCGTATTTTATATGCTTTAGGCGGCGCGGCGTTGGGTAATTATTTACCGGCTATGTTTCTGCGTTCCATGGTCGATCGACGGAAACAAAGCATTCTAAAAAAGCTGCCAGACGCGCTCGACTTGATGACGATTTGTGTTGACGCTGGCTTAACCTTTAACGCAGCAATGCAAAAAGTGAGCGAAAAATGGGACGATCCACTCTCGGATGAGTTTGGGCGGGTTATTTACGAAATGCAACTTGGAAAATCCCGCAGGCAAGCGCTTAAAGATATGTCAGAACGCACAGATGTGCCTGATGTGACCAGTTTTATTGCCGCCGTCTTGCAAGCAGAACAACTTGGCGTAGGGATTGGTAAGGTTCTGCGGATTCAATCGGAGCAAATGCGTGTGCGCCGACGGCAGCGAGCTGAAGAACGCGCCCAGCAAGCGCCGGTAAAAATGACGTTCCCGCTTGTATTCCTGATTTTCCCCTCTATTTTTATTGTGTTATTAGGTCCGGCAGGTATTCAGGTGGCGCGCAGCGAAGCCCTTAAGGGTCTGACAGGCTGAGATTTGAAGCGGCAGCAATAGATTGCTGTCTTACGTATTTATAGGCGAATCATTGTCAACCGGAGATATCAACATGTCGCCTGCATCCTGGCTTGGGCAAGTCAGGAATCTGACCAATCACTTAGTTAACTTTGTCTTTCCACCGGTTTGTGTTAATTGCCAGAAGGTGGGAGAACTCTTGTGCGCGGATTGTTGGGCAAAAATCCCGTGGGTTTGTGAGCCGATTTGTCCGGCGTGTGGCCGAATATTACAAAAGTCTATCGCTCTTTGTGCAGTCTGCCAGCGTCAGCCTTTGTCACTTAAACAAGTGCGCACGGCCGTTGTCTTCGACACCATCATTCCCCACATCATCCACCAAATGAAATATAACAATGCTTTTGCTTTGGCCGGTCCGTTAGCCGACATGATGGCCAAGGCATGGCCCACCTGGCAGTGCCCAGTTGACCTGGTTATCCCCATCCCCTTACACGCCCAGCGGCAAAAAAAACGTGGTTATAACCAATCCGAGCTCATTGTGAATCATTTTTCTGAGCAGGTCGGATTGGCACATAATGCCCATAGCCTACAGCGCGTTCGATCCACACCCCCGCAGGTTGGTTTGGATGCGGAAGCCCGGCGCTCTAATGTGTCAGGGGCTTTTGCGGTTAAAGATCAAGATATAATAGGTAAAAATATTCTTTTAGTGGATGATGTTTGCACAACAGGAGCAACCCTTTCTGCTGCGGCCGAGGCATTATTGGCCGCTGGGGCGCATAGCGTATCAGCTTATTGTGTGGCACGGGCCATATAGTAGTGGGATAATAAACCCCACATTAAATCCGAGGAGAAACTGAGATGGTAGATGTTTCAATACATAGTCACAACTTAGATGTTACACAGAGACTTGAGAATTATGTGGAGAAGAAAACGGAACGGTTAGACCGCTATATGCCTAATTTGACCGAAATCCGGGTTGATCTCAGTACTGAAAACACACGTAGCGCTGTTGAGCGGCAAGTTGCGCAGATCACTATTCGTGATGATCGGGGAACCATCTTACGAGCGGAAGAGCGCAGCAATGATATTTTTGCCGCCATCGATACTGTGGTAGACAAGCTTTATCGGCAAATCAAACGGTATCGGGGCAAGCGGCAGCGTCGTTGGCGTGGCACCGGAACTGAAGAACAATGGGTAGGCGAACCTTTGCCGGTAGAAGAGGAAGAAGAGGTAGCAGAACAAACGATTGTGCGTTACAAGCAATTTGCTCTTCAACCAATGTCTACGGAAGAAGCCATCGAGCAGATGGAGCTTTTAGGCCATGACTTTTTCGTTTTCTTTAACGCCGAAGAAGAGGCCATCAATGTTCTTTATCGCCGGCGCGATGGCAATTATGGCATATTGCAGCCCGATTTAGATTAAGGATGGTTGGAACAGGCTTCCTCAGAGCCACAGGCGCGATGAGGAAGCCTGTTGATGGTTCTATGGCGCATATTCTGATAGTTTGCACAGCTAATATATGTCGTTCGCCTGTGGCTGCTGCATTGTTGCGAGACAGATTGCAGCGGCGTGGCTTGAACGATTGGGTGGTTCGATCGGCGGGTACTTGGGCGCAAGAAAAAAGAGGGGCTTCGCAGTACAGCCTGGAATTGATGGCGCAGCAGGGGCTAGACATCTCGGATCATCAGGCTGAGATGATCGATCGGCGGCACTTGAAAGAAGCTGATTTGGTGCTTTGCATGGAGACGGGACACGCGGAAGCGCTGCGGGTTGAATTCCCCTGGGCGGCGGATAAAATTTTTTTGATGAGTGAGATGACGGGGAAGAAGTATAGTATTAGCGATCCATACGGCCGTTCCCGAGATGCTTACGAGTCGATGGTTGTTGAGCTGGTAAAGCTGACGGATGCTGGCCTGGATGAAATTATCAACCGCGCCCAGCAACTGGCTGTCCAAAGGTAACTTACCACCCTTCGATAAACTGTGCCCACTCTTCGTGGTTTTCCAAATGTGTGCCGAACCGGTAAACGGCCGTTGGCGTTGGTTCGGTCGGCTGGCAATGAAGTGGCATACTCACTTCGTCCAACAATTTCCCCCCTTTTTGCCGATTACAAGACGGGCAGGCAGCGACCAAATTTTCCCATGAATGAGGGCCACCTAAATGGCGCGGAACCACATGATCAATCGTCAAATGCCGCGATTTACGCCCACAATACTGGCAAGTGTAATTGTCTCGGCGCAAGACTTCCCGTTTAGACAAAGAAACTCTGGGGCGTGGCCGCCGAATCATAGTGCTGAGTTTGATGACCGAGGGGATTTCAAATTCGGCGGAGCTGCTGCGTAAGTAGCCACGGCCGTTCATGATAATTTCTGCTTTGCCAGCCAGCACCAACGCCAGCGCTCGCTTAGTGTTGCAGACGTGTAGGGGTTCAAAGTTCACATTTAGCAAGAGCACAGGCTCATGCAAAAGATCCTCTTTGCTCATGACCAAAGCAGTATACAAGGGATAAAAAATTGCGTCAATCCTGGGGCCATCAGCATTCTGTTAAAAATTCGTTAAGAGTTGAAAGCCGTCATGTTAAAAACCGATCTTGTTTCTTATTTGGACAGTTATCTGCGTATAGCCGAGTTTAAAGATTATGGACCGCAAGGATTACAGCTAGAGGCCAGCGGCGACACCGTCGGTAAAATTGCGTTATCCGTTGATGCTGCGCCGCCGGTCATTCTGGCGGCCGCCGAATGGGGCGCCGATTTGCTGTTGGTGCATCATGGCATTCTTTGGCGCAGTGTTGAGCGGTTGGCCGGTCCATTAGGGCGGCGGGTGCGTCTGCTGGTACAGCAGAACATGCACTTGTATGCCGCGCATCTGGCTTTGGATGGACATCCTGAGGTCGGCAATAACGCTGTGCTGGCCCGACTATTGGGTGTGGCGGTAAATGATTGGTGGTGTGCGCCAATGGGACAGCCGATTGGTGTTTGGGGGCGAGTAACGGCCGTTACCCCGCTTCCCCAATTCGTCCAAACAATTGAACGCCAGTTGCACACAACCGCCCGTGTTCTGGCACACGGCCCGCAAACCGTCTCTCAGGTAGCCATTCTCTCTGGTTTTGGCGCGGATCAGGCCAGCGCTGCCCAGGCATTGGGCTGCGACACCCTGCTAACCGGCGAAACGTCTCACGCCAATTATTGGGCCGCCGCCGATTATGGCCTGAACATCATCTATGCCGGTCATTACGCCACCGAAACGGTGGGCGTTCAGGCGCTTGGTCAACATCTAGGCGCAAAGTTTGATCTGGAAACGAAATTTTTTGATTTCCCGACGGCCATGTAAACGGCCGTTTCCCATTTTTACCACCGACCTGAATTTCTCAATATCAAGTCATAGGCTTTTTTACGCCCTAAAGGAGAAAAAATGAGTAACCACCGCACGGATTGGATTTCTGAGGAGATTGCCGGTCTAAAAGAAGCCGGGCTGTTCAACGTCATCCGCACCATCGATTCGCCGATGGACGCCCGGGTGAAAATTGACGGCCGTTACCTGCTCAACTTCTGCGCCAACAATTACCTCGGCCTGGCTAATCACCCCCGGCTGCGGCAAGCCGCGCAACAAGGCATCGACGCCTACGGCGTTGGCCCTGGCGCAGTTCGCAGCATCGCCGGAACCATGTCTTTGCATATTGAATTGGAGAAGCGCCTGGCTGAATTTAAACGCGCCGCCGCCTGCATTACCTTCCAAAGCGGCTTTACGGCCAATCTAGCCACCATCCCGGCCCTGGTTGGCCGCGATGACGTAATTTTTTCTGATGAACTGAATCACGCCAGCATCATCGATGGCTCGCGACTGAGCCGCGCTACCATTGTCCGTTATGCGCACAACGACACAGCAGACTTACGCCGCAAAATCGAGGAAACCACAGGATACGGCCGTCGCCTCATCATAACCGATGGCGTATTTAGCATGGATGGCGATATTGCCCCGCTAGACAAAATTTGCGACATCGCCAATGAATACGACATTTTGCTGATGGTAGACGACGCCCACGGCGAAGGTGTGTTGGGCGAAGGTGGACGCGGGATTGTGGATCATTTTGGGCTGCACGGCCGTGTCGATGTCGAAGTTGGCACCCTCAGCAAAGCGTTTGGCGCTGTAGGCGGGCTGGTGGCCGGGCGGCAAGAAATAATCGACTGGCTGCGGCAGCGGGGACGGCCGTTCCTCTTCTCCAGCGCCATGACCGTGCCAGACGTTGCCGCCTGCCTGGAAGCCGTCAACGTCCTGCAAGAATCCACAGAACTCGTAGACAAACTTTGGGCCAACGCCAAACTCTTCAGAGAAGCCATGCAGTCATTCGGCTTCGATACCGGATTTAGTCAGACGCCCATCGTCCCCGTCATGTTAGGCGATGCCAAACTCGCCCAAACCTTCAGCCGCCGGCTCTTCGAAGAAGGCGTGTTTGCCATGGCCATTGGCTACCCCACCGTGCCCCAAGGCAAAGCTCGCGTCCGGGTAATGAACTCGGCCGCGCACAGCCCAGACGATCTGGAAGAAGCGTTGGCCGTCTTTGAAAAAGTCGGTAAAGAGCTTGCCGTCATTTAACCAAAAGAAAAAGCCGCCATTGTCTCTAAACCCAATGGCGGCTTTTTTCTACGATCTATCACGTATTGGAGGGCAGATCTATTGCTTCATTACATTATTCCCATTCGGCGTGTGTTCCGGCTGCCGATGGATTAATTCATCTAAAAACGCCTGACGTAAGTTGGCGTTGGTGATGAGCTTCTGGAAAAAAGCCGGATAATTAGAACCCAAATCATCCCCCTTTAACGCAGCTTGAGCCACAATAGAAAGCCATTCGTTATCTTCATTAGTCAGCGGGGGCGCGTGCCAACGCGACACAGGCAGCAGGGCCAAAAACTCATCGCCGGCTTCCGGCCACACATTGAGGCGTAGCAGCGTTTCTCGTAAATCGGTCACATCTGCTTTTGTATTATCGGCAGGTCGTGTGGGTCGTAAAATTGGATTCAAAGCAGTATCCATAATCAACATGTTAGATGACCCCCTTCGTCATTAAATTCCATTACTGCTGATACTGGTAGTTGATGGTACATAACTTACAATCCCTCTTGGTTGGGGGAGTGTCTGTACTATAACAAACTTACCGATCATAAGTGGATAGGAATCTTGGACTATGGCGGCCAGTTCATGCTCTTGACGCCTATCACCTTTTCGCCGGTTTACCCGATGGCAAAGGCCTGGCCCAATTCCGGTACGGTGACATTGAGAAACCCTTGTTCTTCTTGCAAAGCATTGGCAAAGGAGAAAGCCGCCTCTTCTTCGCCGTGGACGATGAAGGTGTGCTGTGGCGGCTTTTGCAAGTGACCGGTCCAGGCTAGCAGTTCACGGCGATCCGCGTGGGCGCTGAAGCCGTTGATGGTTTCTACCTGGGCTTTTAGTTGGTATTCCTCGCCAAATATCTTGACGATGGGTTGTTTTTCTACCAATCTGCGGCCCAGTGTGTCTGGCGCTTGCCAGCCAACGATCAAGATGGTGTTGCGGGGATCTTCGACGTTGTTTTTGAGGTGGTGAAGGATGCGCCCGGCTTCCGCCATGCCGCTGGCGCTGATAATAACGGCCGGTTCGCGTAGGAAGTTTAATTCTTTCGATTCGCTTGTGGTGCGAGTGTAGCGCATCATGTCGAAGCCAAAGGGGTCGCTGCCATGATTGGCAAGCATAAATTGGGCGATTTCTTCGTCGTAGGATTCCGGGTGCAGGCGGTAAATGCCGGTGGCGTCGATGGCTAATGGGCTGTCCACGTAGATGGGCAGGTTCGGGGGGATGTCTCGTGATTCGACTAATTTATGGATGCGATAAACCAATTCTTGGGTACGACCTACGGCAAAGGCCGGCACAATTAACTTGCCGCCGCGCGCATAGGTGGCGTTGATGATTTTTTCCAGCTTGTCGCTGGCTTCTTCGAGAGCTGGATGGAGGCGGTTGCCATAAGTGCTTTCAATGATGAGGATGTCGGCGCGGTCAATGAAGGTGGGATCGCGCAGAATGGGCCGGTCGGGGCGGCCTAAGTCGCCGCTGAATACGAGGCGAACATCTTGCCCGGTGGCCTGGTCTTCAATATCCAGCATGACGATGGCGGAGCCAAGGATGTGCCCGGCGTCGAGGAAGGTGAGGGTGATGCCGGGCAGCAGTTTGAAGGGACGGCCGTATCCAATGCCTACAAAATGCTTCAGACATTCGATGGCATCTTCCACAGTGTAGATGGGGGCGAGCAGCGGTAGATTTTTGCGCGCTCTTTTTTTGTTCAGGTATTGAATATCGTAGTTTTGGATGTTGGCGCTGTCGCGCAGCATGATGGCGCACAGGTCGCGGGTAGCGTAGGTGCAGACGATGTCGCCGCGAAAACCGCTTTTGACCAGATTGGGCACGTTGCCGCTGTGATCGATGTGGGCATGGGAAAGGACCAGAACGTCGATGTCGGCGGCATTAAAGGGCAGGTTTTGATTACGCTGGTAACTTGCCTGGCGGGAGCCTTGATAGAGACCGCAGTCAAGCAGAATTTTACGGCCGTTTACCGTCAGCAGATGTTGTGATCCAGTAACCGTGCGCACCGCGCCATGAAATTGAATATCCATGCTGCCCTCCACTTTTATTGGGTTTGCTACTGGTGATTTGCCAGCAGTTTGATGATTTCGCTGCCATATGTTTGGCAGTGCCAGGCTCCGATTCCCAGTTGGATGAGTTCGTCGGTGGTGCGGGGGTTTTCGCGGGCAATCGCCCACAAGACATCGCGGCTCAGGATAACGTCGGATTCCACGCCCCGCTTTTGGGCGCGCTGTTTGCGCCAGTTATGCAGTTTTTCGTAGCGGCATAACACGTCGTCGGGCGGTCGGGACGGCCGTTTCGGCTGTTTGGGCGCTGGTCCAGATTCATTCTCGGCAATGACCCGCAGCAGCTGCCGGCCATACCGCCGCAGTTGGCCCGAAGACATGCCATAAACCTGACCCAACTCGGATAACGTATGCGGCATCTGGCGCACAATTTCCATCATCGTGCGGTCGCCAAATATCTTAAAGAGGGGTTGATTGCGCCGTTGCGCCTCTTGATCTCGGTAAATGTTGATGGCTTTAAGGACGGCGCGCTGCTCGCCCGACAATTCGTGAACGCCATGAATCGACCAGAAGCTCTCCGGATCAAATTCATGATTCCCCGGTTGGACTTTGGTTTGGTCCAGAAAAATTTCTTGCGCCTCGACGATTCGATTGGCGGCTTGGAGTTCACGTTCCAGGTGATCGCGCAGTTGGAGGAGGTCGTGGGTGTCGTGCTGGGCATAGGTGAGCTGCGCCGGGGATAACGGCCGTCTGCACCAGTTCGATTTTTGATATTGCTTATCTAATTTAAGACCAAATACTTTTTCCAGTAAATTGGCCAGACCATATTGTTTATACCCAAGAATACGCGCCGCCCACATCGTATCGAACAGATTATTCAGCTCCCACTCGTATTCTCGTTTCAGCAGGATCAGATCATATTCGGCCGCATGAAAAACCTTTTCTATGGCCGGGTCGGCCAGCAATTCCCCTAAACCAGTTAAGTCTAAAGGCGCTACCGGATCAATAATATAATCTTGGGTCGGAATAGAAATCTGGATAAGACAAACCCGCTCCCGATAGGCGTACATGCTGTTGGCTTCCAGATCGATGGCAAAACGAGATTCCTGTCTTAGGGCGGTGAGGCACTCTTGCCAACTGGTCTGCGTGGTTATCAATTTGTGGGGTGGCAACGGCACAAACAATCTCCGTTTAGTATGATAGCTAGGATGGCAGTGGATGGTATGCACTATGGATTTTAAATTTACCATCCTGAATTTCAACAAACATTATACCATTTGTGTCAAATAGAGCGATGATTGGGAGAAGGCCGGTTGGCAACATAAGAAATTCCCGCTTAGTTAATGTGAAAATTAAGGCAGTAGGTGTAACAATAGGGAAGTAATCCCATTTAGATTTTAAGTATTGGTGAGTTGATAGATGAATACAATAGCCAGAGTGCTCTACATAGAAGATGATAACGACAGCCGTCGATTGGTTTCTCGTGTGCTGCGTAATTCAGGATATGAGGTGGTGTTGGCGTCTGATGGCCTGGAGGGGGTTACAATGGCGCGAACGACACAGCCACATCTGGTGTTAATGGATATCAACTTGCCTAACATGGATGGTCGGGCTGTGACCACCCGCCTGCGCAGCCTGCCCAATCTGGAGACGGTGCCAATAGTGGCCCTGACGGCGAACAATTCGCCGGGCAGCCGCGAATTGGCGCTGGCTGCCGGCTGCACGGGATACCTCACCAAGCCGATCGACGTGGATGCTTTGCCGGATGAAGTGGATGCGTTTTTACACGGCCGTATCCAGACCCTCACCGACACAGTCCGTTACGAACAACTGCAACGCCACGCGCAAGATATGGTCACCCAATTGGAGGATAAGCTGCGTGAGCTGGAAAAAACCAACCAGCGCCTTTACCGCCTGGATCGGTTGAAAAGCGATTTTATTACCCTGGCGTCGCACGAACTGCGTACGCCGCTGACCCTGGTAAGCGGGTGCGCGCAACTGCTAGACATGCAAATTCGGCAGTTGAAGGATGAAGACCAGAGTGGGTTGGTGGATTGGCAACGGCCGTTAACCTCTGTGGAAAAAATGATTCGGGGCATGGCCCGCCTGGCGCAAGTGGTGGATGAAATCATCGGCATTTCTCGCATTGCCACCAACCGCCTGGACCTTTACCTGGAGGCAGTTTCTTTGGCCGACCTGGTTAATGCCATTGTGGGTGAAATGCAGCCGGTGTGCGCGAAACGCTCCATAGAAATTGAAGTCACCGGGCTGCAAAGCCTGCCGCCGATCCAGGGGGATAAGGAACATTTGCACACGGCCGTTACCAACGTCATCGAAAACGCCATCAAGTTCACCCCCGACGACCACTCGATTTTCATTTCCGGCTCCACCGAAGCGGGCACCGTCATGCTGCACATCCAAGATTCCGGCATTGGCATCGCCCCTGAAGATCAGCCCTATATTTTCGATCAGTTCTACATTGTCGGCTCCATCGACCATCATTCCAGCAGCAAATCGTCATTCTTGGGCGGTGGATTGGGGGTAGGGTTGGCTGTGGCCAGGGGGATTATTCAGGCGCATAACGGCCGTATCTGGGTAGAAAGCTCCGGCCAGAATTTCACCACCCTCCCCGGCAGCACCTTCCACATCCTCCTCCCCACGGCCGTCACGGCCAGCGAAACGCCGAAGTCAACCGCTATCGGTTAACCGCTCATGGCGCTTTCGCGGCATACCACTCCCAAAACCGCTGCACGCCTTCCGCAACCGAAACCTTAGGATCATACCCCAACAATCTCCGCGCTTTGGAAATATCCGCCTGATTTAAGACAAAATCGGCCGCCGGTTTGGGTTTGTTGATCAGATTCGCCTGGCGTCCGGCCAGCGTCTCGATCATCGTCACAAAATCGCGCAGCAGCGTCGGTTCGCCGCGCCCCAGGTTAATGATCTCATACCCCAACGGCCGATCGAGCGCCGCCACCACGCCGTCGGTGGTGTCATCCACGTAGGTCCAATCGCGGTACATTTGCCCGCCTTCATACAGCGGCACCTGAATGCCCTTGGTCACGCTTTCCGCCAGCAAATAAGCCATCATATCCGGCCGGCCGCTGGGGCCATAAACCGTGAAGAAGCGCACCACAGTAAAATTCAGACCAAACAAATGGTGGTAAGAGTGACCTAGAATTTCGGCCCCTCGTTTGGCGGCGGCGTAAGGTTGTAAAACGCGGTCACAGGGGTCTGTTTCCACAAAAGGGACCACTTGGGTATTGCCATACACAGAGGAAGTGGAGGCAAAGACGAAGTTTTGCACGCCGCCGGCCGCCAACGCGGCATCCATCAGGTTTTGCGTGCCGTTCAGGTCTACCTGCACGTACAGCGCCGGATATTTAACGGCGTTGCGCACGCCGGCCAGGGCGGCCAAATGGGCGACCGCCTCGAATTTTTCTTCCGCGAAGATGGTCAACATGCGTTCCCGGTCGGTGATGTCGGCCTGGATCATTTTGAAGTTGGCGAATGGGGCCAGGGTTTGGGCACGGCCGTATTTCCGTTCCGAGTCGTACACAATGTCGTTAAAATTATCCAACCCCACGACATCATCGCCGCGTTGGGCGAGTTTGGCGGCCAAATGGCTGCCAATAAAACCGGCCGCGCCGGTAACCAATACCTTCATGTTATACCCTCTCGTTTGTTATGACTGGCTGATTCAGACGGCAATGTTTTCCGCTTCTGTGGCCCGCATATCTTGGACCATAAGCTGCAAACTGCGACGGCCGTTCCACTCATTCACCCCCACCGTGTACACCAGGTCTACATACTGCGGCATATGCGCCGCCCATGCCCCCTGCCGAAACGCAATCGCGCCCAATTCACGGTAGCCGCCCGCGGCCGATCCCACCGCCTTAAACTGCAAATGCGACCCATCCTGCCCCACCACACGGTGGCTGAGCACCTCCACATGCCGGCTCATAAACACCGGCGTCGGGTTCGCATACCCCGTCGGTTCCAACGGAGCAAGACTTTCGACCAGCGCCCAATCAACGACGTCCAGGTCGATCTCCGCGTCGACGGTGAGTGTTGGATACAAATCCAGGCCGTCTAGTTTGCTGGCCGCGATGGCCGTCATTCGAGCCACAAAAGCGTCTAAATTTTCATTACGCACCGTAAACCCGGCCGCCTGCGCATGGCCGCCGTGGCGCACCAGCAAATCGGCCACCTCGTCCAGGGCGTCCGTAATGTGAAATTCAGGAATCGATCGGCACGACCCCCGGCTTTCTTCCTCGCCCATCTCCATGATGATGGCCGGGCGGTAATACACTTCCGCCAGCCGGCTGGCCACCAACCCGACCACACCCGACACAAACCCGGCGTCGGCGGCGATGAGGATGGGGGCGTCCGGCTGAATCAGACCTTCCGCTTTGGCGGTTAATTCGGCCGTCAGGCGCTGGCGCTGTTGGTTCAGTTCGTTTAATTTGGCGGCAAACTGGTTGGCTTGCGGCCGGTTGTTGATGGCTAAGAGCCGGGCCGCGTCATAAGCATGGGCCAGCCGTCCGGCCGCGTTGATGCGCGGCCCCAGACCAAAAGCAATCGACTCGGCCGAAAGTTGGCCGGGCTTCAGGCGGGCCACTTCTGCCAGAGCGGCGACGCCGGGACGGCGCGCTTCGTTTAATACCACCAGCCCATCGGTTACCAACTGGCGGTTTTCGCCGAGTAAGGGGGCCAGATCGGCCACAGTGCCGATGGCCACCAGATCGAGCAGGTCGCGTTCGTTGAATTGGGCGCGGTCGGGCAGGGTCTGGCGCAGCGCCTGGGCCAGTTTGTAGGCAATGCCCACGCCGGCCAACATGGTTTCCGGATAAGCGGAGGACGGCCGTTTCGGGTTAATCACCGCCAGCGCCGGGGGCAGCTCTCGCCCCAAACTGTGGTGGTCGGTGACGATCATGTCCAGGCCGATGTCGCGGGCGTGGGCCACCTCGGCCACCGAGCGAATGCCGCAGTCCACGCTGATCACCAGACTGGCGTTGAACTCTTCTTTGATTTTGCTCAGCGCTTCCACGTTCAGGCCATACCCCTCATCTACCCGGTCGGGAATGTAAGGGCGCACTTTATCGCGGTCCAGGCCGCAGCCGCGCAGCGCTTCCGTCAGCAGCACCGTCGAGGTCACGCCGTCGGCGTCGAAATCGCCGTAAACCACGACGGTTTCTTCGTTTTCGATGGCTTGCCGGATGCGGGCCACCGCTTTGTCCATGTCTGCCAGCAGGAACGGATCGCTGTTTTCCAGGTAGCGATGCTCGACAAAGGCTTGCAAATGGGCCGGGTCGACGATGCCCCGGTTATAAAGCACCTGGAGTAAGACGGGGTTGATGTGGCTAAGTTGTGTTTGAATGGCGGCGGGCGCCGGGGGCGCAACCAGCCACCTGTTGGGTCGAATGCTGTCTGGTCTCATAATGGGCGAATGGTAGCACGGATGGGGGGAAGTGTAAACCGGCGCGGGAGCAGGGCAATCGCATGTCTTATGTTAACGGGATGTGGGCAAAATAACGAAAGACGTGGAATAATGGGTTAAAAAGAAGGAACCCATGTCACCTATCGAAAGCATTCATGAACATTTTGCCATTGTCAACGACCCCCGCCA
>JAKQCM010000452.1 GCA_029559155.1 Chloroflexota bacterium
GTCTCTAGTCTCTAGTCTCTCTTGTTTTAACTGGCTTTGCAGGCCGAGCATGTGGGCCTCAATGGCGGCCAATTGATCGTGCTGGCGGGTGATTTTGTCGGTTTCGGCGCGCACGAAGCGGGCGAAGGGGGCCACGGTGTCTTCGATGCGCTGCGTGCTGCGCCGCATTTCTCGATCAAACTGTTCTGTCAGGCTGGTAATGAGTTTTTGGCGCAGTTCACCCAGTTTGATTTCTAATTCTTGTTTTCCCTTGCGCCGCCGCGCCGGTAAGATCAACAAACCCAGAGCGGCGGCAATGACGGCCGCGGAAATACCTGTTACGTCAATCCAAACCACGTGGGCGGCGATGGCGATGGCTACGCCAATGCCCACGCCCACGCCGGCCAGGCCGGTGTTGACGACGGCCGTGCGCGCTCCTTCGGCCATGTCGGCGGCTTCCCGTTCTTCGTCGTAGGTTTCCACAGCCAGCCGGGTTGCCTTGCCGATGGAGTCGATGAGGTGCTGGCGGTTGTAGGCCAGCGAGCCTTCGCGCGGCCCGGCTTGCCCGACGATGCGGTCGTTTTGGCCGTCTTTGCGTTTGGCGAGGTGGTCGGCAACGGCCGTCCACTGGCGTAAATCTTGCTCTACCAACCAATCGATCAACTCGGTCACGCGGCTGTCGATCTGCTGCGGCACGTCGGCGACCACGGTTTCTTCAAACGCTTCTTCGACGCGTTTGCTGCGGATCAGGTCGGGAATGCGGCCAAAGCGCATCATCTCGTCAAAAAAGTCGTTGCCCCGTTTTTCCATGCCCAGCAAAATGTTGTCGATCTCGCCCAGACGCGATTTGAAATTACGCTGCATGTCTTCGTTGTAATAGACCATTTGCCCGTCGATGTCGGCCAGGAGGTCGCGGTCTTCTTGCAGCGAGGCCAGATCGGCTTCGGCGTCTTTGAACTGTTTTGTGACCAGTTTTTGGCCAACGCCCAGCGGGTTAAGGAGTTTAAGGCGGAAACGGCCGTCATCGTCCAACGTCTCGCGGATGTAGGTTTCTAATGTTTCAAAGCCGCTGGGCGCCCAGAATTGGGGCTGTCCGGCTTTCGCTTTTTGCGCTTGTTTGGCCGAGGTGGCAAACACAGCCTGCACTTCGCCCACCAGTTTGTTGGCCGCGTCGGTCACAAAGGTGATCACCTGCTGCTTTTCCGCCGGATCGGTGAGGATGTCGATTTTGTTGACCACCAGAATGACTTTTTTGCCCCAGGCGCGGATTTGCGTCAGAAAGGTGCGTTCGCTTTCGGTGAAGGGGCGGTCGGCGGAGGTGATGAAGAGGACGAGGTCGCTGCGCGGGATGAATTCGGCCGTCAGTGCTTCGTGTTCGCGTTGGATGGCGTTGGTGCCAGGGGTATCGACGATGACGATTTCGCGCAGGATATCTACGGGGGCGGTTTGTTCCCAGATGCCAGAGGTTAACGGCCGTTTCCCCACCTGCTCGCCATATTTCAGCAAATAAATCTGGCTGGTGGTCGGGGTGACGCCTTCCGGCAGCAAATTTTGCCCCAGGAGGGCGTTGATGAAGGCGGATTTGCCGGCGTTAAACTCGCCGGCAATCACCAGCAAAAACAGATCGTCTAGCTGGCGGACTGATTCGATGAGAGCGGCGCGGTCTTCTTTGTTGACGGCCGTTTCCGCCAACACATCGCGCAGCTCCCCCAACACATCTCGCGTACGTCTGAGCAGCTCTTCCTGCTCCTGGTTCAAAATTGTATCCATTGTGGGGAGAGTATAACATGGGCAACCGCCGAGGCAACTGTCGGCAACCGGTCCTGCTGTTTGACGCGCCAAAGAATCACCGGGATAATCACGGCCGTTCGCGCTATTTCACAAAACATTGCACCTGATGGAGGAACTAGATGAAAACCGGTTTTTATGCCAGCGTAGGATTGATCATGTGGATGCTGTTTCTGGCGGGCTGTGGCCCTGGCCCAGATGATCTGGCCCTCACCGTCGAGAGCCAGGTTTCTGCTGCCGTGATGGCTACCCAGGCTGCCTGGCCTACGCCTACTTCCCAAAGTACCTTTACGCCGTATCCGACTTACACACCTGCGGCAACCTTCACCCCGTATCCAACGTTGACGCTTTACCCCACCCAGACGCCGCTGCCGACTTATACACCGTTGGCGACGGAAACGGCCGTGCCGCCCACCGAAACGCCAACGGCCACGGCAACGGCCGTTCCCACTACCATATCGGCTAACCCGCCTTTACCAACGGCCGTTAACAATCCAGCCACCGAGCGGGAGATCTTAGCAGCTAGCCTTGCCTTCGCTTTGGAACATATCGACTCATATGTCTTTGAAATCTCTCCTCACGTAAGGAGGTTTACAACTGATAACAATGTCAACTGTACGGTCCTTTTAAGTGCTTACGAAGGAACAATAAACAGCCTTCCATCTGGCTTTTCAACCAATGATGAGTGGTTGCAGGCCATTTACAACAGCTTTAGCCTGGAAATCGATAAATTTGCCGCTTTAAACCAGCCGTGGGCTGATGGCTGCCGAGAATCTTTAGCTGCTGGACAAGAGATTAAAGAAACATCCAGTTGGCAAAGTGCAACGTATGTTCCTTCCATCAGTGAAATAATGAGCGTTCTAAATGGACTTCATGACGAACTGAGGCAGACAAATTGAGCACTGTTTAAAATGATGCGGCATAGATTGGACCTATCTCCAAGATGGATCCAATCTAGAAAACGGAATTTTTCGCCACGGAATTTTTTCGCCGACGACTGCGAATAAAGAAGGAGGTCATGCGATTCCATGACCTCCTTCTTGTTGTTAATCCCCCGGATCGTAGGCGATGCCCGCCTCGTCCAGCAGGCGCATCCGCTCCCAGGCAGGCAATTCTTTGTCGCTGCCCGCCTCCTTCAAGGCCATGATCTGCCGCAGCTCCACAATCTGGTCACGCAAAACGGCCGCGCGCTCAAACTCCAAATTCTGCGCCGCCTGCTTCATCTGCTTCTCCAGGTCGATAACCATATGCGCCAATTCCGCCTTCGGCAGATCGCGCACAGTGGTGTATTTGCCTTTGCCATCGGCCAGAGCCATTTCCCGTTCCTGAGCAATATCGTCGGTCAGATCGTGCACCGCTTTCATAATGCTGCGCGGCTCGATGCCGTGCGCCTCGTTATACGCTTGCTGCACCGCGCGCCGTTCATTGGTTGTGTTGAGCGCCTTCTGCATCGAATCCGTGATGCGGTCGGCGTACATGATCACCTTACCTTCAACGTGCCGCGCCGCCCGGCCAATGGTCTGCGTCAGTGATGTTTCGGAACGTAAAAAGCCTTCTTTGTCGGCATCCAGAATGGCTACCAGCGACACTTCCGGCAGATCCAATCCTTCGCGCAGCAGGTTGATGCCCACCACCACGTCATAAACCCCCATGCGCAAGTCGCGCAAAATCTCGGTGCGCTCGATGGTGTGGACTTCGGAATGCAGGTAATGGACCTTAACGCCCATTTCCAGCAGGTAATCGCTCAGGTCTTCGGCCATGCGTTTGGTTAATGTGGTCACCAATACCCGCTGCCCGATGCTGGTGCGGCGGTTGATTTCGCCCAACAAATCGTCTACCTGGCCCTTGACCGGCCGCACTTCCACTTCGGGATCCACAACGCCGGTCGGCCGGATGACCTGATGCACCACGCTGCCCGATTTCTCGAGTTCAAAAACGGAGGGGGTGGCGCTGGTGAATATGGCCTGATTAACACGCTGTTCAAATTCTTCAAAGTTCAGCGGACGGTTGTCCAGGGCGCTGGGTAGGCGGAAGCCATAATCCACCAGGGTCTGCTTGCGGC
This sequence comes from Chloroflexota bacterium, assembly GCA_029559155.1. Lineage (GTDB taxonomy): Bacteria > Chloroflexota > Anaerolineae > Promineifilales > Promineifilaceae > Leptovillus. The sequence continues at coordinate 3,830 of JAKQCM010000452.1, forward strand.
TGCGGTCGCCGGCATACATGCCGCGCACCTGCGGCAAGGTCATGTGGCTTTCGTCTACGATGACCAGGTAGTTGGCCGGGAAATAATCGAGCAAGGTCCAGGGCGGCGCGCCGACCTCGCGCTGATCCAGGTGGCGGCTGTAATTCTCGATACCGGAGGTGTAACCGACCTCGCGCAGCATTTCCAGATCATATTGGGTGCGCTGCTCGATGCGCTGCGCTTCCAGCAGCATGTTGCGCTCCTTAAAATAGGCAATGCGCGTCGATAGTTCGTTTTCGATGTCGTTGACGGCCTGACTGAGTTTGTCTTCGTCGGTGATAAATTGGCGGGCAGGGAAAATTTGGATGCTGGTCTGGTCGCGCAGGACTTCGCCGGTGAGGTAGTCGAATTCGGTTAAGCGTTCGACTTCGTCGCCCCAGAATTCGATCATGTAAGCGGTTTCGGCGTATGCGGGGAAGATTTGCAGGGTGTCGCCGCGTACGCGAAACGTGCCGCGGCGTAATTCCAGGTCGTTGCGGTCGTACTGAATGTCTACCAGACGGCGCAGGATGGTATCCCGCCGGTACTGTTTGCCGCGTTCGATTTCTACGGTGACTTTGCCCCAGGCCTGAGGATTGCCGATGCCGTAGATGCAGGACACGGACGCGACGATGATCACGTCTTCGCGGCTGAGTAAGTTGGCGGTGGCCAGCAGGCGCAGGCGGTCGATCTCGTCATTGATTTGCGTTTCTTTTTCGATGTAGAGATCGTGGCGGGGGACGTAGGCTTCGGGCTGGTAATAATCGTAGTAGCTGACGAAGTAGCTGACGGCGTTGTTGGGGAAAAAGTCACGGAATTCGCTGTAGAGCTGGGCGGCCAGGGTTTTGTTGTGCGCCAGCACCAGCGCGGGCCGTTGGGTTTGTTGGATGACGTTGGCGATGGTAAAGGTTTTGCCGGTGCCGGTGGCGCCGAGCAATGTCTGGTATTTATGACCGGCATTGAGGCTTTCGACAAGTTTTTCGATGGCATCGGGCTGGTCGCCGGTAGGTTGAAAATCGGAATCGAGTTCGA
>JAKQCM010000459.1 GCA_029559155.1 Chloroflexota bacterium
GTTCACCACCCAATCTTTCACCAGTTTGGTTTGCGGATGATGGCGGTACATAAAGGCTTCCGCCAGCCGGTTGCCCGTTCGTGTGCTGGCCGCGATCATCGCATCCACTTCATCCAGGGACAGGGCAAAAGGCTTTTCGCACAACACATGCTTGCCGTGTTCCAGAGCGTAAATCGTCCATTCCGCGTGCAAATGGTTTGGCAAACTGATGTAGACCGCGTCCACCGCATCGGAATCCAGCATGGCCTGGTAACTGCCAAACGCCTGGGGAATGCCCCATTCGGCGGCATAGGCTTCGGCGGACGAGAGAGAGCGGCTGGCAACGGCCGTTAACTCCCCCCGCTCCGACGCCCGAATCGCCGGAATCAACCGCCGGTTAATATTCGCCGTAGAAACCAAACCCCATCGTACTTTTTCCATCATTTCCTCCATAAAAGAATGAAGATTGAAGATCGGGAAACGCCAATCTTCAATCTTCATTCATCAATCAACAATCGTTCGTCTTTAACCAATCAACTCGGCCAATTTTTCTTTCGACTGCGCCTCAATCGTGGCATGCAGGCTGGTCCCGTGGCTGTCCATCGTCACCACCACCGGGAAATTCTCCACCCGGATCACCCACATCGCTTCCGGCACGCCAAATTCCAGCTTATAGACGCCCAGCACTTCCTTCACCGATTGGGCGATATAACTGGCCGCCCCACCGATGGCATGCAGGTAAACAGCCGGCTGCTCGGCGCAAGCCTTGAGGGTATTGCCCCCCATGCCGCCCTTGCCAATAACCCCCTTCAAATTGAAATGCCGGATCACGTCTGCCTGGTAAACTTCCTCGCGGATGCTGGTGGTTGGACCGGCCGCCACAAAAGAATAAGAGCCATCCTCGTGGGTTTTAACGACCGGGCCGCAGTGGAAGATAACCCCGCCGTCCAGCAGCTTTTTCAGCTCTTCATACAATTCTGCCTCGTCGGCCTGCACCGGCTGCTTGATGAAATGCTCGATCATAAACTTGTGCGCGGCGTCGCGCCCGGTAACGATCACGCCGTTCAAATAAACCGTATCGCCAGCCTTCAGGCTGCGGATTTCTTCGTCAGAAATGGGTGTTGTTAACTCAGGCATAGCTCACCTCCAGCCCTTCGTCGTGGAATTGAATGTCCATACTGGCCCGGCGATTGGCCCAGCACATGTAGGCCACAGATACAAAATAGCTGGCCGGCAGCCGGTGCTGCGCCGCGATCTTCACGCCCAGCGCCGTGGTTTTGCCGCCAAAGCCCATTGGCCCAATGCCCAATTCGTTGGCTTCTTTGTAGATGCGTTCCTCCAGTTCCGCCAACTGCGGATCCGGATTGGTGTCGTCCAATTGGCGGAACAACTGCTGTTTGGATTTGAGATAACCTGAGCCGCGGTCGCCGCCAATAGCCACGCCCAAAACGGCCGGCCCACAGCCCTTCCCCTGCGCCTGATGCACGGCATCCAGGACCACCCGGCGCACGCCTTCCAGATCACGTCCGGCGCCCAGTGGACCATCCGGCAGTTTGTACTGCGTGGAGACGTTTTCGCAGCCGCCGCCTTTCAGCAGCAGGTCAACGTGAATGGCGTCTTCATCC
>JAKQCM010000472.1 GCA_029559155.1 Chloroflexota bacterium
ACCAGGGTGGTAGGGATTCCTCGCTCCGAAGACTCCGCTCGGAATGACAGTTGGCTTATTACCGAAATAAATTTTTAACCTTCATAACGGGGCTTTTTGTCTCTTTTAGCCGGTTTCAACCGGTGTTGTTGTGCTGCCGGGGCGTGAACGCCCCGGCGAGGCCAACCAAAAGCTTTGGCGCGGCCCGTATGCAATTGCCCTGTGTCTTCTACAGAGACCCCAAGGGTTGCTCTTGGGAAGTTGGGCTGTTGGGAAATCAAACCCTTGGGGTTTTTGCTCCCTTGACCTGAACCGGGCCTGACCATACAATTTTGCAGCCCGCTTACCCCACACCACAACATTCCGGCAAATGGTTGACCCCACAACGCAAGAGGATGGCAGGAAAAACAATGGTTGAAAATTGGGAAAAATTAGACAGCGAACAGTTAGCCGATTATCGCATTTTTACGATCCGGCGCGATACGCGCCGCTCGCCGCGCACCGGCCACACTCACAGCTTTTTTGTCCTCGACGCCGCCGACTGGATCAACATCATTCCAATCACGCCAGATGGAAAGGTGGTCTTTATTCACCAGTTCCGGCACGGCACGGCCTCTATCACGCTGGAAATCCCCGGCGGCGTGGTAGATGACGACGACCCGGACCCGCTGGCGGCGGCGCGGCGCGAAATGTTAGAGGAAACCGGTTATGACGCCGACGAGATTTTGCACATCGGCACGGTGGAACCGAATCCGGCTTTCCTGAACAATCGCTGCCATACCTACCTGGCGTTGAATGCGCGCTGGGTGCGCCCGCCGGAGTTTGACGGCGCGGAGGATATTGCCACGGAGGAGATGGATTTAACGGCCGTTCCCCATCTCATCACCTCCGGCCAAATTACCCACGCGCTGGTCGTGGCCGCTTTTTACCATTTAGACCAGGTCCGGCAGCAGCAGCCGCACCTGTTTGCGTTTGTAGACGGCCGTTAATCCCCCCAAAAGGAACCCATCATGTCACGCGATACCTCTCAAAACCTCCTCAGCCACGAAGTCCACCTCCTGGGCGACCTCCTCGGTAAAGTCATGCGCCGCCATGCCGGCATCGAAGTATTCGAGCTGGAAGAGCGCATCCGCGCCCTTACCAAAGCCCGCCGCAGCGACGCCGACCCGGCCATCGACCAGCGCCTCGAACACATCGTCAGCCGCCTCAATCTGCACGAAGCCGAACTCATCGCCCGCAGCTTCGCCATTTATTTCGAGCTGATCAACCTCGCCGAAGAGCAAAACCGCGTCAGCGTGCTGCGCGAACGCGAACGCGCCGCCTTTCCCCAGCCGCTCACCGAATCCATCCCGGCGGCCATCGCCACCCTGCGCCAGATGGGCGTCGATGAATTTGAAATGGGCCAAATTCTGGAGCGCCTGCACATCGAACTGGTGTTCACCGCCCATCCCACCCAGGCCAAACGCCGCACGGTCATCGCCAAGCTGCGCCGCCTGGCAAACGCCCTCACCGAAATGGAAGAGCGCGATTTGCTCCCCGGCGAACGCCGGCAGCTCGAAGCGCAAATCGCCGCCGAAATCACCGCCCTCTGGCTGACAGACCAAAGCCGCAGCACCAAGCCCACCGTCACCGACGAAGTGCGCACCGGTCTCTACTACTTCGACATCACCCTTTGGGACGTGCTGCCGGATATTTACGCCACGATGGCCGCCGCCCTGGCCGCCCATTACCCATCGGTGAATTGGCCCGAACGCTTCCTCACCTTTGGCTCCTGGATTGGCGGCGACCGCGACGGCAACCCCAACGTGACGGCCGATGTGACCGCCGAGACCCTGCGCCTGCATCGCGGGCTGGGGGTGGAACGCCACCGCGCCGCCTCACGCCACCTCGATCGCTCGTTGAGCGTGTCGGACCAACTGGTCAACATCAGCCCGGAATTGAAGGCGGCGCTGGCCGCCGCGCGCGACCGCTCTGAACACGTCGCCTTCTTGCAAACCCGCTACCCCAATGAACCCTACCGCCTCTGGTCGGCGGTCATCAAGGCCGATCTGGCCGAATCGTCGCGCGGCGACATGGTTGGCCGCCTGAAAGGGGTGTCCAACCCGCCGGTCCGGCTGCGCACGATGGCCGATTTGCAGGAACCGCTGGCGCTGATGGACGCCTCATTACGGGCCGACGGCCTGGCCGACCTGGCCGATGCCGACCTGACCCGGATGCGCTACCAGGCGCAGGTGTTTGGTCTGCACGTGGCGCGGTTGGATATTCGGCAGTACAGCGAGTACAACACGGCCGTTCTCGACGAACTCTTCACCAAACTCAACCTCCTCACCGGCTTTGGCCAGATGAACGGCCCGCAGCGCGCCGAAACCCTCACCCGCCTCCTAGCCGCGCCCATCCCCGACCTGAGCCAACTGGACAATTTGACGCCCGAAACGGCCGATACGCTGGAATTGTTCCGCATTTTGCAGCGGGCGGTGGACTTTTACGGCACTGAGTTGATCGGTCCCTACATCGTCAGCATGACGCATGGTCCGGAAGACATTCTGGCCCCGCTGCTGCTGGCCCGCTGGCATGGCCTGTGCCTGACAGCCGATGCAGACCAGGAAAATCTCACGTTTACGCCGTTGTTTGAAACCCGCGAAGATTTGCGCGCGGCTCCGGCGGTGATGGCCGCGCTCTTCACCCATCCGGCCTATGCGCCGCATCTGGCGCGGGTGCAGCGGCGGCAAACCATCATGATCGGCTATTCCGACAGCAACAAGGACGCCGGCTATCTGGCGGCTAACTGGGAGCTGTATCAGGCGCAGGAAGCGCTGTCTGCCGTCTGCCGCGAGCATCAGGTGGTGATGATGTTGTTTCACGGCCGTGGCGGCACCATTGCCCGCGGCGGCGGCCCGACCAATAAGGCGATTTTGGCCCAGCCGCCGGGGTCGGTGGACGGCCGTATTCGCATCACCGAGCAGGGCGAAGTCATTGATGAGAATTACGGCCACCCGGCCATCGCCCGCCGCCATCTGGAGCAGTTGGTTCACGCCACGCTGCTGGCCAGCGTGCCCGCCTATCATCGCTCGCAGGCCGCGCCCAAAGAGAGCTGGCGGGCGGCGATGGGGGAGTTAACGGCCGTGGCTTACCGCGCCTACCGCGAACTCATCTACGAAACCCCGGCGCTGCTCGAATACTGGCAGCAAGCCACGCCCATCAACGAAATCAGCCAGATGCGCATTGGCTCACGGCCGTCGCGCCGGGCGGGCAAAGCGTCGCTGGAAAGTTTGCGCGCCATTCCCTGGGGATTTAGCTGGATGCAGTGCCGTCACGTGCTGCCCGGCTGGTATGGCGTCGGCGCGGCGTTGGCCGCTTCCGGCGACATTCCGCTGCTGCAAGAGATGTACCAGGAGTGGCCGTTCTTCCGCCACAGCCTGGACAACGCGCAAATGGCTCTGGCCAAGGCCGATATGGGCATTGCGCGGTTGTATGCCGGACTGGTGGAAGATACGGCCGTGCGCGAAACCATCTTCGGGCAAATCGAAGCCGCCTTCCACGAAACCACGCGCATGATCTTGCTGGTCACCGACCAGCGGGAACTGCTGGATAATGCGCCCACGCTCCAGCGCACCATCCGCCGCCGCAACCCGTATGTGGACCCGTTGAATTTTATCCAGGTGGCCTTGCTGCGCCGCCTGCGTTTCCTTTCGGAACAAGACAGCCCCAAAGCGCAAGAAATTTTGCACGCCATTTTCCTGACCATCAACGGCATCGCCGCCGGTCTGAAAAACACGGGCTAGAAGGCTGCGTGCTGCGTGATGGTTTCCGGTCACGCAGCACGCAGCACGTTAAACTCGTCTGGTTCGCCACCCGTTAACACAAAATTAATGCAAACCGTTTAAACTGCTGCGCTTGTCGGCCGTTTAAGTATGCACGGCCGTTTAACCAACACCGCAAACGAGGTGAACACATGAACAAACAAACAACTTCCGCGCCTGGGTGGCGCGTTTTTCTGGACCGCGTGGGCTATCAGGCGCGGCGCACCTTTCATCCGGTACAACCGTCGACAATGGCGGGTATGGGCGCTGTCCCAAACGGAACGGCGACCAGCTTCCGTGTTTGGGCGCCCCACGCCGACCGCGTATTTGTGACCGGCTCCTTTAACGGTTGGTCGCCCTGGCGCACGCCGCTGGCTAACGAAGGCAATGGGGTATGGTCGGTGATGGGGCCGCAAACGGCCGTTACCGACACCTACAAATTCCTCATCCACCACAACGGGCGCACCCTGCTGCGCACCGATCCTTACACCCGCGCTGTCAGCGGGCCGCAGTTGGACGGCGTGGTTTTGCCGCCCACTGCGCCCCCCGCCGCCAGCTTTGAGCTGCCCGCCCTGACCGACCTAGTCATCTACGAGCTGCACGTCGGCACGTTTTCCGCCGACCCGCAGCACGTCGTCGGTCAATTCCAGGGCGTGATCGACAGGCTGCCTTACCTGGCCGACCTGGGCATTAACGCCATCGAGATTATGCCGGTGGCCGAGTTCGCCGGCGATTATTCCTGGGGCTACAACCCGGCCTTTCCCTTTGCCATCACCGCCAGCTACGGCGGGCGCGAGGCGTTCCGCGAGCTGGTCGCCGCCGCCCATGCGCAGGGCATTGGGGTGATTATGGACGTGGTGTACAACCACTTTGGCCCGCAAGACCTGAGCCTGTGGCAGTTCGACGGCTGGCAGGAGGACGGCAAGGGCGGCATCTACTTTTACAACGACTGGCGCGCCAGCACGCCCTGGGCGGACACGCGGCCGGATTACGGCCGTGCCGAAGTGCGTAAGTTCATCCGTGACAGCGTTTTTATGTGGTTCGAGGAGTTTGGCGTGGATGGTCTGCGTTGGGACGCCACCAACTTTATCCGCCACGCCCAGGGCCACGACGGCGACCCCGGCGCGGCCATTGATGAAGGCTGGCAGCTTATGCAGGCCATCAACGCCGAAGTGCATCAGAAGCTGCCGGGCAAGCTGCTCATCGCTGAGGATTTGCAGAACAACACGGCCGTAACCCTGCCCGCCGATGAGGGCGGCCTGGGCTTTGTGGCCCAGTGGGACGCGCAGTTTGTCCACCCCATCCGGCAGGCGGTGATTGCGCCGTTGGATGAGGCGCGGGAGATAACGGCCGTATCCGCCGCCATCACCGCCCGCTACGGCGACGCGCCCTGGTCGCGCATCCTCTACACCGAATCCCACGACGAAGTGGCCAACGGCAAAGCCCGCGTGCCGGAAGAAATCAACAGCGGCGCAGCCGACAGCTTTTTCGCGAAAAAGCGTTCCACGCTGGGCGCGGCATTGCTATTTACCACGCCCGGCATCCCCATGATTTTCCAGGGGCAGGAATTTCTGGAAAGCGGCTGGTTTGATGACCATGTATCATTAGACTGGTCAAAAGCGCAGGCGAACGCCGGAATTTTGCGCCTTTACCGCGACCTCATCGCCCTGCGCCGTAATCTTCCGGGACAGGTCCAGGGGTTGCAGGGGCCAAATGTCAACGTCTTCAACGCCAACGACACCGAAAAGGTGGTTGCCTATCACCGGTGGGGAAATGGCGGGCCGAGCGATGATGTCATTGTGGTGGCCAACTTTTCGCACCGACTGCTGGCTGGTTACACCATCGGCTTGCCGCGCGCCGGGCGCTGGCGTGTGCGCTTCAACAGCGACGACCAGAGCTATGACGCCGGGTTTGGCGGCCATCTCTGCCCGGATGTCATTGCCGCCCCGGCCCGCGACGCGGCCCATATGTTTGACGGCATGCCCTGTCTGGGCAACGTCACCCTGGCCCCGTATTCCGTCCTCATTTTGTCGCAGGATCGGGAATAATTGGCCGCGGATGAGGCCGGATTTTTGCGGATAAGATGGGCAGGCGTGGATGTTAGCCGGCGTCCTGCTGAGTAGAGTAAGGAGCAGGCCACCGCAAAAGGCGGCGGTTTTTAGATTGGGCCACTCTTGTTGTGGATTAAAAAATTAATCTGGTAACGTTTGTCCGCTTCGCCTGCGGCTAAAGCCTCAGGCTACAAAACAACGCCCGGTGAACCGGGCTTAAAGAAAAAAGCCGGGTTTACCCGGCGTCGTTATTTAGCCCGGACGTTTACGTCCGGGTGAGATAGCGATTACCCAATTACTTTTTAAAGAGCAACAAGCGTGGCCCAATCTGCCAGTGGCGGCTGAAACTTTCATATTCAACCTCCGTATAGTGGGTGCTAATCGTTTGGACCAGGAGGCGCGGATGGCGGCTTTTCTATCCGCAAGCCGAATTAGTTATTCATGGTACGTGGTTCCTCTGGTGAAACCCCAAGGGTTTTGTGGCAACCGGGCTGTTTCCCAGAGGTCGAATAAACCCTTGGGGTTTTGGGCGCGGTACATGGATTATTTATTTTCAGGAGTGTTACTATGACCGATGATATTTCCCGTTTGAAAGAAGAAGAAAAAGTGAACAGCATTGAAATCGACAAGACCGACCTGAATGAAACCGGAACTGTTTCCACGGATTCGGGACGGGGCACGGCCGTTTCGCAGAATAAAAATTGGGTCGGCGGCGTCATCCTCATTGCCATCGGCGTGATTTTTCTCGTTACCAACCTGGGCGGTTTTCAGTTAAATAACTGGTGGGCTTTGTTCATCCTCATCCCGGCCTTTTCCAATTTTGCCAGCGCCTGGGAAAATTACAGCCAAAACCGCCGCCTCACCAAATCCGGCCGTGGCTCCATTGTGGGTGGGCTGATTTTGTCGTTAATTGCCTTCACCTTCATATTTGAATGGCCCTGGGCGATTATCTGGCCCGTTTTCCTGATCATTGGCGGCGTCGGCGCGTTGATTGGCGGCTGGTTCGAATAAACGTCCCCTGGTAATTTGCCAATAAAAAACCGCCACGCGGGTTTGCGTGACGGTTTTTATTTGTTTGACGTGGTTCGTTTCTATTGATCGTGCAGTTGTGACCAATCCGGGTCCGGGTAAATGTAGATGAGCGGCAGGCTCACCAGCGTCACCGTGAATTTAATGATGACGTTGAAGATGAAAATTTGCCAGACGGCCGTCCAGGGAATGGCCCAACCAAACGCAATCACCGTAAACAGCGCCGAATCGATCGGGATGCTGATGGCGTTGCTAACCAGCACCCGCGCCCACTGTTTGTCGTGGGTGACGCGGGTGACAAACCAATGATACGCCTCGGTGTCGGCCAGTTCGCTGAACACCTCGGCCACAATGGAAGCCGCCACAATGCGCCACAGGGGGCCAAACACCATACCGTAAGCCGCGCTAAAGACGCCATCGGGGTCGGCCGTGGCGTCGCCGGGCACGGAAGCCGTCCAACCCAGATACAAGACCATCAACACGTTGATCACTGCTGCGGTAATGATCAAAATCTGGGCGTTGCGCTTGCCCCAGATTTTATGCACGACATCGCGCAGGGTAAACGTGATGGGATAAATGAATGTTCCCATGTCCACGGCCAATCCGGCCACATTCCCAATCTTCAAGCTGGCCACATCGGATACCATTTGGGCAGCGATGTAGGCCGCGACGACGATCATGGCAATGGCCGGTATGGATTGGGCAATCGGCCCGGCCATGCGTTTGTTCGTCTGAACACCTTCGTTTGAACTTATAACAGACACAAATTTCTCCTTTGTTTTGTTGAGGCGGGTGCTGCGACCGCCGCAGTATTTGGTTGCCGGGTGCTCTGCCACCGGCGAAAGGTCAGGATTTTAACAGAACGGCCGTCATCCGACAGCTAATCTCATGGTCGCATCCCGAACTGGGGCAATCTCGTATAGAATAGGGTAACGGCCGTTGCCGTTCCGCCACGGCAAGCGTGGCATTTTTAATCGCCGGCGTAGTCGCTCCCCTGGCCGCGACTACCCGATTATTTGGAGTAACGATTCATGTCCACAGTATTGATTTCCTCTGTACGAAAAAGCTTTGGCCGCGTGGAAGCGGTGAAAGATGTCTCCTTTGAAGTGTTTCCCGGCGAGATTTTTGGCCTGTTGGGGCCGAATGGCGCCGGTAAAACCACGACCATTCGCATGATGCTGGATATTTTTGAACCGGACGGCGGGCAGGTTTCGGTGTTCGACGGCCGTATCACCGAAGCCAAAAAGCAGCGCATCGGCTACATGCCCGAAGAACGCGGCCTGTACAAAGATTTACAGCTCGAACAAACGCTTGTTTTCCTGGCCACCCTCAAGGGATTGGCGGAAAGCGAGGCCAAATCGCGCCTGGAAGGTTGGCTTAAACGGCTGGACCTGTATGACCACCGACAAAAGAAAATCCAGGAACTCAGTAAAGGGATGCAGCAAAAGGCGCAGCTCATCGCCACGCTGCTGCATGACCCTGATCTTATTGTGGTGGATGAGCCTTTTTCCGGTCTGGACCCCGTGAATACGCGTCTGGTGAAGGACATCATCGAGGAGCAGCGGCAGGCGGGCAAAACCATCATCATGTCCACGCATCAGATGTATCAGGTGGAGGCGTTGTGCAACCGGATTGTGTTGATCGATAACGGCCGTACCGTTCTCTACGGTGAAGTGAGCAAAATCAAGCGCGATTTCTCCGGCAACGCCGTCTTATTGGAAGGGCATGGCGATTTTAGCCAGGTTCCCGGCGTGTTGGAAGCGCGGCGGCAAAATGGCGCCTGGCATCTGGCGCTGAGCAGCGACGCCAACACGCAAGAAATCTTTCGCCACCTGGCCCGCCAGGATGATGTGACGATTGAGCGGTTTGAAATCGCCGAACCGTCGTTGGATGACATTTTTGTGCGGGTGGTTCAGGAAGGTAAGCAGTCCCGGGAGGTAGATCATGCGTAACTTCTGGCTTTTGGCCCGGCATGAGTACCGCAAGCTGGTTGGCAAACGCAGTTTTTTGGTTGGCACGCTGGGATTCCCGCTCATTTTGATGGTGGTGATGGCCGCCGGGATTTTTATCTCCGTGCGCAGCGATCCGAACCGGCCGATTGGTTATGTGGACCATGCGGGCGTTATCAATCCGGCGGTCACGCCGATTACCGAGGAAGGGGAGACGTTGTTGGCGTTACGGCCGTTTCCCGATGAAGCCGCCGCCCAGGAAGCCCTCGCCAACGAAGATATTCAGGCGCTCATGGTTATTCCGGCCGGTTATCCGCGCAATTTGACGATTAAGGTCTTCTATTGGCAAGATTCTCCGGGCGAAGCGGTGTACAGCGACTTTAACGCCTATCTACGCGCCAATCTGGCCGCCGATTACCCGGCCAATTTGCAAACGCGCCTGCAAGATGGCTCCGATTTGGTGGTGCGCGCCGCCGATGGCAGCCGCGAATTTAACAGTCAAAACATATTTAACTTCTTCATTCCCTTCATCGCGGCCTTCTTCTTCGTGTTTGTGGTGATGGGTTCCTCCGGCTACCTGCTGCAGGTGGTCACCGATGAGAAAGAGAACCGCACCATCGAGATCATGATGACCACGGTTAGCCCTGGGCAGCTCATTGGCGGCAAGGCGTTGGGTTTGCTGGCCGTCTCGCTGACCCAGGCGGCCATCTGGGTGGTTACGGGCATTGTCGCCATTTTGATTGGGTCCATTTTCTTTGAAGCGCTGCGCTTTGTCAGCGTGCCCTGGTCGCTGTTGGGGGTGGCCTTGCTGTTTTTTGTGCCGGCTTATGCGTTTATTGCCGGTCTTATGACGGCCATCGGCAGCGCCGTCACTGAATTGACGCAGGCGCAGCAAATTGCCGGTATTTTGAACCTGCTCTTTTTGCTGCCCTTTTTCTTCATCGCCCTGTTTTTTACCAATCCCAACAGTCCGGCCCTGGTGTTGATGACTTTTTTCCCGACGACGGCGTTTATGACGGTGTTGATGCGTTGGGGAATGAGCAACATGCCTTTGTGGCAGCTGGTTCTGAGCTGGTTCATTTTGGTCGGGTCGGCGGTGGGCAGCGTCTGGGTGGCGTCCAGGGTGTTTCACACCGGTATGCTGCGGTATGGCCAGAGTCTGAAGCTGAAAGATGTGGTAACGGCCGTGCGCTCCCGCCGCGTGTCTGCTTCCTAGGAGAGTTCAGCGGTGGCTCACCCTAGAGCTAGCTAGAGCTAGAGCTAGAGCTAGAGCTAGAGTTAGAGCTTAGAGTCTTATACGACTTCTTGCTCTCGTTCTTCCTCTTCCTCTTCCTCTCGCTCTCGCTCTCGCTCTCGCTCTCGCTCTCGCTCTTGTTCTTCCTCTCGCTCTCGCTCTCGCTCTCGCTTTTTTGAAGGAGTTTGTCATGCATAAAATAGT
>JAKQCM010000476.1 GCA_029559155.1 Chloroflexota bacterium
GGCGCTGGCCGCCAGTGGCGCCAGAGGATTGCAGAAACGCCTCCAAGAAGCAGAAGGGCAATTAGCCGCGTTGACGCCGTCGCCTGGTCGTGGCAAACGTCAGGCAACAGACCTCGCCACTCTTGAAACCGCAGTCGCGCAAATCCTTAGCCGATATGACGTGGCTGACTATCTCCAAGTACAGTATCAATGCCATCTCTCTGAGCGCCAGATTCGCGCCTACAAGGAACGTCCTGCCCGCATCGAGTGCACGGTTCGGTACGAGGTAAGCATCAGCCGTGATACGGCGGCGATTACCCAGGCTGAGCATCAGATGGGCTGGCGCATTTACGTCACCAATGCCCCAGAGCCACGCCTCTCTTTACCAGAGGCGTGGCGTACTTACCGCGGTGGTGTGCCGACCATTGAACGAGATTTCTCCCGTTTCAAGGGACGGCCGTTAGGCTTACGCCCCTTGTTTGTCCAACGAGATGACCACATGACCGGATTGGTGCGTCTGCTTTCTTTGGGGTTGCGGGTTCTGACACTGATTGAATTTCTGGTTCGTCGTTCGCTCCGGGAAGAACAAGAAAGTCTGGCAGGTTTGTACCCAGGAAACCCCAAACAAACGACAGAACGACCAACAGCAGAACGTATTTTGCGGGCATTTCGAGGGACAACGTTATCTTGTATCCATTTACCAGGACAAGAAATCCGTCACGTGACGCCATTGTTACCATTACAAAGCCGTATTTTGCAATTGTTAAAGTTGAGTGATTCTGTTTACACGAGCCTGGCTCAAGTAGAACCAAATTCGTCATAGTCTGTAAAATTTAATCGAAAGGCAAGGCATTAGTTTGTCCTATGGTGAAATGACCGCGGCCTGGGGGGCGTTGCTGCTGTTTGTGACCAATATGCTGGCGATTCTGTTGGCCGGTGGCGGCGTGCTGGCCATTTTGGGATTGAGCGGCGCGGCGACTGTGAAACTGAAGGGCAACGCTCGGCGGAATGCGTTTATCCTGATCATCATCAGTTCTTTGCTGGTGGCTGTGCCGTTAGGCGCCACCGGAGCTCAAATTACGTGGCAGTCGCGCCAGGAATTAGAAATTCGGCGGGCGGCCGATGCGTGGTTGGCCGGGACGGAGTTTGAGGTACGCGAGGTGAAAATTACCGGCAGTGTGGCTGACATTATCGTGACTGGCCCAGGTGATCCGCCGCCGTTTGATTCCGTGGTGACCGATGTACAACAAAATGTGGATCCGCAATTGACAATTGAACTGGAAGTTATCCCGGTGCAAAGATTTGTGCGCGAGGGCATCGCCCCGCCGAATCGTTAGAACTGTGGCAAGACCCCAAGGGTTTGATATGCAAATAACCCAAATTCTCAGGAGCAAACCCTTGGGGTCTGTATCGTCACAAACGGCCGTTCAAACCATCAACATGGCGTCGCCAAAGGAAAAGAAGCGGTACTGCTCGGCGACGGCCGTGTCATAGGCCTGCATGATTTGCGCCCGATCTGCAAAAGCGGATACCAGCATCAGCAAGCTGGATTGCGGCAGGTGGAAGTTGGTGATGAGGGCATCGACGGCGCGAAATTTGTAGCCGGGGTAAATAAAAAGGTCGGTTGGCCCTTCAAAGGCGGCGACCGGTTTCCAGGGGCACATATTACTGGTTTCTCCGGCTGCGTCGCGGGCGCTGATGGTTTGCAGCGTGCCCAGAATGCCGGCTGAGCGGCAGGCGGCGGTTTCCAGAGTGCGCACGGCCGTTGTGCCTACGGCAATCAACCGGCCGCCGGCCAGTTTGGCGTCGTTGATGCGGCGGGCGGCTTCGGTGGTCAGGCTGGCCCATTCGCTGTGGATGACGTGATCGGCCACCTGATCGGCTTCGACCGGCTTGAAGGTGTCCAGACCGACGTGCAGGGTCACGGTCTCGAATAAGACTCCTTTATCGCGCAGGGCCATCAACAAATCGCCGGTGAAATGCAGCCCGGCGGTGGGGGCGGCGCTGGAACCGGGTGGGCGCGAATAAACGGTCTGGTAGCGTTCGGCGTCGTCGAGCGTTTCGTGGATGTAGGGCGGCAGCGGCGTGTGGCCGAGGTTGTCCAGGTCGTCGTCGATGGGGCGGCTGAAGGTGAGTTCGCGTTGGGGGCCATCGAGAACGGCCGTTACCGCAGCCGTCACATCGGTTAATTGGCCATCCTTGTTTTCCAGCAAAATTTCTGCGCCCATTTGCAGCTTTTTGCCGCCAACCAGCGCTTTCCAACGGGTTGGGTCCAAATTTTCCAGCAGCAAGATTTCCACTTTGCCGCCGGTAGGCTTTTGGCCGAAGAGGCGGGCCGGAATCACGCGGCTGTTGTTGCCGACCAGGATGTCGCCGGGGCGCAGGTAGTCGAGCAGGTCGATGAAGCGGCGGTGTTCCAAACGGCCGTTGGCGCGGTGCAAAACCATCAGGCGGCTGGCGTCGCGTTGGGGTAACGGCCGTTGGGCAATCAATTCCAAAGGCAGGTTGTAATTAAAATCGTTGGTCTTCATGGCTGGTATTTTAGCTTGTCGCCGGTTAGCGGCGAAAGATGCGGATGAGGATATTTAGCAGAACGGTGACCAGGATGCTGATCAGCAGCATGGTGGCCAGGGGGAAGTAAATCTTAAAGTTTTGTCTCTGAAAATTAAAATCGCCGGGCAAATTGCCCAGCCACGGGAACAGCCGGCCGGCGGCCAGGATGATAGCGCCGATGAGGGTGAGGGTGATGCCGAGAATCACCATGATGCGGCCAAATTCGATCATGTGGCGTCGTTGCTCCCAAACAGAGTGGGTTGGTTGGGTTTGTTGTCTTGTTTGCGGTTGGTGAATGGGATGCCCAGGTGGTTGTAGGCATGGGGCGTGGCCATTCGGCCGCGCGCGGTGCGCTCTAAAAAGCCAAGCTGCAGCAGGTATGGCTCCACCACGTCCATGATGGTATCGGCTTCTTCGCTGATGGATGCGCCGATGGTATCCAGCCCGACGGGACCGCCGCCAAATTTCTCGATGATAGCGCGTAAAACGCGCCGATCCAGGTCGTCGAGTCCCAGATTGTCGATTTCCAGCAGGTTGAGGGCGGCCACGGCCGTTTCCCGGGTAATTTCTCCTTCAGCCCGCACCTGGGCGTAATCGCGCACCCGGCGCAGCAAGCGCAGCGCCACACGCGGCGTCCCGCGTGAGCGCAGGGCGATTTCCCTGGCCCCGGCGGGGTCGCACGCCACGCCTATAATGCCTGCGCCGCGATTGACGATGGACTCGACGGCCGTTTGCTCATAAAAATCCATGCGATAAACCGCCCCAAAACGGGCGCGCAGGGGAGCCGTGAGCAGCGCCAGACGTGTGGTGGCCCCGATGACGGTGAACTTCGGCAGCTTCAGGCGCACATTTTTCGCGCCTGGCCCTTTGCCCACAATAATGTCCAGCACAAAATCCTCCATCGCCGGGTAAAGGATTTCCTCCACAGCGCGCCCCAGGCGGTGAACTTCGTCGATGAACAAAATGTCGCCGGCGCGCATGTTGGTCAGAATGGCGGCTAAATCACCGGCGCGTTCGATGGCCGGTCCGGCGGTGATGCGAATGTTCACGTTCATCTCGTTGGCCACCACATGCGCCAATGTGGTTTTGCCCAGACCGGGCGGCCCATGAAACAACACATGGTCCAACGGTTCCTGGCGTGCCTTGGCCGCTTCAATGAGGATGGCCAGGTTGGTTTTTAACTTTTCCTGGCCGGTAAATTCGGCGAGAAGTTGGGGGCGGATCAGGCCATCCAGCCCGCGATCTTCGGTCTTGCGCTGTGGGGAAATATGTCTGTTGGGGGTTGGGTTATCGGTCATGAGTCGTTGGTTGCCTGTAAGCTCTTTGCATGGGATTATACGTCAAGTGCAGCGTATTGCGTAACCGGAAGGATGGTAGGGCGGCTGCACAATACAACAATCTGGAGGGATTATGGTTTACGAATCGCAACATCCGTTGGTGAAACACAAGTTGACGCTGCTGCGCGACAAGCGGACGAAGGCGAAAAAGTTTCGCGAGTTGATTCGGGAATTGGCCATGCTGTTGTGTTATGAAGCGACGGCCGATTTAGGGGTGACGGAAATACAGGTTGAAACGCCAATGGAAACGGCCGTTGGTTACGACCTGGCCGAAAAGGTGGGTTTGGTCCCCGTGCTGCGCGCCGGGCTGGGCATGGTCGATGGCATCTGGGAAATGATGCCCGGCGCGGAAGTGTGGCACATTGGCCTCTACCGCGATGAAAAAACCCTTAAACCGGTTTCCTACTACAACCGGCTGCCCACATCGCCCACGGTGGAAGTGTGTCTGGTATTGGACCCCATGCTGGCGACCGGCGGTTCGGCTGTGGCGACGGTGGACATTCTCAAGCGTTGGGGAGCCAAACGGGTGAAATTTGTGGGTATCCTGGCTGCGCCAACCGGCATCCAGCGGCTGCAAGAAGCCCATCCCGATGTACCCATCCACATCGCCAAAATCGACCAACGCCTTAACGACGTAGGTTTTATCCTGCCCGGCCTCGGCGATGCCGGCGACCGCCAATTTGGCACTGGCTGAAAACCACTTAGCAGTTAACAATGAACGGTCAAACCGGTGGCTGTTTATTGTTAACAGGCGATAGCGACCTTTTTATGGTTTATGTGCTTGTTTTCTTGGCGGTTTGGGCAGTTGGGTTGGCGGCGACGCCGGCGGCGCAGCAGATATCGCGGCGCTGGCAGATCGTTGCCCGACCGGGCGGGCGGCGGCGGCATCAGGGCGATATTCCCAAATTAGGCGGCCTGCCGCTTTTGGCGGCTCTGGTGGTGGGCGTCTTGCTGGTTTATTGGCTGATGCCGCCCCTGCAACCGGCGGACGCTCTGCGGCTGCGGGGCGTGGTTTTGGGAACCCTGGTTATTACCTTAGGTGGATTTGTCGATGATCGCTGGGAATTAGCGCCGATTCCGCAATTTACCATTCAGGCGGTTGGCGCGCTGATTGCCATGAGCCACACCATTTTCATCGAAGTGTTTAGCAATCCGCTGCCTGCGCCGGGGCTTTGGAATATGCCGCCATTGTCCTGGGTTTTTAGCTATGACGCAGCGACCGGATTGGTGTGGGTGTGGCGGCCGTTGGCCTTGCTGCTGACCTTGTTGTGGATGATGGGCATGATTAACGCCGTGAATTGGTTGGATGGCCTGGATGGTTTGGCTGCCGGGGTTTGCGCCATTGCGGCGCTGTTGTTCGCCTGGCACAGCCATACTTTGGGGCAGCAAACGGTTGCTTTGTTCCCATTGATTTTGGCGGCGGCTTTGTTGGGATTTTTGCCGTTTAATTTTGCGCCGGCGCGGATTTTTTTAGGGACGGGCGGGGCGTATTTGCTTGGGTACCAGATGGCGACCTTATCTATTTTGTCGCCGGCGAAGTTGTCTACGGCTTTGTTGGTGTTGGCGGTGCCGATTTTGGATGGGGCGTGGCTGGTGATCAGCCGATGGCGGCAAGGGCGCAATCCGCTGCAAGGCGGGCGCGATCATTTGCATTTTCGTCTTTCGGATGGGGGGATGCCGACGCGGCAGATTGTGGTGGGGTATTATGTGGTAACGGCCGTTTTCGGCCTCATTGCCGTATTAATCCCTTCTCGTTCTCTTAAAGTTTTATTGTGGTTACTCCTGTACGCGCTTGTATTTTTGCTGCTTGTTCGGCTCAGTAAACGCAAGCTACCTGCCGACACCTGACCCATCACCACGCGTAAGATTTGGCTGTTAATAGGTTTACAAGAGAACGGCAGCAGGTCTGACAGTCTGGCTGAACCGGGTCAGGTATGCTTTAGACAGTTATAAATTTTCGCAGGTTACTCTGGAAAGACCGCATGGTTTCAAGTTCCAAAGGTCCAATTTCTCCAGAGCAAACCATTAGGGTCTGTATGGTTACAATTTCTAAAGCAGGGGAGTTTGGTAGTATGACTGAAGAAGAAGCAATAAAACGTCAGATAGGCGGCAAAGAGTCCCAGCCTCAGACGAATCCGATGCTGGTGTCTATGCAGATCGAGGCGATGCAGTTGGTCTTGCGGCGTATGCGCGCATCCAGGGGAATGATGTTGGACCCAATTACCAATGAAAAATTGAGCAATATTGCCAATCAATGAGCAGTATGATCTATTCACGATTGAGAAGCCAGGCTTGAGTTAGGCCTGGCTTTTTTGTTGTTAATTTGGAGGGGTTGGTACACATGCGGGCAGGGTTTGGGCGGTCTGCTGCCAGGGTTCGGTGTACCAGGCGAGGTATTCGTGTAAATGGGCGGTCCAGTATGTCTCTTCGTGTTGGCCTTCGTTTAGCTTCCAGGTGTGGGGGATGCCGGCGGCGACCATGTCTTCGTGTAATTGCAGGGTGTTGGCGCGTACCCAATCGTTGTCGCCGATGTCCAGGTAGATGCGTAAATCACCCAGATCGCTGCTTAGGGCGGTGAACTGGGGGTTGACATCTGGTTTGGCATATTCATCTAGCAGGGCGGCGCTGTGCGCGCCGACGCTGATGAAGGCTTCCGGATGCCGGAAGGCGATCTCTAAAGACCAGTAACCGCCGCGTGATAAACCGCCGAGGGCGCGGAATTCCGGGTCTGGGCTGGCGCAGTAGGCGGCTTCGGCGTAGGCTGTCAGGTCTTGCAGGATGACAGTTTCGTAGGAGCGCGGTCCGCCGGATGTGTACAGGGCTGTTTCGCCGCTGTAGGGCATGACGATGAGTATGGGCGGGTAGATGCCGGCCTGAATTCCAGTTTCGGCGGCCTCGTCCAGGCCTAGTTGGTCCCAAATGGCGTCGGTGTAGGTGTTGCCGGGGAGCATGTAGAGGGTGGGGTAGGCACGGCCGTTTTGCCCATAACATGGCGGCAGGTAGATGCGATAAGACATATCGCCGGCGATTTCGCTGGGAAAGAAACCCGTTTCGATGCGGCCGGGCTGGTCACAGGGTACGGCCGTGTTGGTTGGTGTGGCTGTGGGTACGGCCGTTGCCGTGCCGGTTGGTGTGGGCGAAAGGGTAAGAATTGGCGTGATGGTGGGGCTGGACGACGGCCGTGCGGCATGGGTGGGGGCGGGTTGGGGCGTCGCTGCGGGGAGAACGGCCGTGCTGGCCGGGGTGATAACGGCCGTTACCGTAGGTCTGGTCGCCGTTTGCCACACACTCCACACCC
The DNA here is from genome assembly GCA_029559155.1 of Chloroflexota bacterium. GTDB lineage: Bacteria > Chloroflexota > Anaerolineae > Promineifilales > Promineifilaceae > Leptovillus. Next base: position 7,168 of record JAKQCM010000476.1, read on the forward strand.
CCAGCAGCAGCAGCGCGCCCACAAGCACCAGCAGCATGATTTTTAAGCCCGACATCGAGGAAAGTTTACCAGGGGAGTTCGCTAGGCGGTTCGGCCAGCAGACGTTGATAATTGCCGCGCCACAAATCCGCGGTGCGGGTCATGGTTTTTAACTGGATATCGGCAAAACGGGGGAACAACTCGCCAAGTAAGTCCGGCAGTAAATCCCACGCTTCGTGACGAATGACGTCTTCCATGTTGACGGCCGTTTCCGCGACCCACTCCCAATCACGCAAAAAGCGTTCCGCTTTCATCCAATACCCGCGCTTCTCCCAGGCTTCGACAGATTGTTTAACACCGGCGTCAATTTCACGCAGCAAAAAAACCAGGCTAGCCGCCATATCTTGAGCTTCGGCGTCCATTTGCGGTTTTTGGCTCAGGCGGCGCAAAATTTCGGCGATACTGCGCCGATTTTGGTTACGAATTTTTGTTGGATTGTTTAAATTGATTACTCGACTCATCATTTCTCCTAAAGACGGCGGGGATGATAGCACGGCCGTGTCGAAGTGCCAATGATGACATGATGCCAATATGCGCCGGTTTATGGTGGCAAAAACGGCCGTCTTCTGCTTTAATAGTAACCGTCTCATCCAACTTTTTCAGCCAACAGTTTTACAATCTATCTAGTTATCTACAGAGGTAAACTTATGCGAATGCAAGACGTTTTAGCGATTATTTTAGGTGGTGGCGCCGGCACCCGACTGTACCCACTCACGGTTGAACGCGCAAAACCGGCCGTCCCCCTGGCCGGTAAATATCGACTCATCGATATCCCCATGAGCAACTGCATCCATGCCGGAATCGAAAAAATCGCCATTCTTACCCAATTCAACTCCGCTTCCTTACACCGCCATATCTACAGCACCTACGTTCGCGACATCTTTACCCCGGGTTGGGTGCAAATTTTGGCCGCCGAACAAACCCCCCGCAGCGCAGATTGGTATCAGGGCACAGCCGATGCCGTGCGCAAGCAACTGATCGAAATCAAACAAGCCGGTTCCAAATATGTGCTCATTCTCGCCGGCGATCATCTCTACCGCATGGATTACACCAAGTTTGTCCAATTTCACGTCGACAGCGAAGCCGATATCACCATCGCTGTGCAGCCGGTAGACCGCAAGTCTGCCCCGTCGTTGGGCATTCTGAAGATGGGATCAGACGGGCAAATCACCCAATTCACCGAAAAACCAAAACAAGAAGCGCAGCTAGACGAACTCATCAGCCGCGATGATTCCACAAAGCCGTACATGGCCTCTATGGGCATTTATGTCTTTGCAACCGACGTCTTGTTCGATTTGCTGGATCAAGAAGGGGATGACTTTGGCCGTGATCTTATTCCGGCAGCGATGACCAACCGGCGGGTAATGGGCTACGTATTTGATGGTTACTGGGAAGATATTGGGACCATTCGCCGCTTTTTCCAGGTGAACCTGGACATGGCCGCCTACGACGCTCCCTTCGACTTCTACGATGCCGAACGGCCGATTTATACCCATGCCCGCTTTTTGCCCGCCTCCGAAGTACACGGTTCACACCTGGACAACGTGCTGCTAACCGATG
>JAKQCM010000048.1 GCA_029559155.1 Chloroflexota bacterium
CCATTTGGTGGAGTAGGGGGAAAGCGCCATTGACCAATCAAGTGAAAATTTATGAACCCAGAATATGATTTTTCAGAACACGCATATGAACACGTCCATCAAAATCACTGAAAAATATGAATACAACGGCCGTCCCGCCCTCCCGCGCCCCGATCTCAAACCACCAAAAGGGTGGAGTCTGGAGCTGATCAACTCCGTCAACCTGATCCACCACCACCGCTTGTCGCCGGACGGGCAGACGCTGGCTTTCTGCTGGCAGCGCGATGGCGAGACCAACATTTACACCATTCCGGCTAGCGGCGGCTGGCCCCGGCGTATCACCGTGGGGCGCAAACCAACCGTCTATTGGATGGACAGCGCGCCGCAGTGGTCGCCGGACGGCCGTTTCCTGGCCTTCACCATGAACGGCCATGTTCACGTTGCCCCGGCCGACGGCTCAGGGCTGGCTAAAAAGCTCACCGACTTCACCGATGCGGCCTACGCGCCGGTCTGGATGCCGGACAGCAACCGGCTCATCGTCGGCGTGACGCGCGATGAGTGCGCCAACCTGCTGCTCACCGATCGAGATGGAAGCTGGCCCCGCGCCCTGACCACCGGCGAAGATGGCGATGATTTTGGCGCGCAGCCGTCGCCTGACGGCCGTTTCATCGCCTACGTCCATCGCCCCCTCAACGACCTCAACCGCCTGGACCTGCGCCTGGTGGAAGTGGAAACCGGGCAGGTGCGCACGCTGACGGGCGCGCCGAAGCAAAAAAGCTGGTTCCCCCGCTGGTCACCCGACGGCACATGGATCGCTTTCCTCTCGCAGCGACCCAGCTTCAACGAGGTGTGGCTGGTACGAGCGGATGGTTCCGGCGAACGGCCGTTGACCCAACTGGGGCATGACGTGGGCGAATTTAGCTGGTCGCCGGACGGCCGTACACTCGCCGCCACCATCAACCGCGGCGGCGCCTTAGATTTAGCCCTCATCAACGCCGACACCGGCGCCATCACCGATTTGCGCACCGGCCACGGCGTCTATACGCGCCCCTGCTGGTCGCCCGATGGCACGTATCTCACCGTCGAGTACGAAGACGCCATCACCCCGCCCGACCTTTACCGGGTAGCCGTGGATGGCGGCGCACTGACCCAACTGACCTTTTCCAACCCGCCCGCTCTGGCCTGCCTGCCGCAGGTCACGCCGGAGGTGATCAGCTACCCAAGTTACGACGGCCTGGAAATCCACGCCTTCCTCTACAAACCACCGAAGCCCAACGGCGCGGCCATCCTGCGCCCGCACGGCGGCCCCACTGACCAGTGGCAGTTTATCTGGGATCCGCTGGCCCAATATCTGGTGGCCAAGGGTTATACCTTCATCGCCCCCAACTTTCGCGGCAGCACCGGCTATGGCATCGAATTTGAGCACGCCAATTACGACAATTGGGGCGTGGGCGACACGCAGGACTGTCTCTACGGCGCGCGTTATCTGCACACGTTGGACTGGATCAACCCGGACAAAATCGGCATCTTCGGCTCCAGCTACGGTGGCTATATGGTCGCCTGCTGCCTGGCCCGCGACCCCGACTACCTGTTTGCCTGCGGCGTCAGCAAGTACGGCGACGCCGAGTTGTACTCTTCCTGGGCGCTGTGCGAGCGGGAGACGCGGCTCTACACGGAGATGCAGGTGGGCCATCCGGCGAGCAATTGGCCAGTGTATCAAGCCGCTTCGCCCATCCTGGAAATCGAAAATATACAAAAGCCCGTCCTGTTGCTGCACGGCCTGCTGGACGACATCGTGCCGCCGGAATCGTCGGAGATTTGGGCAGAGGCGATGCGCCGCGCCGGGAAGACGTTTGAGTACAAGACCTACGCCGATGAGCCGCACGGTTTCTTGAAGCATGAGACGGAAATGGATTATCAGCGCCGTCTGGAAGTGTTTTTGGATTGGTATTTGGCGCCCAGGTGATTGGGAACGCAGAGGGGTTCAAATGTTCTCCGCCTCTATCATGACCAAACCGAGTATAATAAATTAAGCAAGAGTCGTGAGGAACATCATGCGGCAAGTTGAATTGAACCAACAAAATTTACTGGCTTATCGGCAGCGCTGGACGGCCGTTGCCGCTGTCGAAGCAGCCGAGCGCCAAGCCAGTTCTGTTACTGAACGATGGCAGCAGTTGAACGCGCTCTACTGGATGGCTTTGAACCTGAATATCCTTCCGCAAAATCAAGACATCGTTTTGGAGGACGGGTGGCAGCGATGGCAAGCCCTCTATGCGCTTGAGCAAGCTAAAAACAAATGAGTGAATCAGACCCGTTAAAACCGTTGTTGGGGCCAGTAACGGCCGTGCAGCAGCTAATTGATGCATTCGACCAGCAAGGCATTATTATCGGCGGCGTGGCCGTCAGTTTGCCGATTTGCTGGAAATGCCTGAATTGTGGAGAGATGTGGAAAAACTGCTCAATTGACAGAAATTCTGCGCCTGGCTCAAATTCGGCAAAGGCCGGCATCCGGCCCAGTTGAATTTTGGCGATTGTATGGCTTACGCCACAGCAAAGTTAGCCGGGCTGCCTCTGCTTTGTGTAGGTGATGATTTTGGGCAGACAGATTTGATGTTGGCCTAAAATTTTAAGGGTGACAAAACCCAGACGAAGCGAATAGGTGTCGTTTGACGCGCGTATGGACCCGGTTAGGCAGCGTGTTCGGTTTAGGATTATGATTGCAACATGGCCAAACAAACGTTTCTCATTTTCCTATTGATTGCGACTTTAGCCGCCTGTACAAAAGCAGAATTGGCTTCTGCGCCCACTGAGGCCGCAGCGCCTGCTGTGACCACAATAGCCACGCGAGAACCTTCAGTTACCCCAACTCCATTACCCACCAACACAGCGACAGCAACAAATACAGCGCCACACACTTCGCCCTCCTCCACTGCAACACCGCCTGTTGTACCAACTGTGACCCCAAAACAAACAAGCGTGATTGAGCCAACTTCTGTTCCCGCGCCTTCTGCAACGTCCGTCGCACTTAATCTCCCTGGCTGGATCACGGAATCATCCGCCAACATCTTGCTTTTGAGCAACCAAAAAACTAAATCTTTGAGTATTTTAAACGTAAATACTGGAGAACGGCATGCGATTGATGTGAATTTAGACGATCTTGAACCTGCTTGGTTTTGGCAAGATGGTCACTACTTTTTGAGCTTCGGTTTCCCAACAGATGGTGAGACAGCCGTTAATCTTGTGACAGGAGAAGTTGTAAAGCTTTCAGATATTAATCGAGATGAACTATCACCAGACGGCCGTTACGCAGTTCACACTGTTTCATGGGGTGAAAATGCGGGATTGGCAACTATCAAAGATTATAAGATGGGTACAGAAACAGAATTGATTAATCCTTTCCTTCACTATCAAAGGGGGAATGAAGATTTCACTGAATGGGCATATGCTTCTTATTGGTCGCCAGATGGTGCGTTTTTGTCCGTGCTGTATGATAAACATTACTACAGCGATAATTATGACAGGAATTTGGTTATTTATACTCCTTCTGGCGAGATTTTTAGACAGTATGCAAATGTGGACACATCATGGACAAATCCGTGGTCACCTCTTTTACCCTACAAAATTTTATACACCGGAAACAGTTCTGTGCCACCATGTATTCTGGATGTTATAGAAAATAAAAGTACCTGCCTGGAAGTAATAGATGAGTGGGCGGATAGTCAAAAGGTAAGTCCCTTTCATTATATTTGGTCGCCAGATGGAAATCGCATCAGCTTTGTTTATGGGAATTCGGAGCTAACCGGGTTGTGTTATTATGAATTGGCAACCAATAATCTTGTATGCCCAGTTTCAAACGAGGATTTATGGCTGAATAAGCAGTTGTTTGCAAGAATTCAATTTTGGTCTCCTGATGGCAAATATCTAGTGTTGTTCTTCGACGAATTCGGAATTATAGATGTTGTTGGTGCTCAGAAAGTGGCTGTTTTTAACGTTGATAATCAAAGTTTTCAAATCTTAGAGGGAGAATATTTATGGCCATCCGGCGATCCTTGGCGACCGCCAATTTCCTCAGATACCGATGAATAAAGCTTTTTACAGGGAAATGACCTTTTGTATAATGTTGTCTCATCTTTCCCGTTTGTTTATCCAAGAAAATGAATTTCTTGTCGTAGAAAGTAAACTAAGATGCGCACAAACCCCCG
>JAKQCM010000051.1 GCA_029559155.1 Chloroflexota bacterium
CGCCGCTGGGGCAGCGGGCGGAAAGGCTGGCGGCCGAATTTGGCGTGGTGGCGGCGGCCTATCCGCCCGCTGCCACAGCGGCGTAATTTCGATCCGGTCAATGCGGTTGCCCCAGGGATCCCACTGCGTCAGGATCGGTTCGTTGGGCAAATCGGCCAGCTGCATCCGGTACAATTCGCCGCCGGGCAATTCGCCCAGTTCGCGCAGGGCGGGTTCGATCTCGCGGCGAATTTCCTCCGGCAGCACGCGCCGCAGGTAAGAACGCAGCACGCGGTCATCGTCGTATTGGTTGCCCAGTTCCGGGGCTGGCTGGTTAAATGGTTGAAAATTCATAAGCTCCTCCTCTTTTGCCTGCCTGCCGGGGCGTAAACACCCCGGCAGCAGAACGACGCCGGGTAAACCCGGCTTTTTTTACCAGATTAGCCCCGTTTACGGGGCGTTGTTTTCAAGCCGGGGGTTTTAGCCCCTGGCATTGGCGTTGCCTGCCAGGCCGCCTGCCGGGGCGTAAACACCCCGGCAGCAGAACGACGCCGGGTAAACCCGGCTTTTTTCACCCGATTAGCTCCGTTTACGGGGCGTTGTTTTCAAGCCGGGGGCTTTAGCCCCTGGCATTGGCGTTGCCTGCCTGGCCGCCTGCCGGGGCGTAAACACCCCGGCAGCAGAATGACGCCGGGTGAATCCGGCTTTAGGATTGTTCATCCCATGTTACCATTTCTTGCCACCATTTTTTGTCGTCCACCACATAAGCGGGAGCAGATTCATGAAGGATTGGCGGAATCTGTTCATCGGTAACTCGTTCCAGCACAGGGATAATGTCGTTTTGCGCATGATGCTGCTTCTGACCTTCGATATAGGCAATGATGTGTGGCAACCGTTTGCCATCCACAGAAAAAGCGCCATAGCCGTCTTGCCAATAGAGAGGTGTGAACTGAGGGTGTTCCTGATTGAATCTGGCGGAAGTGACACCTTTTATTTGCCCTATAAAGGTGGCGACCGCTATTTTGGCTGGAATGGATAGGGCTATGTGAACATGATCGGCAATGCCGCCAATAGCGAAAACGGTCCCTTCCAGGCCGATAGCTTTTGTACGCAGGAAGTTGTAGACAATTGGCTCAATTTCTGGGGTGAGCAATGGTTGCCGGTTTTTTGTGGTCCACACAATGTGGTAAAAGAGTTTGCAAAATGCCATGTTCTCTCTTTCTTTAGCCCCGTTCACGGGGCGTTGTTTTCTAGCCAGGGGCTTTAGCCCCTGGCGTCCGCCGGGACTGCCTGCCGGGACTGCCTGCCGGGGCGTGAACACCCCGGCAGCAGAACGACGCCGGGTGAACCCGGCTATGACCGGCTGGCCATTATCCAAGCGCACCGGAGCGGCGTAAAGCTGCGATCTGGTTTGCGGCATAGCCCAGTGCTTGCAGAATTTCGTTGGTGTGGGCGCCCACGGCCGTTCCCACCCCCTTATATTCCGCTTCTCCCGCCGAAAACTTGAGCGGACTGGCGATTTGTTTTTGCGTGCCGCCATCCGGTTTGGGCACATCCACCACCAGCCCGCGCGCCTGCACCTGGGGATGTTCCAGCATTTCAGGGATGGTCAGGACAGGTTCCACGCAGACGTCTTGTGCGGCAAACACGGCCGTCCATTCGGCTAACGGCCGTTTCCCAATCTCTGCCGCAATCTCCGCCTTCACCGCCTCCTGGTTGGCGGGCGATTGGTCCAGGCTGCGCCCGATCAGGTCCGGGCGGCCGATGGCCTGGCAGAAGCCCTGCCAGAATTTGGGTTCCAGGCTGCCCACGGATAGGAAACGGCCGTCTTCCGTCCGGTAATAATCGTAAAAGCTGCCGCCATTCAGCGCCCAGCCTTCGCGCTGCGGCGGGTCGCCGCCCACCAGGAAGTGGCTGGCGACGTGGGCCTGCCAGGCGACGGCCATGTCCAACATGCTCACGTCGACAAATTGGCCCTGGCCGGTGGCGTGGCGGTGGATAACGGCCGTCTGAATCCCCATCACTGCGCCCAGGGAGCCGCCGCCCACGTCGGCGATTTGCGCGCCCAGGGGCGGCGGGCCGCTGTCCCGGCGGCCGGAATGGCTCATCAGGCCGGACAGGGCCAGATAATTGTTGTCGTGGCCGGCGCGGTCCTGGTAAGGGCCGGTCTGGCCGTAGCCGGTGATGGCGCAGTAGATCAGGCCGGGATTCACCGCCTTCAGGTCGTCGTAGCCCAGCCCCAGCCGGGCCATCACGCCGGGGCGAAACTGCTCCAGTACGATGTCGTAGCTGCCGCCATCCGCAGTCACGAGGCGTTTAATCACC
>JAKQCM010000091.1 GCA_029559155.1 Chloroflexota bacterium
GCTGCTGCGTTTGTTGTTTGTGCCGGCGTTGATCGGCCTTATTGTGTATCTGGTATTTCGGTATGGTCGGGAGCAGTTGTGGTGGTAACGGCCGTTTCTGCCCCAGCCACCGCGCGAATTTCAATTGGCCCAAACATCGACGGCTGAACGGCCGTCGCCTCGTGTCGTTTAATCAATTCCAATACCGCTAACAGCGTCACCGAAATCTCTACCCGCGAGCGTTCCGGCGAAAGCAGGTCCTGAAACTGAAATGATTGCTGCTGCTTCAGCCGGAGGCGCAGCCGTTTGATCTGGCCTTCGATGGTGAGCTGGCGCGGCTGGACGATGGCTACGCTTTCTTCCATATTTTCCGCGTGGGAGAGAACATCGAGAACGGCCGTCATCAATTTCCCCACCGTTATCCCCGTCATGTCCAAGCGCCCTTCCAACCTTGGCGGCGGCGCAACGCGCAGATAGGTGCGCAAGTTCTGCTCTTCTCGTTCATGCAGCCAGGCAGCCGCATCCTTAAATTGTTTATACTGGCGCAGCTGGCGCACCAGCGCTTCGGCCGGGTCTTCCTCTTCGTCGCCGTCGCCGGGCAGAGCGGGCGTTTGCGGCAGCAGGGCGCGGCTTTTAATCAACGCCAGCCGCGCGCCCACGACCAGAAAATCGATCAATTCGTCGAGCCGGTTTTCCTTGAGCTGCTCCACTTGCGCCAGATATTGGCCGGTGATCTGCATGAGGGAAACGGCCGTGATGTCCAATTCCTCACGCTCAATCAAATGCAGCAGCAAATCCAGCGGTCCGGCGAAGGCCGGGAGGTCAATTTTGTATTTCTTCATCGGTAGTTGGGGAACCGGACACTGGAGACCGAGCGACATCCAGTCTCTAATCTCCAGTCTCCTCTCTTCACCTCGGACGCATCAAACAATAAACAAAGCCATTCATCTGCACCAGGTCCACCGTTTCATACTGTTGGCCGATGGCTTCCAGCACCGGCGGCGGGTAAAACTGCGCGCGCAATATCACCGAATCGAACGCCTGGTTGTTGAGCATGGCCAGCATTTCTGTCAGATCAACCTGATTGTTGTTATACAGGTTCAAAAGTTGGGTTGGATTGGTAACGATGTCCCGCCCGACGTAAAAATTGAAGCCCGCGTCTTCGCTAAAGGCGGCCGTTTTCCCGGCGGCGACAAACTCGGCGATCTGGATGCCGGCGGCGGTGTCGGCAGCGTTGGGCGGGCGGCCCAGCAGGGACACCCCGGCCGAATCCACGTAGGGAATTATCTCCGGTTCGCGCGGCGCGGAGCAGGAGGTTTGCGGCGCGATCCACACCTCGGTGGGTTTGCCCAGAGCAGCGGCGATGGCGCGCAGGGCAGGAATGTCTGTAGGCATGTGGAACATTTTGTTGGCCTGGATGAGGAACAGTAGGCCGATGGCTGTCAGCACGGCCGTTTGCCAGCCCACCGGGCGACGGCCGTCTCGTTTTTCCGCCCACACCAGCAGCCGATGAAACGCCAGACCGGTCAGGACACAGCTGGCGGCAACGGCCGTGGCAAAATAAGATTCGCCCGCGCCCCATTTGCCTGCTGTTACGCTGTTGGCCAGCGCCGCCACAAACCAGATGCTGTACACCGACAGCCGCTCGAAATACAACTGGTAACCGGCAAAGGCCAGCGCCGTCACCGTAAGGACGGTGTGCAGCGTAAACCACTGCCGGAACAGCCCAATCGCCTGCTCGCGGATGAACGGGTTGATGTTGGCGGTAACCGTGTTCAGCAGCCACATGCCGTTGGTGGCCCAATCGATCCACAAAAAGATGAGGCCGGTCACCAGGGCAAAGGGTACGGCCCACAGCACCGCACGCTTCGGCTGGCGAATAAAAAAGAAGATGAACACTGCCGCAACGGTGGCATAAGCCAATTGCTTGGTATAACCGGCGGCTAAGAGGAGCAGCATAACCAGCAGGAGACGGCCGTTTAGCCGCTTGCCCGTCTCTTCCTCTTTGGCAATCGTTGCGGCCATCAACACCACCGCTACGGTCTCGAACATTACCATGAACATGTGCTGCCGGAACAGCGGCCCGACGTGGTAGACATAGTTGGAAGCCAAAAACGCCAGCCCGGCCAGCGTCGAGAGCCACCACCGTTTGCCCTCGCGCTGCACGGCATAGCCGATGGCCGCCGCCGTAATGAGCGTGCCCAAAAAGGAAACCAGACGGCCGGTCCAATAGTGCGGTCCAAACAGCCACACCAGCGGCACGGTGACCACATGGAACAGCGGCGGGTAGTTCGACGAGTAGAAGGGGTAGGCGTTGTTGTCGCGGTACGGCCATTGCCCCTGGCTAAACAGCAGCGTGTCCATGAGTTCAAAACCTTCGCCCTGATCGTAGTCGAAGGGGAACTGGAAGAGGCGGTAGGCGTAGATGGCGTAGACGATGAAGTAGCCGATAAAGGCGGCCAGCGCCAGCCCGATCAGGATGCGCGGGAGGGTGATGGCGAGTTTGGTCGGGAGGGATACGGCCGTTTCCCTCTCGTTCAGCGCCACAAATTCGTCACTCATGCCGGTTTGTCTCCCAGCGGCAGCAGGCTGACGCCCACCAGAACAATGACCCCGGCGGCCAGCAGCGCCAGCCGCTGCGATGGCCCGATCCCCTGAAAATTGCCGGCGCCAAACAAATCGTTGGCAAACGAGCCAATCGCCGCGATGATGCCCAGGGCAATAAAAGCCAGACCCAATTGTCGTTTTGTCATAACCCAAACTTTCCTTGCAAACGGTCTCAAACAGCGCTCAAGTTTATCCTAAAACGCTGTCGGGTAAAACCGGAGCCTGTGCGGCTGTCGGGCGATTGCATACTCAACTTTGCGGCCGTTCCGCCAGATGCTATTGCTCTTTAAAAAAGTAATTGGGTAATCGCTATCTCACCCGGACGTAAACGTCCGGGCTAAATAACGACGCCGGGTAAACCCGGCTTTTTTCTTTAAGCCCGGTTCACCGGGCGTTGTTTTGTAGCCTGGG
>JAKQCM010000099.1 GCA_029559155.1 Chloroflexota bacterium
AGCAACCCCAAACAGGTGCAGCAAATTTTAATGGCCACGGCCGTTTCCCACCCCCTCGTCCACCCATACCCGCCGCCAGCCGTCTTTTTTGAAGGCTTCGGCGAATCCAGCATCGACTTCACCCTTACCATCTGGATCAACGAACCGGCGCGCCGCCGCGCCGTAAAATCTGACCTGTACTTTATGGTTTGGGAAGCGCTCGCCAGCGAAAACATCGAAATCCCCTTCCCCCAACGCGACCTCAATTTACGCGGCGGCTGGCCGGAATTTGTCCAGGCAATGGCCCAGGGATCGGATGCGCCGCGCCCCATCGCCGACCAAAAACCCGCCCAAACCACTCCTCCGGAGAAATGAGATGATCCCAACACACAGACTCCTTCTACCCGATGGCGCCGCCCTGGCGTATGAAGATGTCGGCGGCGGACGGCCGTTGCTCCTCATTCACGGTTTCACAGGCACAGCCCGCGCCCACCTGGGTGCGCTCATGGACAGCCTGCAAACCCATTACCGCCTCATTGCCCCCGATTTGCGCGGCTACGGGGCCAGCCAGCCGCCTGCCCGCAGCTTCCCACTCGATTTTTACCGGCGCGACGCCGACGACATGGCGATCTTGCTGCGCCACGTCGATTGCGGCCCAGTCGCCGCCCTCGGCTTTAGCGATGGCGCGGAGATCGCCATCCTTTTGGCCGCGTTGTACCCGGAACTGGTCCGGGGCGTCGTTGCCTGGGGCGTTTCCGGCGTCATTTCACCGGAAATGGTAACGGCCGTGCAGTCCCGTGTCCCCGTCCCCGCCAAACCAAATTGGAGCGCATGGCATCGGCAAATTGCCGCCCTCCACGGCGAAGCCCAGGTCGAACCGATGATCCGTGGTTGGAACGAAGCCGCCGCCGCGATTCTAGCCCAAGGCGGCAACGTTTGCCTGGACGAAGCAGCCCACGTGCGCTGCCCAACCCTGCTGCTCAACGGCGATGGCGAGGTCGGCAACACCCTGCGTGACGTAACCCGCCTGCTAAACCATCTGCCTGACGGCCGTCTGGAAATCATCTCCCACAGCGGTCACCCCATCCACAACGACCAACCCGACCTGTTTTTGCAAAAAGTGACCGACTTTTTAACCCACATCGACACGGCTGAACGTTAATGCCGGACAAGGTAGCTATGTCTTCTGACCCCCATCAACTCCAAATTCGTCCCATCCACCCCGACGACATCCCCGCCTTACACGCCATTCTCAGCCACCCGGCCGTCGCCCGCCAGACAGACCTGCTGACCACGCGGGAATACAGCCAGACCGCAGCTGAATTTCAAGCGGCTCAAACAGGCCTGCACCGGTTGGTGGGCATTTTAAACGGCCGTGTCGTTGCGTACGGCTGGCTGCAGCAAATTACCCGGCCGCGCATGAAACATATCGCCTCCCCTGGCCTCGTCGTGCACCCAGACCATTGGGGCCAGGGCATTGGCCGCCGCCTGTTCGCCGTTCTGCTGGACCTGGCCGACAACTGGCTCAATACCTGGCGCGTGGAACTGTCCCTTTCGCCCGACAACGCGGCGGCGCGCCACATGGCCGCTGCCGCCGGATTTATGGTGGAAGGAACGATGCGCCAGGCTGTTTTTGGCGACGGCCGTTTTCACGATGCCATCCTCTACACCCGCCTCCGACCACCCGCCGCAGCCCAAACCCGCCTGACATCCACGCCGCTGCCCACCCCGCCCGGTCATCCGGGCGACACCTCCCGCCTGATCATTCGCCCTGCCCGCCCCGGCGACGAAGCCGATCTCAACGAAATCTGGCGCAATCCGTTGGTCGCCCGCACCACCTTACAACTGCCCAGCCAGGAAATCTGGGTCGCCCGCAGCCGGTTTGGCGAACCGCCGCCGCCTGGCCTGCACCGTTTGATGGCCGAAACCGACGGCCGTGTCATTGGCATGATCTCCATCTTCCAAAACCAAAATCCGCGCCGGATGCACAGCGCCACCCTGGGCATGATGGTTGCGCCCGATTATTGGGGCCAGCGCATCGGCAGCCGCCTGATGGCCGCCATTCTCGAGATAGCCGACAATTGGCTGGACCTGAAGCGAGTGGAATTGGAGGTGAATGCGGATAACCCAACGGCCGTCCACCTCTACGAAAAATTTGGCTTCGAAATAGAAGGCACACGGCGTTTCCAGGCGTTTGGCGACGGCCGTTGGCCCGACAGCCACTTCATGGCCCGAATCCGAGAATAAAGGGCTGCAAATCCGACCCCGAATTCCCCCGCCCAATCATTAACACTCGCTCATGAGCCATTGACAATTCGCCCCTGACATCTGACAATTGCCAGTACCGACTGGTCAGTCTAAAAAAGTGAACCTATGACAGAAAATATCTCATCCACTCGTGATCCCGAAAGCACCCGCGAGCGTATTTTAGACGCCGCCCTGAACATCTTTTCCCGCAAGGGCTACTACGACACCCGCCTGGACGAAATTGTGGAAGAATCGCACACCTCCAAAGGATCCATTTACTTCCATTTCCCCAACAAAGAGCGGTTGTTTCTGGCCCTGGTCGATCAATTCGCCGATTTATTGGAACGGCGCGTCACCGAGGCCATCGAACCGGAAGCCAAAGGCATTGCCCGCGTGCGCATTGCCCTCATGACAACCCTGGACACCTTCGGCAAATACCGACGACCGGCTAAAGTGCTGCTGGTACAGGCCGTGGGCCTGGGCGCGCCCTTCGAAAACAAGCGCAACGAAGTCAACGACCGCTTCGCCCACCTCATCGAGACCTACTTACAGGAAGCCATCGAAGTCGGCGACATCCCGCCGGTGGACACCGAAGTTGTTTCTTATGCCTGGATGGGCGCGATTTACGGCATTGTGATTCGCTGGGTCTACACCGGCGAACCCACGCCCGACCGCATTATGTCTACTTTGCTGCCGGTTTTGCTGCGCAGTGTAGGGTTTGAGGAATATGAAGAAGTTAGAGAATAGAGACTGGAGATTAGAGACTGGAGATTGGGGGACAGACCACTCTCCAATCTCCAGCCTCCAATCTCTCCAAAGTCAACGCCTGGTCAGCTACAGCCTGCCCATTACCGGCCTGTCGGCTATGGGCTTTTTGCGCCATGCGGAAGGGCAGGAGCGTTTTTTTTGGGAAGATGTGCGCGACCGGATCACGCTGGCCGGGTTTGGGTCGGCGGCCAATTTGATGGGATGGGGCGACGGCCGTTACGCCCACATCCGCCAACAGGCCCAAACGCTTTTCCAGGATGCCGTCTTGCTCGGCGACGCGCCCGAACTGGCCCGACCGCGTCTCTTCGGCGGCTTCGCCTTCCGCGACGACTTCCTGCCAGACAACACCTGGGCTGCCTTCCAGCCTGCCCACTTCATCCTGCCCCACTACCAATTTGTTCGGGTGGGCCAGGAAACCTGGCTCACCATCAACGCCCTCATCCCCCTGGCCGACGACCCTGAACACAGTCTGCCCATTTTGCAGGAGGCGCTGACGGCGCGACGAGATTTGTTAGTGGAGATTGGAGATTGGGGATTAGGGAGCGACCAACAATCTCCAATCTCCAATCTCCAATCTCTCACCTACCCCATGCCGCCAGACGAATGGGCGCGGCTCATCCATGCCGTGCAGCAAGAGATTGCCATAACAGAGCTAAAAAAAGTGGTCCTGGCGCGAGTGTGCGAAGCGCGGTTCCACGAGCGTATCGACATCTACAGCGCCCTGGCCTTTCTGAATAAAGCCTACGCCGATTGTTACCGCTTTGTGTTTGAGCCACGGCCGTTTCACACCTTCCTCGGTGCGACCCCCGAACTGCTGGCCAAAGTAGAGGGCGACACCCTCACCACCATGAGCCTCGCCGGTTCCATCCGCCGCAGCGCCAACCCACTGGAAGACGCCGCTCTGGGCCAACAACTCATGGAAAGCCCCAAAGACCGCCACGAACACGAAGTTGTGGTCATGTCCATCCTGGGGCGGCTGGCCCCGCTGACCACCCAGTTGGAAATTTCGCCCGCGCCCGGCGTTTACAAATTGAGCAATATCCAACACCTGTTCACGCCCATTCGCGGCACATTAGCCCAACCTGATGGCATCTTACCCCTGGTAGAAGCCCTGCATCCCACGCCGGCCATGGGCGGCTCGCCGCGCAGCCTCGCCCTGGATTTTATCAGCCGCCAGGAACCGATGCCTCGCGGCTGGTACGCCTCGCCTGTTGGCTGGATCGATTACAAGTTGGATGGCGCGTTCGCCGTGGGCATTCGCTCGGCCGTGGTGCAAGAACGCCGCGCCTGGCTTTATGCCGGCGCCGGCATCGTCGCCGCCTCCGATCCCGATCAAGAATGGGCCGAAACCGGCCTAAAATTTCGCCCGATGCAAAACGCTCTGGGAATTATCAGCAGCCAATAACTGATAGCAGTTAATCTGCTAGTCATTAACCATTGACAACCCATGATGATTTCAGAATCAAGCCACGTTCCCCAAGATTCCATTAACCTTGCCGTCCAGGCTGTCCATTATCGTTACGGGCACAGTCCGGCGCTGGAAGATCTTTCGTTCACAGTAGCAAACGGCGAATTGGTTGCTCTGGTCGGCCGCAACGGGGCGGGCAAATCCACGCTGCTGCGTTGCATCGCCGGTTGGACGCGCCCCACGCAGGGTAACGTTCTGCTGCAAGGCCAGGCGATTTATCAGAATGAACGCTGGACACGGCGGCATATTGTGCTGATTCCCGACACGCCGCCCTTTTATGAAGCGCTGACCGCCTGGGAGCACGCGCAGATGGTGGCGCAGCTCCACCACCTGGAAAACTGGGAAGGCGAAGCCGAAAAACTCTTTGCCCGCTTTGGCTTGTGGTCCAATCGGGACGCATTTCCGTTTATGTATTCGCGTGGGATGCGCTACAAATTGGCTTTGTGCCTGGCATTGCTGCTTAAACCGGCGCTGCTGCTGCTCGACGAACCCCTCGGACCGCTGGACCCGCTGTCGGCGGGGTATTTGTGGGGCGAATTCGGCCGCTATCAGGAACAGGGCATGAGCATTTTGTTGAGCAGTCACCAGATGCCTTATGCCGTCCACCCGGACAGATATTTGGTGATGGAACAAGGCCGCTTGCTGTGCCAGGGAACCCCGAACGAACTGCGCGCCGATTTAGGCCTGACGGGTGATTTTTCGTTGGACAATTTGCTGGAAACGGCCGTTACCAACCTCTACACCGCCAGCCCCACAACCACCCATGATTGAACTGCGCCTGCTGACAACCCTGCGCCTACGACAATGGCGCGCCAGCCTGGTTCCCATCCTGCGCCTCTTCGGCTACAACCCCGACGACCGCTCGATTAAGGAATTCCTCTACAACCTCTATCTGATCGCCTTTTTTGTGGTCTGGATTATTTTTGGCACCTGGGGCGCGATTTTGTACCAGGCCACCCAGTTGGGCGCAGGGCTTTCTCTGCCGCTGTGGCGGCAGTTGTTGGCCGTGCTGCCGTGGGCTTTGTTTTTTCTGCTGATCGGCGTGGTTCTGCGGTATGCGCGGCGCACGCCGCTGCTGCTCTCGTTTCCCGACATCGCCTACCTTGCCGGCTCGCCCGCCCCCCGGCGCGCGCTGACGCTGGTGCAATTTGTCCAGGAAGCAGCGCAAACCGCGCTGATCATTTTGCCGCTAACGGCCGTTATCGCTGTAGTCCTGGCCCAATCACTGCCGCCGGAAATACGGCCGTTTGCCTCAGCAAGAACGGCCGTCATCACCATCCCGCTGCTGCTGTTTGTTTTGGGTTTTGCCTGGTTGTGGGGCGTCCTGCGCCTGTCCGTGCCCGGGCTGGTTGACTGGCGCGGCTATCGCTGGCTGCCCTTGCTGCTGCTAGTGCTGCTGCCCTTCTGGCCGGCGGCCGCCCTGTGGCCGGGCAATCTCTGGCTGGCGGCGCTGACCGGCGATTGGTCCGCCGGGCAGGTTGGCCTGCTCAGTCTGGGTATTAGCCTGCTGCTGGCCGGGCTGCTGGCCGTCAGCAGCCGGATCAATTTGATAGACGTGGCCGACGAGAGTATTACGTTTGCCCAGATTCAGGCGTTGGGGGCCTATTCGCGGCTTATGCCCGGGCTAGCTTTGGCGCGGCGCAGCATCAAACGACAAGCGCCGGTGGCCGGGAAACGGCCGTTTCTCCACCTCCCCACCGCCGCCGGACCAACCACGCTGCTCCTGCGCTCTGGCCTGGTGCTGCTGCGCGAAGGAGCCGATATGCTCATTTTGCTGGGTTGGGGAGCCGCGTTTACGGCAGCGGCGCAGTTGATTTTATCCAGCGGCGCCAGGCCGGAATTCTGGTTGTACTGGCTGCTGGGCATTCTCTTCTTCCCGCCGCGCAAACTGGTGACCACCTTCCGCGCCGATCTGGCGGAGCCTTTTTTGCGCCAGCTATTGCCGCTGGCGAACTGGCAGCTCATGGCGGTGGATACGGCCGTGCCCTGGATTCTCCTGCTGCTTGGCGCGTTTTTGGTCTGGCCGCTCCAGCCTGCCATTTCGCCGCTGCTCATTGTGCTGGTCAGCCTGCTGCTCGTTTTGTCCCAGGGATTGGCGCTGCTTAAACTGGGTCGGCGGCAAATCCCTTACGTGGTGTTGGCCCTGGCCGCGTTGGGACCGGTGGTGGTATTGGGCGTCCGGCAGTCGGGGGTGATGGCCGCCGGGGCGGCCATGTTGGCGGTGGTGGCGTTGGCCACGGCCGTTGTCTACAGCGAGAATTTGTAATGGCTACGTCTAGCCAAAGACCCCAAGGGTTTTGGAAACCCTCGGGGTCTGAACAACGACAACAGGTATCATGAACCCAAATATGGAATGGTCACAACTTTTTGTCCAGGCGCTTGTAGAGGCGGGGTTAACGGCCGTCTGCATCTCCCCCGGCTCCCGTTCCACCCCGCTGACGCTGGCCTTTGCCGCCCAGAAAGGCATGCAAATTTATCGCCATCTGGACGAGCGCAGCGCGGGGTTTTTTGCCCTGGGTCTGGCCGTGGCCACCGATCGGCCGGTGGCCCTGGTGTGTACATCGGGCACGGCCGTCGCCAACTATTTCCCGGCCATCGTCGAGGCCAACATGAGCCAGGTACCGCTGCTGGTGCTTACCGGCGATCGCCCGCACGAACTGCGCCACAGCGGCACCAATCAGACCATGTGCTTTGGGCGGTGGATATGCCCATCCCGCAAGCCGACGCGCCGGATGTGGCTCTGCGCCATGTGCAAACAACGGCCGTGCGCGCTTATGCCATGGCCAACGGCCGTCGCAAAGGTCCCGTCCATGTGAATTTTCCGTTCCGCAAACCACTGGAGCCGGAGACTGGAGACTGGAGACTGGAGACTACCTCAAAATCTCCAATCTCCAACCTCCAGTCTCCAGTCTCCATTCTGACACGCAGCCAGCAGGACGCGCTGACGGCCGTGATCAACCGCCACGAGCGCGGGCTGATCGTGTGTGGGCCGCGCTGTCCCGGCGGCAATTTCCCGCAAGCCGTGGCCGGCTTGTCGCAGATCAGCGGCTGGCCGATTTTGGCCGATCCGCTGTCGGGCGTGCGGTTTGGGCTGCACACCGGCGGCACGATCATCTCCGGCGGCTACGAAACCTATCTGCAATCGCCGACTCGAAAGGATTCCGGAGAACCCTTCGGGGCTGAACCGGAAGTGATTTTGCGTTTTGGCGCGGTTCCTACCTCCAAATGGCTGAATGCTTACCTGGAACGCAGCCGCCCAGCCCACCGCATCCACATCCGCGACAACGGTGTCTGGGCCGACGACAGCCACCAGACAACGCTGTTTGTGCAGGCGGACGCGGAACAGGCGTGTTACCAGATAGCTCAGGGCGTGTATCCTCGTTTGTCATCGGCGTGGTTGGATGGGGTGTTTGCGGCGGAAACGGCCGTCTGGCAAACGCTGGAAACCCTGGCCGCCGATTCGGCCGAGCTGACCGATTTTTGGGCGGTGTGGGATGTGATGGCGATGATGCCGCCCAACGGCCGTTTGTTTGTGGGCAACAGTTTGCCGGTGCGCCACGTGGATCAGTTTGCACGGCCGTCGGCCAAACCCATCCACGTCTACGCCAATCGCGGCGCATCGGGCATTGATGGCAACGTCTCCACCGCGCTCGGTTACGGCGCAGCCGGCAGCGCGCCGCTGGTGGCCATCCTGGGCGACATCACCTTCTACCACGACATGAACGGCCTGCTGCATGTAACGCCGAGGCGCAGAGACGCAGAGGGGCAATCCGCAATCCGCAATCCGCAATCCGCAATCCCTCCTGTTACCTTTGTCGTGATCAACAACAACGGCGGCGGCATCTTCCGCCGTCTGCCGATAGCCGATTTTGAGCCGGAATTTAGCGAGCTATTTCTAACACCCCACGACCTGGATTTTGCCCACGCGGCGCGGCTGTATGGCCTGGATTTTGTGCGCGTGACCGACCGGGCGGCCCTGCGCGAAGCCTTAGGCGCGCGTATATATGATCGACGGCCGTGTCTGATTGAAGTGGTGAGTGACGGCCGTTACGACGATCAACGCCGACGAGAAATTAATATAATAGCCAACAGCCAACAACCAACAACCAACAACCAACAATCAATAGTCAATGACCAAGGACCACCAGTTGACAATTGACGATTGACCAGTATCAATTGACAATTAAAAAGGAGCATAATAATGAACTGGCAAACCGTAAAAGAATACGACGACATCACCTACCAAAAATCGGGCGGCATGGCCCGCATCGCCTTCAATCGCCCGGAAATCCGCAACGCCTTCCGGCCAAAAACCATCAACGAGATGATCGACGCTTTCCGTCACGTCTGGATGGACCAGGAAGTCGGCGTGATTTTGCTCACCGGCAACGGCCCCTCGCCCAAAGACGGCGTCCACGCCTTCTGCGCCGGCGGCGACCAGAGCGTGCGCGGCCATGCCGGCTACGTCGGCGACGATGGCGTGCCGCGCCTGAATGTTTTGGAATTGCAGCGCATCATTCGCACCATGCCCAAGGTGGTCATCGCCCTGGTTAATGGCTACGCGATAGGCGGCGGCCACGTGCTGCATGTGGTTTGCGACCTGAGCCTGGCCAGCGAAAACGCCATCTTCGGCCAGACCGGTCCTATCGTCGGCAGCTTCGACGCCGGGTATGGCTCGGCCACCCTGGCGCGCATCGTCGGCCAGAAAAAAGCGCGGGAAATCTGGTATCTTTGCCGCCAGTACACAGCCCAAGAAGCGCTGGAAATGGGGCTGGTGAACAAAGTCCTGCCCACCGTAGAAGCACTGGAAGCCGAGGGCGTCGATTGGGCGCAGGAAATCCTCACCAAGTCGCCAATTGCCATCCGCTTCCTGAAGGCGGCGATGAACGCCGATATGGACGGGCAAACCGGTCTGCAAGTGTTGGCCGGCGATTCGACGATGCTCTTTTACATGACCGAAGAGGGCAGCGAAGGCAAAAATGCCTTTCTGGAAAAACGGGCGCCGGACTTTGAAACAAAGTACCCCTGGCGGCCATAAGTAACTTTTTGGTATCTATAACAGACCCTAAGGGTTTTGTTGCAGATTAAAAAATTAATCCGGTAATCGAGAGACATGTCATGCTGAGGTCCTCCGAAGCATCCCATTTGCTTGGAATGACCGAGTGATAGGGATTCTTCGCTCCGAAGACTCCGCTCAGAATGACCAGTTCATTACCTGATTGTTTTCTTAAAGACCAAGAAAACCCTTAGGGTCTTCTCGAGAACCTGTTAATAAATTGAGGAGACATCAAATGACCAAAACAAGCCCACCCCTGGTATCTGGAGCCAAACCGGGCATCGGCCATGCGCTGGAATTTCAGCGCGATCGGTTGAGTTTAATGCAGCGCGGGTTCACCGAGCATGGCGGCGTGTTTGCGTTGAAACTGGCCAAGCAAAATGTGGCCGTGGTGATTGGACCTGATAACCAGAAAACCTTTTTTATGGAGACCGACAAAGCCCTGAATATTCAGGAGCCGTACAGTTATTTGCGGGCGATGTTCGGGGAGGTGCTGTTTTTAGCGCCTCATGAGGAGTATTTAAGGCAACGGCCGTTTGTGCAAGAAATGTTCAAACGCGAAAAAATGCTGCACTACGTCGACGTGATGCAAGAAGAAGTGCAGGCCTGGCTGGATACCCTGGGCGACGAAGGCGAAATGGAACTGACCGGGCAGATTACCCATCTGGTGCAAGAAGTTGCCGGCAACTGCTTTTTAGGCCGCCAGGCCCACCAGCAAATCGGCCGTGAGTTTTGGGATTTGTACGCCGATTTGAGCAAAGGGCTGGATCCGCTGCTGCCGCCCAATTTACCGCTGCCCAAATTTATCCGGCGAGATAAGGCCAAAGCGCGTATGGGCGAAATTCTGCGCCCCATCATCGCCGAACGGCGGCAGCACCCGGAACAGTACGATGACTTTTTGCAAGACCTGATCATCAAAGAAGATCAGGCTGGCGCGCAAATTGATGAAGAACTCATCCTGAATATGCTGTTGGGGTTTATGTTTGCCGGGCACGAAACCACGGCCGGGCAGGCTGCCTGGACCATCATCATGCTCCTGCAAAACCCGGATTACTTGCGGCTGGTGCTGGACGAAATCGACCGTGTGGCGCCGTATGGCGTGCATATCGATCCCAAACGCATGGTGGCGCTGGACCACATCAGCTGGGCGGTACGCGAAGTAGAACGGCTGCGCCCATCGGCCGACCTGCTCATGCGTGTGGTGGATGAAGACATCGAATTCGGCGAGTATGTCATCCCGAAGGGCTGGCTGGTGCAGGTGGCGCAAGAAGTTGGCCATAAACTGCCGGCTTACTTCGACCAGCCAGAACAATTCGACCCGCTGCGTTTTGCGCCGGGCCGAGAGGAAGACAAGGCGCACCGGTTTGGCCTGTTTGGTTTTGGCGGCGGGGCGCATAAATGCACGGGCATGAACTTTGCCAACAACGAAATGACGATCATCACCGCCCTGCTGCTGCGCGAATATGACCTGGAGCTGGTGACGAAGCAGCCAACCATCAAGCGCGGCATGGGCGCAAATCGGCCGTCGGCGACGGTGGTGCGTTATCGGCGGAAGGCGGGGTTGGACACGGCCGTTTCCACCCCCAACGCCACAGCCGTCCCGACAGGAGAATAACCAGCCATGTCCACATCCAACAAGACCTGGTTTATAGCCGGAACGGCCGTCAGCGCCGCCGCGCTGGTTTTGTGGCAGCAAACCAAGACCAAGCCGGTGGTAAGAAACGGCCGTACCTTTGGCCAACAATACGGCCCCTGGGCCATCGTCACCGGCGCGGCGCGGGAAGAAGGCCTCGGCTACGGCTTCGCCCGCCAGCTGGCCGGGCAGCACATTAATTTGGTGCTGGTAGACATCCTCGGCGACGAACTCGAAGCCCGCGCCGAAACGCTACGCCAAACTTATTATGTGAAGGTGAAAACGGCCGTTATCGACCTGGGCCAGCGCGATTTTCTCACCCAACTGCTGCCTGTGACCGCTGGACTGGAAATCGGGCTGCTGGTTTGTAACCACATGTTCACCCCCAAAGACACCCCGCCGATTCTGCAAATGGACCTGGAAACCCATCATGCCATGATCGACATCAACGCCCGCGCCTACACCACGCTGGTCCATACCTTTGGGCGGCAAATGGTGGCGCAGGGACACGGCGGCATGTTGCTGGTATCATCGCAGGCCGCTTTGCGCGGCACGCCCTACACCGGCGCATACTCCGCCAACAAAGCCTTTCAGATGATGCTCGGCGAATCATTGTGGTATGAACTGCGCCACGCCAACGTCGATGTGCTGGTGTTAACGCCCGGCCTGACCCATACCCAGGGCAACGATCTCGACGGCTATCCGCCAATCATGATGATGGAAGTAGAACCGGTCGTGCGCGAAGCGTTGGCCGGATTGGGGCACAAACATCTGGTTATTCCTGGCCCGGTGAATAAAATTATGCAGTTTGCTGCGGCGCACCTCATGACCCGGCGCGGCGCGCTCATTGCCAGCGGCGATCTAATGGCGCACGGGTTGGGCAAGTAGGGCTGACTAGACCCCAAGGGATAATCCAAATTCCCAGGAGCAACCCTTGGGGTCTGTATAGTTTCCGGTTTTAACAGAGGCAGCATTGCGTAGTTTTTTGGCTTTGGTGCAGGAGGCACATGATTCATCCGCGTTCTTTTTCTTGGCCCCGAATTTTAGCGGCCTGGGGGGTTCACGCCCTGACTGCGAGCACGGCCGTTTTCAGTTTTCTGGCTATTTTGGCGATTATGGCGCAGGAATGGCGCACGGCCGTTGTCTGGATGGGCATCGCGGCCATTATTGACGGCTTCGACGGCGCATTGTCGCGCTGGGTGGAGGTAAAACGCGTCCTGCCCAACTTCGACGGCGCGCTGCTGGACAACATCGTCGATTACCAGACCTATGTTTTGGTCCCGGCCTTCTTCATTTACCAGGCGCAGCTGGTGCCGCCGGCCTGGCTGCTGGTGGTGCCGGCCCTGATGCTCATGAGCTCCGGCTACCAATTCGCCCAGACCGACGCCAAAACGGGCGACCATTTTTTTCAGGGTTTCCCGTCTTATTGGAATGTGGTGGCCATTTATTTATTGCTGCTGCGGCTGCCGACGGCCGTAAACCTGTTGGTTTTGCTTGCCTGCGTCGTGCTGGTCTTTGTGCCCATCAAATACCTTTACCCCTCCCGCATGACCCGTTACCGCCTCCAAACCCTCCTGCTCAGCGGCCTCTGGCTGATCATGTTAGCCTGGGCGATGCTCGTCTACCCGACCCAATTGTGGCTGTCCTGGGCGTCGTTATTTTTCATCGTTTACTATCTCGGCCTCAGCCTGATCCTCACGCGGCGGATGGCCAGAATCAAACCTTATAGTTCCGGCTAGCAGCCTGTCGGAGAATTCAGAATAGGTACACGGATTAAACGGATTCGATGGATTTTTACAGATAAATCCCCCAAAATCGGTGTGCATCCGTTTAATCCGTAGTTCCATTTTCACTTTTCCGACAGCCTGCCAGATGCCCGGCAAGTCTTTTTTTAGAACCAAAACGAGCAGTGGATGATTGATTGGTTAACCGAACGGCGCAGCGCTTCGCCCGACGCGCTGGCGCTCATCATTGGCGAACGGCGTTGGACCTATGCGGCGCTGGACCGGCTGACGGCCGGTCTGGCAGGTTATTTGCAGGCGCAGGGCGTGCAGTTCGGCGATTTTGTCGCTGCGCTGCTGCCCAACGGCCTGCCCTACGTCTGCCTGATCCACGCCCTGGCGCGGCTTGGCGCGGTGCTGGTTCCCCTGAACACCCGCCTCACACCGGCGGAAATCAACTGGCAGGTTGCGCAAGTAGGGGCAAAATGGCTGGTTACAAATCAGGCACAATTGGCAATTGGTAATTGTCAACTGCTGGTAGTCGACGAAGAACTTTTGGCGACGGCCGTACCGCTTACCAATGACCAACGGCCGTTGGCGCTGGACCGTTTGCAGGCGGTGGTTTTTACGTCGGGCACATCGGGCAAACCCAAAGGGGCCATGCTGACGTTTGCCAATCATTTTTACAGCGCACAGGCTTCAGGCGAGCGGCTGGGCGTGCGACCAGATGATTTGTGGCTGAGCGTGCTGCCGTTGTACCACGTAGGCGGGCTGGCGGTAATTTTTCGCAGTTGTTTGTACGGCACGGCCGTTTCCCTGCACCCGCGCTTCGATCTGGACGCCATCAACCAGGACCTCGACCACAAACCCATCACCCTCATGTCGCTGGTTCCCACCATGCTCCACCGCCTGCTGCAAACCCGCGCCGCCTGGCCAGACACACTGCGGCTGGCGCTCCTGGGCGGCGCGGCGGCCACGCCAGACCTGCTGCGGCGGGCGCTGGCTGCTGGCGTGCCGGTTGCCACGACCTACGGCCTGACAGAAGCATCCAGCCAGGTGGCGACCATGCTGCCGCCAGATGTGGCGCGAAAACCAGGCAGCGTCGGCCATCCTCTGCCCGGTACAACGGTGGCCATTGTGGACGAGAACGGCCGTTCCCTGGCCCCCAACACCTACGGCGAAATCGTCGTCACCGGACCAACGGTCATGGCCGGCTATTGGCGTGCGGACGCCGCACGCCGCACCCCGTACACCCCACTCCCCTCGCATCCTACCGGCGACATCGGCTACCTGGATGAGGATGGTGATTTGTGGGTGGTGCAGCGGCGCAGCGATTTGATTGTGACCGGCGGCGAAAATGTGTACCCCGCGGAAGTAGAGGCGGTGTTAAAGGAGCATACGGCCGTGGCCAATGCCTGCGTCGTGGGCGTGCCGGATGCCGAGTGGGGGCAGAAAGTGGCGGCGCTGGTGCAGCTTCACCCTGGAATGGCGCTCTCCGAGGCTGAATTGCTGGCCCACTGCCGCGCGCAGTTGGCCGGTTACAAACAGCCGCGCCTCATCCGCTTCGCCGCCGACCTGCCGCAAACAGCATCGGGCAAAATCGCCCGCAACGCAGTGGCGAAGGTTTTGATGAGGGATGATGCGTGATGCGTGGATTTTACCGAGGACCCCAAAAAACATGACAACTTCTCAGGATGTTTCATTGTTAACCGCCGAGATGACCGGCGGCCTGGCCGACCTGCGGCTGGCGCATCCGCCGGGCACATTTGCCCTGACCCCGGCCAGCCGCATTGCCCTGACGGCCGTCGGCCAACATCGCCGCCTGTTAAGCGGCCTGGGCCTCGACTGGGGCAGCGGCGTGGGCGGCCTGGCCATCCTGGCTGCCAAAATAACGGCCGTTACCCAGGTGGTGGGGTTGGAAATTTCGGCGGCCAACGTAGCCATCGCCCAACAAAACGCCTATGAAAACGGCGCAGCCCACAAAGTGCGCTTTCTATTGTCTGATGGGTACACGCCGCTGGAAAACGACGACGGCCGTTTTCTGGAAACGTTCAGCGGGCAGACCAGCTTTATTTTGGCCAACCCCCCGGCCAGCGACGGCGACGATGGCTTTGCGTTTCGGCGAATTGTGCTGGCGGGTGGACGGCCATTTTTACGGCCGGGCGGCGTGGTTTTTTTGAATATCTCATCGCAATACGGCCGTGGGCGAATCGAAAGATTGCTAACCGATGCCCCTGGGTATGCGTATGGCGGTGTTTTGGCCAGCAGCGGTTGGGTTCCGTTCGACTTGCAGCGGCCTGATTTGCGGCAAAATCTCAGAGATTATGTTAACGAAGAAAGCGCGGGCGGGCTGCGGTATGAATTTGGCCAGCCGTCTGGGGCGGAAATGTCTTGCGACGCGCAAACGGCGCAGGCGTGGTTTGAACAGACGGGCGAAAGCCCTTTGTCCAGGTGGGAAGTGCATTTGTTCCGCCGGACGGCAGATAAATGAGGACACCATGGTAAAACTGGCAGTGCGTGACGTGCAGTACAATCTGGAAATTTCGGGGCAAGGGGAACGGCCGTTGCTCATGTTACATGGTTTCACCGGCAGCAGCCAGAACTGGCAGCCGGTGCTGCCGGTGCTAGACGAGCGGTTTATGGTGATTGCGGTAGATTTGTTGGGACACGGCCGTTCCAGCATCCCAGCCCGCCCCGCCCGCTACATGATCGAATCGGCCGCCGCCGATCTGATAAACTTGCTCGATCAATTCGACATCGAACAGGTGAATTTACTGGGCTACTCGATGGGCGGGCGGCTGGCCCTGTATCTGGCAACCCAATATCCGCAGCGCTGCCAGACGCTCATTTTGGAAAGCGCGTCGCCCGGGCTGGCCGATAAAACAGCGCGCGCGGAACGCCGCCAGCAAGACAACGCCCTGGCCGAACGCATTGAACGCGAGGGGATCGAGGCTTTTGTCGATTATTGGGAAAGCCTGCCGCTGTGGGCCAGTCAGGCGCAGCTTCCGGAGGAAACCCGCGCCGCGCTGCGCGCACAACGGCTGCAAAACAACCCCCTCGGGCTGATGAACAGCTTGCGCGGCATGGGCGCCGGGGCGCAGTTGTCGGTCTGGACGCACCTGCCCCGGCTGAACATGCCGGTTTTGCTGGTAGCGGGCGAATTAGACGCCAAATTTGCGGCCATCAATCGAGAAATGGCCGACCTGATCCCTGGCTCACGCCTGTCCGTCGTGCCGGACGCCGGTCATACCGTCCACCTGGAACGGCCGCAGCGCTATGCAGAATTGGTACGCGGCTTCTTGGAATTTAACACGAAGGGGTAAGGACTGGAGACTGGAGACTGGAGATTGGAGATTGGTAATTGGAGATTGAAGATTGGAGAAATCTCCCAGTCCCCTTGTCTCCTAATCTCCTAGTCTCCAGTCTCCCTATCCTCAGTCATCGGGCTACAAAATCTGGCCCAGGCCGAAGGTGAAGACAAAGACCAGGGTGCTGAGCGAGAGTTGTTTGAGCATGGGGTTGAGCTTGAGGGGATCGGTGGTACGGGCAACGGCCGTGCCATGACGCCACAACAGCGGCAGCGATAACACAAATAAAAATTGCCACGGGCTGTGATACGTCAGTCCCACGAACAACAGCGCGCATACAACCGCCCCGCCCAACAAGAACCAGTGGTAAATACGCGCCCGCTGCGGCCCAATCCGCACCGGAATGGAGCGTTTGCCGGCCTTTTGGTCCGATTCAATGTCGCATATTGTTGACATTGAGCACCGCCACCGACAACAGCCCCACGCTGGTCGCCGGCAGCAAGACCAGCCAATTCAGCGCCTGGGCCTGCAAAAAATAAGTGCCCATCGTGCCAACCCAACCAAAAAAGATGAACACGAACAAATCACCCAGGCCAACGTAGCCATAAGGTTTGCTGCTGGCGGTGTAGCTGACGGCCGCCCAAATCGCCGCGCCGCCTAACACCACAAACAGGGCTACCAGCGGCAGCGCCGCCACACCCAAAGCCACAATCACCAGCGCCAGCCCGGACACCGCCGACAGACCGGCAAAGAGGGCCATGGCCCGCTTCATCTGGGCCGAAGTGATGAGGCCGGATTGGACGGCGCGTTTGGGTCCGGCGCGTTCGACGTGATCGGCGCCGTGGACGGAGTCGCCGTAGTCGTTGGCCAGGTTGGAGAGGATTTGCAGGAACACGGCCGTGATCACACACAGCAGCGTCACCAGCCAGTTAAACACGCCATCGGCGGCGGCCAGAAAGCCGCCCAGAATACTGCTGGCGACGGCCAGGGGCAGCGTGCGCGGCCGCATGGCGGCAATCCACGCCTGAGCAGGGGTTGGGGGTTGGGTTGGTTGGGTCATGGCGGGGATTATAGCCGGAAAGGGAGATGATGGTAGGGGAGGCGTAAGACGTGAGGCGTGCGGCGGTGGCGTGGGATGGAGCGGGCGGGTAAAAGGTTACAAAGATCACATTAGATTTGTGAGCTATGGAGGTTGGCGGGGGTTGGCGATTCGCTACAATCACGGGGTCCGTTCCGCTTATAAACCAGGGTGTTCCAGTGAGGAAACCCACCAGTAAAATGAACCCAAGAGGGGGAAAGTATGCCGAACACATATCGTCTTGTATTGTTATTGGGATTGGTAACGGCCGTATTCGCCGCTAGCCTACAATTAGCCGCCCAGCAAGAAAGCCCGCCACGGCCGTCGCGCAACATTGAAGAGCTGCCGCGCCTGCCAGGCGCAGAATCCGGGCAAGAGAAGCAGTCTGATCCGCTCTCGGTAACGCCGATTCCCTGGAGCAAACTTGTTTTTCAGTCGTATCGTGACGGCAACTGGGAAATTTATATTGGCAACGTCACTGGTCCTTATAATGACACGCGTCTGACGACGCACGGCGCGGTGGACATGCACCCCCGCCTCAACCGAGGAGCCACGCGCATCGCCTTTGCCTCAAAACGAGATGGTTCTTACGAGATCTACACTATGAACGTCGATGGATCGGCCTTGACGCGCCTGACGTTCACCGGCAGCGATAACGTCAACCCATTCTGGTCGCCAGACGGCCGTAAAATCGCTTTCCAATCCTACCGCGACGGGCAGTCAGAAATTTACGTCATGAACGCCGACGGCTCCGGGCAAACCCGTTTAACAGCCGATCCGGGCTATGACGGCTACCCGGCCTGGTCGCCGGATGGCACAAAAATTGCGTTTAATTCCAGCCGCAGCGGCCAACTGTACATTTACGTGATGAATACCGACGGTTCCGGCGTTACCCAGCTATCGAACCAGATTTACAGCTACAATCCTTCCTGGTCGCCAGATGGCACAAAAATCGCTTATGACGCTGATGTAGAAAACGATGGGTGGCAGGAATTGTGGGTCATGGACGCAAATGGCGCGAACCAACACGTGCTGTATGATCCGCCAGCGCAAACGGATGCCTGGGCGCACAGCTGGTCGCCAGACGGCCGTTACATCACCTTCACCTACATCAACTTTGTGTACTATCAGGGCAACTGGTATTGGGAAAATGCCTTTTTGCGCGGCTACGATACCACGCAGTCAACCATCCAGGCATTGACCTATGATGGCCTGGATTGGAACCCCGATTGGCAAACGACAGACATTACCCCGCCTCGGTCTGCGGTGACGCCACTGCCAAAATTTACTCAATCATCACAGTTCCAGGTTGAATGGGACGGCTCGGACGAAAATTCGGGTCTTGCTTCCTACGATGTGCAATATCGCATCGGTGACGGCGTATGGCAAAATTGGCAAACGATGGTGTCTTCTACCACAGCTTCCTATGCCGCCACGCCTGGCACAACCGTCTACTTCCGCAGCCGCGCCCGTGATTTGGCCAGCAATGTAGAAGCCTGGCCGACTGGGCCATATACAGGAACGACATTTTATAGATGGGCCTTATGGGGCAAAATTACCGATAATCGCAACCAACCTTTACCCAATGTCTTGCCTACAATCTCCCCAACTGCGTTAACCAACGAAGCCACAAACAGCCTGGGCGCATTTAGAAGCCTTTTGCAGGCAAATGGGGCACACACGTTAGACGTTGCACGCGCCGGGTATGGTGACGTAGCAGCTACCACCCTGAACCAGAAATTTGTGTCGCAGATATACCTGCCACCCAATAACGATCAGATTCTTAATGGCAGCTTTGAAGCCATTCCTGGCCTAAGCCAATGGCAGTCGAGCGGAGCGGTAACGGCCGTTACCACTCCTAATAGTCACACCGGCAACCAGGCCGCCGCATTAGGCAGTCTGGATTGTACCTATCCCTGTTTATCAACGGAAGAAGATACACCCCTGGATGTCATAGCCGGCGCCGACATGGTTGCGGACAGTCTGGGCAACCTCCATATTCTTTCGCAAATAAGCGGCGACATCATCTATGCATTCCGAAGCGTGACAGGAACCTGGACAACTCAAACCATTTACACCGGATACACAGACATGGGGTTAATCGCCACGCCTGACGATCAAATCCAAATGTTGTTATTCGATGGGCTGGATGTCCAATACGCTTCTAAGCCTCTTACCGGAACCTGGACATCTTTACAGACTGTGGTCACACTGCCGGAGATGTACTTGTTTTCAGAATTGTCGCTACAACAAATTGCGGTGGACAGACTAGGACAACTTCATGCGCTGGTCAGAAGAGATTATAACGGTTTGAGTAAAGCTTATTATCTACAACAGCACCCGGGTAACATCTGGTCCTATTTCGAACTGCCGCATTACAATTTGGTGATGGATCTTGGGCCAGATGATACGGCTCATTTTGCCTGGACAACAAAAACATATTATCCAGAAAAACCAACTACCTATTACCAAAACCGTGCCGCAGACGGCACATGGAGCAATATTGTTGAAGTGCCAATGTTTGATCCATACGAAATAGAGTTAATATCCCTGGCAGTTGGATCAGATGGAACCTTACATATTTTAAGCAAAATAAATAGAGATTCTTTCATCTGGAATAATTACCATTCCATGCGCTTACCAGATGGAACCTGGTCCAGCAGTCTCATCAATTTGACAAATGGATCCTATGACTATGCCAGACACAATATGGCCATTGACAGCCGGGGTAATGTTCATTTCCTCCTTTTAAATTACGGGGAGGCGGCTTATAGGCAATGGAAGCCAGATACGGGTTGGCAAACAGAGGTTTCTTTCGCCACTGATGCTTCCTTTCCGCCGTTATTAGTAGTGGATCAGTATGATCGGCTTCATGTTCTCACGCAAGGCAATTTCAATGGAATCTATCGTCAGTCGACAACGGCCGTATCCAACAACACAGCCGCTCTTTCGCAAACGCTCACCCTTCCCGCGGACATGCCTGCGCCCACGCTGGCCTTCATGGGTCGGCGCTTTGGTGATGTGGCCGGCGACATGTCCGGGTTAGAACTGCTAGTAACGGACGAACTGACGACAACGGCCGTACCCCTTCAGAACGGCAGCGCCGCCTGGAACCATTACTGGGCCGATATGTCCCCCTGGACCGGACAAACCGTAACCATTCAGTTCCGGCTCACCCAAACTGCTGGGGAACCACGTGTAGCCTTCTGGCTTGACGACGTATCTTTAGGCTCGGCGCACCCCAATATTTGGCTAACAGCCGAGAACGAGGGCGCTCAGACAGCCACAGCGGGAAAAGAAATTGTCTATCAGCTTCATTATGGCAATCGAGGCGGCGTACTGGCCAATGACACAGTGATCACAGCCACGCTGCCAACTGAGTTGAACTTCGTTTCGGCCAGCTTACCGGTTACAGTAACGGGCCAAACATTGGTCTGGAATTTGGGGGACTTAACGGCCGTTTCCCCCACCCAAACCATATTCCTGACGACTACTGTAGCCGCCAATACGCCGGCTTTTACCACATTAACCACACAGGTTGCCATTGACAGCGCCACATCGGAAATAGAAATATCGGATAATACCGCACAAATCCAGACGTTTATTGGCTATCGCTCTTACCTGCCGCGAATCACCCGCTAAGCCGCGTATGGTTTTGTAGGGGAAACGGCCGTAAGTTGCAAACGGCCGTTTCCCCCCTTTACAACCCTCCCCAACCCATCTATCATTCCCCACACTATCGTCAGCCCATCGCTCAGGAGGCATTATGTTAGACGCCAATCATTTTTGGTTATTGGCCACCGCGCTGCTATCCGGCGTTTTCTGGTTAATCGCCTACATTCTCATCATATATCGCGGCTTCAAAGATAAATCGTATGGCATGCCGGTTGTCGCGCTGTGTGGCAATCTGGCGTGGGAGATTATTTTCGGGTTGGGCATCGAATCTGGCTGCCCGGCCAGTTGGGCTTCCTGCCCATCGGCCGTGATCCAGAGTCGTAATTTCATCTGGATGTTGTTTGATTTTGTCATTTTGTACACAGTGCTGAAATACGGCCGTCACTACTTCACCCACCCCTTCGTCAAGAAAAACTTCACCTGGATCGTCCTCGGCGGCATCGTCGCCGCCTTCCTCATCCTTTACACCGCCATCCAGGAATTTTGGATTCGCAACCTCTGGCAAGTGGTCGTCAACGGCCAAATCCCCGAATATCTTCCCCTGACACTGCAAGGCGGCAGCTACTACACCGGCTTCGGCCTCAACCTGATCATGTCCGTACTCTTCGTCGTCATGCTCTTCCGGCGCGACAACATCGACGGGCAATCCTTCTACATTGCCGCCAGCAAATGGCTTGGCTCCGTGGCCGCGTTCGCCTTTATGCTCGCCGACGGCATCCAGACGCCACTCGTCAACGTGCTTTACGCCTTCGTATTCCTTTTCGACATCGTCTACATGGGACTTATCTATCAAAAAAGCCGGGCACAGGGCGTCGATCCCTGGCGGCGCGCCTGACCATCCACAGCCAGCTAAGCGCTGGTTATATATTTCTCCATCACTTCCCGAATATGCGCCTGCTCATATGGCATGGCCAGCGCCGCAGCCTGGGCGTCGCCTTTGCTCCACAGCATGTGCGCTTTCCCCTGGTTGCCATCCAGCCAGGCAAATTTCGCCTGGCAGCACAAGGCTCGCGGACGGGCAAATGGATAGGTGCGCGCATATCGAGACAGCACCCGGCAGCCCTTCCACGCTTCTTTTTTATCGGCGAGGCCCATTTCCCATAAGGTCAAAAAAACCTCGGCGCTGGCGGCAAATACATCCAGCAAGTCAAATTTAAATTGGGCGCGGCCAATGGCGGCAATTTGCTCGTGGGCCAGGGCGCGGGCTTGCGCCCAGCGTTCCTCATGCAGCGCGCGAACCGCCAGGATGGCATACCAAAGCCTCTCCTCGACTTCGAACATCTCAGGGTTAGCTTCTATTAAGACGCCTACGGAATCCGCGCAGGCAAACGCTTCTTCACGCTTCCCCTGGGCTAAAAAGTTGAACATCTGTCCACCACGGCCGCGAACCTGATGGCGGGTGTCCTGGCTGCTTTGGGCGATTTCGTACAATTCGGCCCATAATTCTTGTGCCCGGTGAAGCCCAGACCGGTATTGGGCGACTTGCGGCCAAACCCAGGCAACCACGCACCAACGCCGCCAATCGCCGAGCCGGGAATAAATGCTTAGCGCCTGATTGATCTCGAGTTCCGCCCGTTCCCAATTGCCAACCCACAAACTGTAAGAGGAAAAGGGGACTTGAATGTAAGCGGTCGTTGTCAGGTCGTCCAGATCGGCAGCCATCGCCAGGGCGCGTTGGCGGTAGCTGTCGGCCAGTTTGTGCAGCCCGACAGTACCCAGAGTCGGGCACATGTTGGCGCAGCCACGGACCGATTCGGGCGACACGCCCGCTTTTTCGGAGAGATTGAGCGCGGCCATGACGCAATAAAAGGTTGTCAGGAAATCGCCGGTATTGTAATAAATCTCCGAGACGCCTTCGTAAGCGCGGGCGGCTTCCAACAGGATATGCCGGTCTGTTTCTGAGACAACGGGCCTCAGGCTGCGGCCCGCTCGGCGGTAATGGTTTGCCTGGCGAAGGAGTTGTTGGCCGAGTCCGAGAACGCGGGAGAGCAGCGCAGAGGGTAACGGCCGTTCCAACAATTCCAGCGCCGCGAGATAATGAGCCTCGCTTTTTTCCATCAACGTCAGCCGGTAGGCGGCTTCACCCAAATGGCGCTGCCAACCGGCGCGGCGCGTTGGCGCAGAGGTGTCGCCGCTCAATTCCAGCGCCTTTGTGAAAAAGCGAATGGCTTCTTGATTGGCGTAATCCCGAAAGGCGTTTTCGCCCGCTTTTTCGTAATATGTCACCGCTTTTTCCACGTCGCCTGCCTGCTGCCAATGGTACGCCAGCAAAGGAAAAATGAGGCTCAGGTCACCGCTCTGGCTGTTTTCGTACCAGACGGCCGTGCGCCGGTGGAGCTGCTGCCGCTGAGCAAATGTCATCAGGTTATAAACCACTTCTTGGGTGACCAGATGCTTAAAAATATAAGCCAGATTCGGCGCAGGCGTTTCCAGCGGGGTAATGCCCAACTGCTCCAAATGATCCAAATGCTCGCGCAAATGGTCGGCGTCCGTATCCACCGGATAGATGCCGGTCAACAACTTGAAGGCAAAAATGCGGCCAATGACGCTGGCCACTTTAACAGTCAGTTGGTGGGCAGGCAGCAATTTGTCGATGCGGCTGGTAATGACGCCCTGAATGGTGTTGGGAAAATCCAGCGTGTTAAAGGCATCAATGTTGGCCGCCAGACGGCATTCGCCGTCCTCAATTTGGATGAGGCCGGCGTCTCGCAGCGCGTAGGCCATTTCTTCGCTGAAAAATGGATGGCCTTCGGCTTTGGCGTGAATGAGATTGGTGACGGCCGTTGGCAAACTGCGCACCCCCAACCGCTGACGAATCAACTCTTCCACCGCCGGTACAGGCAGCATGTCTAACACAAGGCGCTGTGTTGTGGGCAAGGCGGCCAGGTCGGCATACAAGGTGGGCGTCGCCTCGGTTTCTGAAAATGGCCGGGCAACCAATACCAGCAATAACGGGTCGATCTGCTGGTGGACGCGGCGCAGCAGCAGCCAGGAGGCGGAATCCAACCAGTGGGCGTCTTCGATGATGAGGGCCAATGGGCGGGAAACGGCCGTACCCGGCTGCCGGACAACCGATTTCAGCAGACCAACCAGCAGGCGATGGGTATTATCCTGCCGCGCTTCGCCTGTTAGCTGTGCTGTAAGCGTTGTTTCGGGCAATTCCAGGCGCAGCACCACCTTCAACAAAGGCAGCAGATCATGCAGCGACGGATCCAAATCCTCCCTGATGCGGTCCAACATCACGGCTTCCGGGTTCGTGTTCGGGTTGTCTGGGCGCTGAACAATAAGTTGTTCAAAGATGGGCCGCCAGGCGTGGTAGGGCGCGGATTGCTGCACGGCGTCACCGCTGCCAACCACCACCAACGTTATTTCGGAGTCTATCATGGTAAGCAGTTCTTGCGTCAGCCGCGATTTGCCTATGCCGGCCTGCCCTTCAATGATGAGGGTATCGGAACGGCCGTTCGCCAATCGATCCAGAGCTTCCGCCAATTGTTCGCGTTCCCTATCCCGCCCAACCATCGGCATAGCCGATCGCTCACCATCCGTTCGCACGGTCAACGATCGTTCGCCCAATTCCCATACCGGCAGCGGCTCCCGAATGCCTTTCAGGCGCACCGGGGGCAGTTCCGCCAATGAAAACGTCGAACGCACCATCTCGGCAACAGTCGGCGTCAGGAGAATTTGCCCTGGTTGCGCAGTCGTCATCAGACGGGCGGAAATGTTAACCTCATTGCCCATCACCCCATAACAGCGCCGCTGAGGGCTGCCATAGGCGCTGCTGTGAGCCAATCCCTGGCTAATGCCCATGTGCAATGGTTGTAAAAACGAGAATTCGGCAGGCAAATCGCGCAGTTCCAGGGCGGCGGCGGCGGCGCGCACCGGATCATTCTCATGAGCGATGGGCGCGCCGAAGGTGATGTAAAAATAACTGCCTTTATCGCCAACCGTCAGCTGGATCAGGAAACCCTCATAACGATCCAGGATAGCCTGGATACGGCGCACAAAAGCATCTAATTTCTTGCCGGCGTTGTCGTCGTCGTCATAGTCGATGCCGCTAAACTTTAAAAATAGAACCGTTGCCGGGCGTAGGTCGGCCAAAAAATCGTCCGCGCCCTGGTGCAGTCGGTCGAAAACCGGTGGTAAGAGCCACTGCCGGGCAATGGCCGCCGGAATCGGGGGGATGGGGGGACGCTGCGTCGGCGAAACAGCAAAGGTCATGCTGCTAATAACTGCAAATCGCTGTCCATAGTCATCCCGACGCCAGGTAGACACCACCGGACTAACCGGTAAACGCTCCAGGAAATCGGCCGTGGCCACAACTTCTCCCTGAATGGCTTGTTTTTCAGCGGCGGCCATCTGATCCAGGGTAGAGCCGGCCATTGTTTCCATGACATATTTTTCCGGGTCGCCTACCAGGAAGCGGCGACCCGGACCGGCGGCCAAGGCTACTTTTAGGGCCAGGGAGATCACATGGCCTTGCGGCGTGCGCATGGCTTCTAATTGGACCATGACTCGCTGTAATTGCAGGGCGCAGGCAAGGGCGAGGGTGGCGGGGTCTAATTCACCGCTGTCGCTTTCGTCGAACCAACAGGTGATGGCATCCCCGCTAAAGCCAATGACGTTGCCCAGATGCAGATGTACCTGGGCGATGAGGGAGGAAAATACGTGGTTGAGATGGCGGGTGAGTTCTTCTGCGCCGCGATGAGGGCCTAATTCTTGGGCGAGAACGGCCGTTAACGGCGTAAACCCAGAAATGTCGGCAAACAAAACTGCGCCATTTGTCCGATCTGGTAAATCAGACCCAGCAGCTATAGCAAAACGACGATCGATAGGGAGAAAAGTAGCGTAAGTCTCCATGCTCTGGACCTCTTCCGGTATGCACCAATGCTGAATCATATCACGATTTACAGGTTTTAGTTTTGGAAATGATAACCATCCCAAACCCCAAGGGTTTGCGCCTGAGAATTTGGATGATTTGTGCAGCAAACCTTCGGGGTCTTGGCAAAGAACTGCCATGGAGATTCTCAACCAGGGAAGGCGGTGGGAATTAGGATTTAAGGAACGGCCGTTTGCCCTTTAGACAAATCCGATGACAAGTGTCATAACGATTTTATGACAATTCGCGCTGTCGATCACCTCTGTATGCCCTATACTGTAACTATCTGTAAGCGACAGAACCCCCATAAATCCACATCCTAAGGTTCTGCCATATCATCCCATAAACGAGGAAAGAACATGAAAGTCATCATCGATCGCGATTTGTGCGACACCACTTTGGCGTACTGCCAGCGGTGTTCCGCAGCTTTCTTCCGTTACCCAGAAGGGTCCGACCGCTTGTGTATTCGGGAAATCATTGACGACGGCAAAGAGACACTCACCATTGTCATGAATACCGACGGCCGTGTCCTGGAACTGGAACTCACGGAAGAAGATCGACAATTAGCCAGTGTGGAAGGCTGGGAAGCCCTGGCGAATTTCGATCCGGCACTTTTCCGTAAAGGGGCCATGGAACGCTGGCATAAGCTGCGCCAATTACCAACCACACATGCGATGCTTTAAGACGCGCAGTCTGGCCGGTCGTTAGGCACTCCGGGCAGCCAATTTTAGGTTAGCTGCCCACTCGCGAGTTGACAATCAAATAGACACCATGCAAGCAACCGCTTACAGCGGCGACTTATAGCCCTTTGTGTGTCTGTAAAAGAGAATTGATAATGGCTACCAATCTACTGGAGTTATTAAACGAACAAGAAACCCTCATTCTTGATGACGCGGTTGAGGCTCTGGCGCGGTCGCAGCTCAGGCATTACGCGGTCGCCGGCGCCGCCTGGAACCGCCAACGACTGCAAAACCTGTTTGATTTCACCCGCGATTGTGTGCGCAAACGAACGCTCATGCCGCTGGTGGAGCATATGGAATTGATCGCCCAGGAGCGATTTGAGGCCGGGTTTGATATACATGAAGTGCAAACGGCCGTTAACGTCCTGGAAGAAAGCATCTGGCAGCAGATTAACTACAACCTGCCGCCAACCGAATATGCCGAAGCATTTGGACTGATCAGCACCGTTTTGGGCGCGGGCAAAGATGCCCTGGCGCAATCTTATGTCACGTTAGCCAGCCACACCAAAGCGCCTTCCCTTAATCTAAATGCCCTGTTCCAGGGCACAGCAGGCTAACAACACCCTCGTCCTCACCCCAAAAGGCGGCCAGGAAAATCTGACCGCCTTTTTTATTATGTGAAATCGTGATCTTTGCCCCCCATTGCTTATGACAAACGTCAGACGACAACACCCAAAAATCATTGTAACCTGACAGTGTGCTAAAGGGTCAACCCATCATCGATAGCAACATCCAACCATAGACGATCCAAATTTGAGCAGTGATGGTATCTTTTTCGGCAATTGTTCATTCGTTTTTAGCCGTAAGATAAACCTTAATCTACCCTCATTACAGTATGCCCATAGGGGTTTGTTCGTTACATAGGGGCTGCCATGCAAAAATATCTTCACCTGTTTGCCAATACCGGGGACATCGCGCTTGCCGTTGATGAAAATCAGCGGATTGTGTATTGGAATGCAGCTGCGGAAAAAATTTTAGGATACACCGCCGAAGAGGCAATTGGCCAGCATTGCTGGGAGTTGCTAAACGGTCATACACCCGAAGGCCGCCCCTTTTGCTCACCCAACTGCGCCATCATCCAAAGAATATATGCCGGTAAACCCATTCAACATTTCAACCTCATTGTAAAAAACCGCCAACGACACAACATCTCCATCAACATCAGCACCATTCCCCTGCCGGAACAAAAAAACAAACCGGATCAAGCTATCCTGGTACAGCTTTCTCGCTTACTAGAAACCCACCCCCTCAGCGACAACATGCTGCGTATTCACCTTCTTGGCCCGATTGTTGTGTGGCGGCCTGATGGGACGCAGGTTGAAGGGCCGCTCTGGCGGCGGTTAAAAGTGCGTACCCTGATGGCGTTTCTGGCGCTGCAGCATAATCACGCCACGACGCGAGACCAATTGGCAGAGCTGCTCTGGCCTGACCTGCCTTATGAAGCCGCCCTGCGCAACCTGAATACCACAATCTACAACCTGCGCCGCAGTCTGGAACCCGATCTTAAAAACGGGGCCGACTCCCGGTTCGTCGTTTACGAAGGCGGCTACTATCAGTTGGCCGGTGCAGACCACCACTGGTTGGATACGACGAATTTTGAATCACAAATTCGCCGTGCCCGCTTTGCCCATGATCCCAAACAAGCCATTCTCCATTACCAAAAAGCTTTAAATTTGTACCGGGGTGATTTTTTGGCCGATTTATCCCAAACCAGCATCTGGACCAACGGCGACCACCAGCGTTATCGAGAACTTTATCTCGCCGCGATGGATGAATTGGGCGCTTTGTACGAAAAACAGAACGAAGAGGCGAAGGCCAAAGAATTGTACTTGCACGCCCTGGCAATTGATCCCTGCCGTGAAAAAACCTGCCAGACGCTGATGCGGATGGCTATCCGGCAAGGCGACCGGCCTACGGCCGTTGCCCAATGCCAACGTCTAACGCAGGCTTTACAAGAAGAACTAAACGTAGCGCCCAGCTATGAAACCCAAAATCTGTGCAAACAATTGAAGTGCACCGGCTAACCTGCGCCAATTTCTCCCGCTAAAATCCTCCAATTTTATCCAACCGAATCGTCCAGACTGTGCCGTTGAGGGCTGGTTAAGGCTGGCCGACTAGGCTTTAGGTGGGCGTATTTACCAACCATTTGCTGCCCACCATTCACCATCAAAGCCACTGAGGGAAAAGCTCTCTGCGAACAGCGCCACTGGAGTTCTGAACATGGACGAGCTGCTAAATATATTTTGCAATGTTGCGGATGCAAGTTTTGCCATCGACGGCAAACAGCGCATTATGTTCTGGAATCCAGCCGCGGAAAGATTGTTGGGTATTGAGGTAAAAGATGCAATTGGCCAACCCTGTTGGCAAATATTAAAAGGTAAAACGCCGGATGGACGGCCGTTTTGCCAGCACGACTGCCCCGTTATTCATGCGCTAAAGCAGAACCGGTCGGTGGAAGCTTTTGATCTGCTCGTTTCTGGCCCGGCGCAAGAAACCATCCTCACCAATATCAGCACCCTCTTCATCTCCCCTGATCTGCACTGCCGCGCGGCTATCGTTCATTTGCAGCGGCGTCCTGAAGACCTTTTTCAATGGCCTGATCCAGGCTAATTCTCCATAATCTGCGCCTTTTCTCCCGACTACTTTTGGTCCATTGCTTCCCTTTGCTTTTAATTTAACTGCCTGGTTGGCGGCGGGGAGTAACGGCCGTTGAGGATTGGTTAAGCGCGCCATAGTACGCTGGTACCAGTTCAAAGCCCTGGTCGGGGTTTTCTAACTTGTTAGCCGGGTTTTGAAGCCACTTTTATCCGCACCATTCAATTACATGGTCTCCCAACGACCTGGAGGGTTAGGAAAAATGAGTAAAAAACATTGGTTAATTTTTGTCATTCTGGCAATCGGCCTGATCACAATCAACGTGCTGGCTGAAGATGGAATAGTATTCCGGCGTAATATCTCCAAGACACCGGAAGCCGAAACTGAAAAAGCCAACATCTATATGATGGACTTTTACGTACCGGCGCAATCATCTACTGGCCTCATCACTCTGGTAGACAATTACATCTTAGACGATGACCTGGGAACCGTAGCCTACGACCCCCGTGAGTTCGCCAAACCGCTGGTCTCCGTCTACATCGACAAGATCGGCGATCTCGTTACCACAAGTGAAATTCCCCTCAAGGGCGGAATCGCCTTAGGCGAGTATGACGCCTTTGTCGGTCTCTCGTTGGACGACGGCACTACCTGGAAAAACACCAACCTTTCCCGCTCTTCCGACCTGTCGTCCTTCACGCTGGCTAACGGGCATGAATACCTCGGCGGCGTTCATGCGCTGGTTCACCAGGTAGCTGGCGACCGAATCTTTGTCGCCTGGGCCAGCAAATACTGCGGCGGCGGAACCCCGCTTTACTCCCTGGATCTGGTTGAGGATGCAGAATATTTCACTGACCTGGAAGAGACCTATGGCAAGGATGCCGTCTATCTATACGATCTGTTTGGCGTGGCCGGGAACCAGGGTTCAGTAAACTACACCGAACAGGGGTACCCTGAAGTTGGCGAGATCCCCTTCAGCTGCATCTGGACGGCGCGCGGCAAGCTGCTGAGTGGCGATGATCCAGCTACTGCCGATGAAA
This sequence comes from Chloroflexota bacterium, assembly GCA_029559155.1. Taxonomy (GTDB): domain Bacteria; phylum Chloroflexota; class Anaerolineae; order Promineifilales; family Promineifilaceae; genus Leptovillus. The sequence goes on from JAKQCM010000099.1 coordinate 30,182, forward strand.
CCGAAGCGTCTTATGTCATTTGGACCAAACCGGAACGGCTGACCTCTGGCAAACGGGACGCCAACCTGCCGGCCGTAGATTGCGCGACGGGCGCGGGCTGCATGATGACCTGGCAAGAAGACCCCGAAGGGTTACGGCCCGGTCAGGGCCTTGGCCCAGGCGAAGGGTGGTCTGGCGCTGTCGCCAATGCTCAAACGGATATCTGGTATTCCTATATCAGCTACGCCGACTTCGACAAAGTGTTCGCTGCGGAAGACACCATTGGGGCAATCACCATGGACGAATACGCTGACCTGGACGATGCCACCATGCCCAAAGCATACGTGCCAATGGCCATGCCGACACGGTTAACAGACAATGCCAAGTGCAAAGGTGTCAGCACAACACTAAATCCCAGCGATCCATACTGCTACATCGACTTCGACACAATTGATGACATTGACCTCACCAATGTAGCTGACCTGCTTGCTTTGGAAGGGCCTGAAGCGGACGCCGACTACTGCGCTAGCACCATCGATTGGACAACGCCCGGCGGCTCTACACAGCCGGTCTGCGTCACAGATGACGGCCGTGTGCTAAACGGCCGTGTCGCCGCCACCCGCGTCCGCCTCAACCTGAAACCTTACACACCGTTAAACCCAGTTACAAACGACAATGGTACTCCAGATGATACATCCGATGATTGGGTTGAAAAGAGCGCCTGGGTAGTTATGGCTGCAGAAGAGTCCAAAGCTCTGGGCGATGTCTTGATCGATCCATTAGGTAACCCGGCAGAAGATCCCATCGATATCGGCAAGGATGTCTGGTACTACTCGTTTGATATGTTTGACCACGTTCTGGTCGACCAGGGTGGCATGCTCAACCAACCGGCCGTGTGCAGCCCGTGGACGGTAGGCGCTGACTATGATTGCGAGGATTATGAGTTCTTCCCGGTACAAATCGATCCGCTCAATGGCGGCGACTACTACCTGACCGAAATCTCCCGGCGCTTCGCCCTCACCACCAACTCGGTAAGCGCTGCGGTGAACTCAGAAAGCGGCCTCGCAGCGATGCTGATCTACAAACAAGGCATCATCAACCAGGGCGGTCCGGCCGACATTATGCTGCGCCGCGTGATCATTCCCGATGGCTTTGACCCAGCCGTGGACAATCCCTACGCCTACGAAAACATGGAATGCACCGAGTGGGCCTACACCGATGGCTTGAACCCGAATTACCTCAAGGGCCTCTGCCTCTCGCCGGCCATCAACCTCACCGGCAACACCATCGTAGAATGCACGGACGCGACCGGCAACGATGCTTGCGCCGCCACCTTCCCCGTAGCCGACGATGGCAGTATTCCAGAAGAGATCAGCTCCTTCCCCAAGGTTCAAGAATGGCGGCAATGCGACGGAGTCGCACCTATTGATGGCTGTGAAAGCGACAATGACCTGGACGACCAGTCCTGGGAAAACCCCTTCGATGTGGCCAAAGGGCATCGCGGTTTCCTGGATGGCGATATCGTTATGATGATGTACGCCTGGGCGCCCAACTGGAAGGCTAACACCGTCGGCAACGACCACTACAACCTCTACGTGCGTCGCTCATTCGACGGCGGCCTGACCTGGACGACCACGCCAGCCGGTCTAGGCGGCGTGGGGATCACAACCACTGAGAACTACTGCATCAACACTGCGTCCGATGATTGTATAGGCACCGAGTTTACCTACGCAGCCGGCGCTTTCGAGCAAGGGCGCAATGTTTCGCAGCTGATCGGCAACAAAATCACCATTCTCGATCCGCGCTACTCCCCAACCGGCGGGATGAAGCTCTACCCGACTATCAGCACCGCCTGGTTAACCGCCAATAAGATCACCTTCGAGGGGCTACCCTACGAAGATGACGCAACGCGCGCGCAGGATAAATTCTTCGTGGTCTACGAAACCGGCGACAACACCACAGTAGCCGAAGGCGAGGCCGTGCCACTCGACCTGTACTACAGCAGGGCGACCGTGTATGGCGATGTCTGGGAGGTCATGGATTACGCGACCGACACGGACGACCTATTGCTAGATCGCTGGCCGTGGCTGGAAAACAAAACCGATGACTTGTCTGGCGAAGCTGGCATGGTTGCCAACCCCGGCGGCACGTTTATGTACGCCGTCTGGAATCAGTGGAAAGAAGATATTTTGCCCGACGGTCACGAACTGATCTACGACAGCGACATTATCTTCCGCCGGTTGATGTATCTCCCAGACGACACTAACCTGGAGATCGATCCTATCGCTTCCATTCTATACGTGAACAGAACAGCTCTCAGCCTGGCAAACAATGACACTCTCATTCTGGTTGGATCCGCTAGAGGGTTTGGCCTGGAAGGTGAAATCGAAGAGGTGGCCTGGCTGCTCAAGCCGTTGGAATCCGAGATGGAACCCGTGTTAGTAGGAACCGATAAAATACTCGAGATTCAGGCGCAAGATGTGGTCAATCAACCCGGGTGGAGCGGCCAGCCGGGATGGGCGCAATTTACTTTTATGGCTAAAGACAAGAACGGCCGTTGGTCCCCAGGTGTAGAAGTGCAGGTCTGGGTGGTCCAAGAACTCCATCAACTCTATGTGCCAATGATCGAACAGTAGACGAATCGGCGTAATTGTGTGAAGCGGGGCCAAACGATTGACCCCGCTTCCTGTTTCTACCGGTGAGCGAAAATGTCGGATAAAAGATCTTTGGGGCGATTGCGGTTTTGGCGTGGTGTAGTGGTAGGAACGGCCGTATTCCTCTTCGCCGCCTTTTTAATTTCCCCCACCTTGCACGCCCTCCTCCTCGCCTGGTCGGTCACCGGCAACCAGGCCGCCGCTGAATACAGCTACGCCATCGCCGCCGGCGACGTCAACGGCGACGGCCGTATCGACCTCATCGTCGGCTCACCCAAATACGAATCAGACACCTACACCGGCGGCGCCGCCTTTGTCTACCACGGCTACAGCGGCGGCTTTAGCGACAACCCCTATTGGACAAGCGGCAGTGACCTGAAGGGCGCGCGCTACGGCTTTGCCGTCGCCTCCGCCGGCGACATCAACGCCGATGGCTACGACGACGTCATCATCGGCGCATACCGCTACAACAACGGGCAATCCGAAGAAGGACGCGCCTACCTCTACCTGGGTTCTTCCCACGGCCTACACACCGCCCCCGACTGGCAGTTTGAAAGCGATCAAAAAGACGCGCACCTGGGCTACGCAGTCGCCGCAGCCGGCGACGTCAACAACGATGGGTTCGATGATGTCCTGGTCGGCGCGCGTTGGTACCAGGAAACGTTAAGCAGCGAAGGAGCTGCATTCCTCTTTTATGGCTCGGCCGACGGACTGAGCGATACCCCTGGTTGGACGGCCGTTGGCGGGCAGGCTGGCGCGGCATTTGGCACGGCCGTTGCCTCCGCCGGCGATGTCAACCATGACGGGTACGACGACATTCTCATCGGCGCGCCCTTCTTCGACACCACCCTCGAAGACGCCGGAGCCGTCTACCTGTTTCTGGGCAGCGAAACTGGGCCAGGCAGTGGGGCCGCCTGGCAGGCAACCGGCAGCCAGGCGGGCGGTCTGTTTGGCTCCGCCCTGGCCGCCGCCGACTTCAACGAAGATAACGCCAGCGACCTGCTCGTCGGCGCGCCGCACAGCTCCGGCGGCGTAGACGACGAAGGCGGCGTGTTTTTATATTTGGGCGGCAGCAGCGGATTGATGAGTAGCACGGCCGTATGGTCCACATACGGCGGGCAGGTGGGATCGTTATTTGGCACGGCCGTGGCCGTTGGCGACGTCAATGGCGATGCCTTCGCCGATATCCTCGTCGGCGCGCCAACCTGCACCCACGACCAGTCCAACGAAGGCTGCGTTTTTCTCTATCTGGGCATGCCCGGCAGCGTCAGCGCCACGGCCAACTGGACAGGCCAGGGCGACAAAGCCGACACAGCCTATGGCACGAGCACGGCCGTCATCGGCAGCGTCAACGGCGATAGCTACGACGAAATCGCCGTTGGCGCGCCGCAGTACCGCTTCGACCGGGACCTGGTTGGCCGCGCCTTTGTCTATTTCGGCGCGGAACAACTCGTCGAACAGGTTTATGTCTACTTGCCAATCGCCGTGCAAACCAATTGACCCATCAAGGAAAACATCACCAGAAACGCCCCAAACGCTCTTTCATGAACGGCCGTTGAGGATTGGTTAAGGAACACATAGTACGCTGGTACCACTAAGGGGTTAGTGGGATTCATTGAATTTTTACAAAACAGGTGACATTATGCTCCGCAAAAAAGGATTATCCTCTAAGGCGTTTTTGGGCGTCGGGGTAGCCTTGCTAATGATCACGGCTCTGACGGTTGGGGGTTATCTGACGACCTTGCACGGCAATATGGGACCGCTTTCGGCTCTGCATCCGAACAATCAAATGTTAGGCGGCTACAGTTCCCATGCTGAATTCGAGCAAGATTGTACACATTGTCATGGTCCGATTCACTGCATCATCAGCGAGAGCTGCCAGGATTGTCATATCGATGTGGCGACACAACGCGCTGAGGCCATTGGCCTGCACGGTCTTTTGCCAGGGACGGGAAGCTGCCAAAGCTGCCACACGGAACACCAGGGACGAGACGCCCAAATCACTGTCTTCGCCTTCAACAACATAGACCACACGCTGCTGGCCGGCTACAGCCTGGACACGCACCAAACAGATTACGCCGGACGGCCGTTAACCTGTGAAAGCTGCCATCGGCTGGGACAATTTGGTCCG
>JAKQCM010000112.1 GCA_029559155.1 Chloroflexota bacterium
TGTTTAACGCCATCGTTCAGGAGGATACGGACGGCGAATTGTGGTGGGAGGTGTTCGACGATTTCAGTCTCGACGGCCCCATGCGCTGCGTGATGGAATGGGACGTTGCCGGTCGGGAGATTGAATTTGATGACGCGGACACGGCGCGGCAGTTTAAGCAGCGGCATCCCCGTTGGCGCGTGCTGTTCACCACGACCCATACCGTCGAGGTGCTGTGATGGCCGAGCCGATTAGACGCAACGAGAAGCGCCGCGAGGCGCACTTTGAAACGCCAGAGGGCGCGTGGTGGTTTAACCTGACGCATCCTGATTGGCGCGTAACGGCCGACGTGGACGAAACGGCCGTGCCCGACCTGTATCGTCAGCTGGATGGGCATTGGTGCGACCCGGCGGCGCAGCGGGCGCAGTTCGGCAGTTTCCGCGCCGCCTGGTTGTTTGCCCACATGCACCCGGACTGGTGCGTGACGTGGGTAGACCCGGCGATCAACGAGATGGACATGGACGTATACGACGTGTCCCCGGCGGGCATTAAAGACCTGTTGGAACGGGGGTGGTGATGGCCGATTTTTCCTATGTTGTTGAATCGCGTCGCGCCGAAAAGCAGCGCAAGCGGGCGCGGCGGGCAGGGCGCGCTGCGGACTTGATGATCTACCACTGGCTGTATTTGCTGGTCGTCTGGCGTGGAAATTGCGCCTATTGCGGACGGCCGTTTGAGACGATGGATCATATCGTCCCCCTGGCTAACGGCGGCGGCACAACCAAAACCAACGTTTTGCCCTGCTGCTCTGATTGCAACCAGGCCAAGGGAACGGCCGTTTGGCTGCCCGCGCAGACGGGCAAGGCGGTGGTGAAATGGTAGCTATAAACAAAAAAGTGGCCGTACTAGCCGGGCGGACACTTGAAATGGGCCGGGAGGGCGTGGCGTTGGCCTGCTCTGTGAACGGTCAATCCCCGTTGGATGGGTTTCACCCACACGCACGTGGAACGGCGGCGGTGAACTATGATTTTGGCGCATAAAATCAGGCTCAATCCCACTCCCGAACAGGAGGCGTATTTCCGCCGGGCGGCCGGCACGGTGCGCTTCGCCTACAACTGGGGGCTGGCGCGGTGGATTGAACTGTACGAAGCAGGGGAACGGCCGTCAGCCCTCTCGCTGAAACGGGAGTTCAACGCGCTCAAACACGAGCAGTTCCCCTGGACGGCGGAGGTTTCCGGCCGCTGCACCGAGTACGGGTTCACCTGCCTGGGGCGGGCGTTCCAGAATTTCTTCCGGCGCGTGAAAAATGGCGAGAAAAAGCCGGGCTACCCTCGGTTCAAGAGCAAGCGCAATCCGCACCAATCGTTTTACGTGGCTAACACGGAAATCCGGCTGGATGGGCATTGGGTGAAAATACCGCGCCTCGACGAGCCGGTGAACATGGCCGAGACGCTGCGCTTCGACGGCAAAATCATGAGCGCCGTCATCTCGCGCAGCGGGGCGCGCTGGTGGATTAGCATTGCGATCGAAGTAGAAGAGCCAGGCACGGCCGTTTCCGGGCCGCCGGTGGACATCGATTTAGGCGTCAAAGACGCGGCGATCCTCAGCACGGGGCAGGTATTTGAAAACCAAAAACACCTGCGCTCCGAACTGCGGAAGCTGCGCCGCCT
>JAKQCM010000148.1 GCA_029559155.1 Chloroflexota bacterium
TATCGTGGCATTTGCAATGCCATAATTTCCACCGTAATTCATCACGCCGGCGCCATCCAGATAGGCGCTATTATTGTTTATCGTGCTGTTATTTACGATGAGAGTAGCCGTGCCATAATTGTCGCCCCAGTTATAAATACCGCTGCCCTGGGTCCCAACCCCGGTAGAAAAATTCCCGCTGATTGTGCTGTTATTGATGGTTAAATTCGCCGTGGAAGCGGTTGCTTTGTTAAGGATGCCCGCCCCCGAAGCCGTGGCAAGTCCATAATAATCATACGCTTCATTCGCGCCAACCACACTATTGTTGTTCAACGTCACGGTACCATTCAGATTATAGATACCCCCACCATTCACGGCCGTATTGCCGCTAATCGTGCTGTTACTTAAGACAACAATCCCACGTTCATTGTAGATGCCCCCGCCATTATCTTGCGAATAACCGCCAGACAACGTCGTATCATTGAGCGTCAGATTGCCGCTGGGTCTCACGTGCAAAACACGGAAGAAATTAGGCGTCGCTCCGCTGCGTTCAATCGTTGCCCCATTCCCGTTGATAGTAATTGGACTAGTGATCCGAGGTAATGCGTTGCCAAAACCAAATTCGTATTTATACGAATAGGTGCCGCCGCCCAAAGTAATGATATCTGGACCGGCGGTTCCCCCGGAGCAATCACCCGAAGCAACGGCCGTATTCGCCGTGATAATCGCTTCTACCAGGGAGCAGCCCCCGTCTATCCCAATCCCCTGCGAACCAGGATTAACCGTAATCGTCGCGGCGTGAACGCTAGGCGTACCGCTGAGCGCCAGCAGCAGCGCCGCGCCCGCCAGCGTCATCGCCAGCCGCTTCTGCAAGACTTTCCGCGTCTGTCGCGGCAGAGCCTGCAACTTTTGGTAAAAGTACACAAACCGGCGCGTAATTTGTTCACCACGATGCAGCAACACGTTAGTCAGCCACTGCTGTTCCTGACTGCCTACGGCGGTTGATGTATTTGTTTGCGTGTTTTCAGGTTTAAACTTCATAATCAAACTCTTCTTTAGCGTTTTTGCTACGCTGTCGAGACATCCATTGCACCTAAAAAGGACAATCCGGCGTCAGTTGTTGTTCTCAACAACCGACGCCGGAAGTACAGAATTTAGAGTTAAGGTGTCGTAATCGACGGCGGCGAGAGATTTACCCAGGCCGATTGGCCATAAGCATTCTGCGCCAGGATACGATAGTAATACGTCACGCCACGCGGCAGACCCGTTTGTACCAGGGTCGTCGCATTTGCCCGACGGGTGAAGGTCGCCAGGTTCGTCGTGAACCCTGCGTCGGTCGCCCGTTGAATCACAAAGCTGGTCTCGTCGTTCGAATTATCGACCCAGCTCAGATTAATTCTGGCGGTACTGACCGTAGTCACCTGGGCCGTGGCGGCGAAGTTAGAGGGCGCCGCCGGGGCCGTGGGAATGTACACGCTGCCTGATGTCGCCACGCCAGACCGTCCGGAGCCGTTCACCGCCGCTACCTGATAGGTGTAGGTATGTCCCGGGACAACGGTTGAGTCCGTATAGAGGGTCGTGTCTGCCGCTGGCGAGGCAATGACCACAAAGGGGTCGCCATTATCGCTGCGCTCAATCACGAAGCCGGTCTCCGTGGTCGCATTATCCGTCCAGGTCAGCCGTGTTTGTAAGGATAGCAGCAGGCTAACTTGTAGGTTGCTCGGAGCATCCGGCACCGGCACGGTAGCGCCCACCAACACCGGAACCGAAACTGAATCACCGGCCGCATTGTAAGCCACAACGCGATACTGGTAGACAGTCCCCGACACCGTGGTGTTGTCGGTGAAGCTCGTCACGTTTGCCAGCGCCTTACCAATTTCCTGGAAAGCGCCAATGCCGTCTGCACGCTCGATCCGGTAGCCAATTTCGTTGTTCGAGCCGCCCCAGGTTAAGGGGTTGGCCGGGTCAACCGGCGTACCATCCGTCCACGACAGGACAATGGGCGATCCCGGCGCGCCGGTAAAGTTCAGCAGCGGCGCAGTCGCCAACGACCGGCTCACGTTCACCGACATCGGCCGCATCATGTCCATCTCTTCGTGGCTCAGGATATGGCAGTGCCACACATATTCCCAGCCAAAACTGACGATCTGGTTCACGATGGGTTGCGCCAGCGGCAGCCCGTTGGCATCGATGCTGACAAATGTCTCTGTCGAGCCTAACGGCATCATCGGGTTAAGCGGCCGTTCGCTGTCCGGCAGACCAAACGGCATCTTGGGAATAATCGGCCGTATCGCGACGATCGTGTCTTCCAGCGGGCTGATCCGCACCGTATCCTTCCAGCCCAATTCATTGGCCTCCGGTTTGCGGATGATGCCATCCCAACCGACGCGGTTGATCAACTGCACGTCAAACAGATGGAAATGGATCGGGTGTGTGTCCACCCCATTGTGAGTGATCTTCCAGATCTGCGTCCCGTCGCTCGCCGTGGTAATCGGCGTCGCTTCCAGCTGGCCTACCGGCAGCTCCACGCCATTCAGAATTTCGCTGGCCGGGTTTACATACGGGTACAGAATCAGGTTTTGCGCCTGTCCCGCCCCCGCAAACGGAGATTCCAGACCCAGGTTACCGCTCATGCGCCCATAATCCGGGTCAAACGCTTCACCCATTTCATCCTGAATCGCCTTACGCTCGAAGGGAATCGTCAGCGGGGCGCCAGCCAGGGTATTGAAAGTTAACTGCGTATCAAAAATCTGTACCAGGCCGGCCGACGCGCCATTATTCGTGAACGTGGTGCCATAGGCCGAGTTGTACGCGCCCTGACCAACAATGATCGGGTGCTGTCCGGATTCAAACACGCCGGAGCCATCGGCTTGATGGGCAAAGGCCGCTTCCAGGGGAGCCAGTTGGAATGGCGTCGCCGGCGCTGTGTTCGCTATCTTGATCTGCATCACGGTGCGTGTGTTCGGGCCATACCCGGGCAATGTCGAGGGCGCGCCGCCGGTGCTGGTCAGGTCGGCGTTGCCCGTGTAGTAATCATACCGTGGGTCGCGCGCCGGGAACGCCGCCGGGGCGTCGTTATACAGAATCAAGGTCTGGCCGGCGTATTGCGAGAAGTCCACAATCACGTCCGCGCGTTCGGCCGGAGCGATCAGCAGCGAGTGCAGGTCTACGTTGCCCGCGTTAAAGACGGTCGGGTCGGTCACCCAGGTAATAGTCTGGGCCGGGATAACCGCCGGTTTCGGCAGGAAACCACCTTCGGAAGCAATTTGAATCCAGTCGGGGCCAGCTGGGCTGATCGCCGTATCCGGCGTCGGGAAAACGCCCGCCGGGTCGTCCAGCGCTGCGGCCACTTCCGCCGCATTCAGCGCCACTTCCGTGCCCGTGCTGTCGGCCACGTAAAGGGACAGGTTCCAGAAGCGGTCATTGGCGGCATTCAAGATACGGAAACGGTAAGCTTTCGGGTCCAACGTCACCGTCGGGTAAGCCGTGCCGTTCACCACCGGCGTGTCGTTGAACGCTTCCATGCCCATCGATACATACGGCGTGCCGGGCATCGTCGCCGGTTCGCACCAGGTAATGTCGGGGTCGCAAGCCGGATTGTAGTACGGGTTCGGGACAACGCCGTGGGCAATGTTGTTCGTGGGCGGCCAGAACCACGGGCCATACGCCCAGCGGCCGAACTGGTTCACGCCCGAACTGTCGCCCGGATTTTGCGCCGGCACGTAAACGTGCGGCACCCACAACTGGCCGAAGCCGCCCCAGCGTCCCATGTCCCAGAGTGGGTCTTGCCAGGAAAGCTGGCTGGCGCTCGGCACATACGTCTTGTCCTGGATAACCAGCGGAATGGTCGCCGTATCGTTCGGGATAAGTCCGGCTGTTATCAGCCCAGCCTCTACCTCATCGGTGATGACATACGGCGCGGCTTCACCGGCGTACACGTTCAGGCGCGTAATGCCCCACGCATGGTCATGGTAGAAGCTGAGACGGGCGCTCTGCTGGTTGGTATAGAAGAAGGTGATCGCCCCCGGGCCGGGGTCCGGCATATCGGGCACGTTTTGTACGCTCACGCCCTTCGGATATGGCGTGTTTTCATTGGCCGGCGTCACCCATTGGTGCGGCGTGCCGTCGCTGATCCACGGGGTGATACCGCCGTGCAGGTGCAAGGTCGCCCGGTTTTCCGTAAAACATTCCACCGGCTTATTCAATTCGCCGCACATCGGGTTCAGCGGATCAGGATCATTATGGTCTATCATGGCCGGGCCGGTACCGGCCCCCATGACCGTGGTATCGACCGGGATGAACAGGTCGCCGCCGCGGCCGGTGGGCAGCAGGTTGCGGAACAAAATACGCACCGGGTGGTCGCGAACCGTAGCAATCAACGGTCCCAGGTAATGGGGATGGTCTACACCCACTGCCTGCGTCACGCCGTCGGCCAGCATAATGGGCGAGCCATCCGGGTTAAAGAGCGGGATTTGCGCGCCCGGAACCACACTCGTCGAGAGCTGCACGTAGCCGCGCAGTTTGGTCGGCGGCAGGTCGGAGTGCATCTGCTCTTCGTACTCCACCACGGCGATCTCATAATAATCAGACCCCGGGTAAGTGGTCGTGTCCGGCGTAGCCACCGGGATATACTGCCCCAGGTTGTTCGCCTGCGTCGGCCCTAAACCCGGCAGCCCATCCACAAACTTACGCAGGCCGGCAGAATAATTAGCGCCGAAGGAGTACAGGCGTTGTTGATAAGAATTGGGATATGGAGAAACACCAATTTTAATAGTAGTACCTTGAACAGGCGCTTGATTGGCAGGATAACTTGTGAAGTTAACAAAATTAGTACCAAGACCAGTGCTAACTAAATCTTTAGGAATTCCCCGCCCGTAAAATCCAATTACGTCACCAGCTTCAACAAAAATATTAGATGTCACTGGAAAAGTTTCTATTTGCCCGCTACTACCTGAAGGTAGTGCTGGTACAGTAAGGAGCCCACTATCAAAAACAACTTGGTATTGATTCAAAATACCGGTAGGGCGTAGTAGATAAGCATGAAATGACTTTCCAGCCGACCCTGGTTGATTGAATGTTTGGAAGTTTACCAGTTTTCCGCCAGGCAATATTGCATCTCGCAAAACTACAAATATGTTTTCTGCAAAGTCAGTAGCTTGAGCGCGAGTAATTAATGGCTCTCCAACAAAATCGCCGCCTGGCAGCGGACTGTTGGCATAATTGGGAACACTAAAATAGTGTGGCGCCTCACTACCCATAGCGGCAGCTTCCATTGCCCATGGCTTTAGGAAACGTTCTAATAATGTGTATGACCGAGTGTCAAAAGTTGCAATTTGTGGTTCTGGTAAACGAAAACCTAACGCAGCAGAACGCTCAGCAGCAGCCTGCCGGTCGGCTGGTGTGATCCGGTTCTCGCGCAGCGGGTTGGTGTGGTTGGCCACCGGCTGCGCCGGCGTTGCCGGTTCGCCGACAAATTCGTCGCCGCCGCCGGTGTCCGGCACGGCCGTTGGGATATCCGTGGGGCCGCTGTCTTGTGCAAAGGCCAGGGACCCGGTGGTGATAATCATGCCCAGGAGAGCAAGT
>JAKQCM010000152.1 GCA_029559155.1 Chloroflexota bacterium
TCTCCTCTTCAGACTCTTGGTACCAGTTAACAATTCGTCCTCAGACCAGTAGGTTCTAAACAGTTTAGCACCAGGCGTTGATAGTGCGTTGCGGTGTATTTTCATTCATGGTGGTCGGCGGCAGCCGGTGAAGTCTCCTCAGAAAATAATTTAACGCAAAGGCGCAGAGGTGCAAAGGTGCAGAGAAAAATCTGCGTTATCGGCAAAATCTGCGGATTTTCATTGATGGTGTTGAGCCCGCGCTCATGTCGTCTCCTTAAAATCCAACCTATCAGACTGCGCTTGCCCTCGTAACTCCCTATCGCTATGCCGTTCCCCGATGGCTCACGCCTCACGCCTCACGGACACTTTTCCCTCACACCTCCATATACTTTAGCCGCCGGGAGCGATCATAGGGGAAGATGTCGATCACTTCGCCCGCTTTTAGCTGCGCTTGCACGGAGTGCCAGTAGGTCACGTCAAAAAGGTCGGCGTGATGGTTATAAAAAGCCTGGCGAATGGCTCCAGATAGACCCATAAAATGTTCGAACTCTTCCGGGAAATAATCGTTGTCGTTTACCGTATACCAGGGTTCGGAAGCTAATTCATCATCGTAATAGGCCGATTGAGGCACTTTGCGAAAATTGCATGTCTCCAAGAGGCATAATTCATCATAGTCATAAAAAATGACACGGCCGTGTCGGGTAACGCCAAAATTCTTCAGCAGCATGTCGCCAGGGAAAATATTACTCACAGCCATGTCTTTGATGGCGTTGCCGTAATCGATAGCCGCCGAAATAGCCGCTTCTTCGCTGGCTTCGCTGAGGTAAATGTTTAGGGGGATGATGGCGCGTTCGACGTAACAATGGCGGATGATCACGTGGTTATCTTTGATGTGAACGGTGTTAGCGGCTACGGCGTTGAGTTCGGTCAACAATTCAGCGGTAAAACGGCCACAGTCAAATTCCAAAAATTCAAATTCTTGCGCGTCGACCAATCGTCCGGCGCGGTCGTGGCGAAACACCAGCCGGTATTTGTCCATTACATCCTGGCGCGTGTTTTTCTTTGGGTAGGCAAAGCGATCTTTGATCAGCTTAAAGACAACGTCGAAGGCGGGCATGGTGAACACCGTCATGACCATGCCCTTTTCGCCGCGCGCAATCTCGAACTGGTCATTGGAGGCCGCCAAATGCTGCAACAAATCGCGGTACAGCTCGGTTTTGCCATGTTTGTTGTAACCGATGGAGATGTATAGTTCGGCGTCGCGCTTGCGCGGGATGATGGATTTGAGGAAACGCACCAGGTCATACGGCCGTTCCACCTCCACCTGGAAATAGGAGCGCGTAAAACTAAAGAGCAAGCTCAAATCAATTTCATTCAGCAGCACTGCGTCTACCACCACTCCCTGCGGCGTGTTCAGCAGCGCCAGCGACAGGGGAATCAGATGCGAGGCGCTAAACATGCGCCCCACCAGATAAGCCCCTTTCCCCCGAAAAAACACCGAGCGCACCGTTTCCACCCGGCTAACAAACCGCAGCGCGCCAATTTCGCGCAAGCACGCTTCTACGGCATGAGCAATAAGTCCGGCATCGCGGTCCAGGTTTTCATACGGCGTATCGAAGGCATACGCCGTTAAAATCTCTACAAACAAATCTTTGGTCGAGGTGGCGCGGGAAAAAGTGCGGTATACCGGCAGTTTGGATGGCGTTGGCGGCGTGTCGAAATCGGTGGCCACAAACTCGATCTGCTCGTCGACGCCCACAGTCGTAAAGATGCGCCGGGTTACGGAGTTAAAAAAGGTTTCGGCTTGTTCCCAATCGTCCCGCGAAATAATCAACCCTGAAAAAACGGCTTTGGCGCCAGCCCAAACGGCCGTTACCTGCACCCGGTCCCCCAAAATTTTGCGAATGTTTCGCTCCACATCATCAATCACCTGCCGGTACAAATCCAAACGCGCCCGCGCATTTTCCTGCCCCCCCAGCCAATCACGCGTCTCGAACAACAATTTTGCCCGGCGTGTATGAAACTTAAACCCCGTTTGATAATTGTCGAACGCATCGCGGATGGCCTGTGCAGCCATATTTGCCAATCTGCTGTCTGTAAAATTTGCCATGCTTCACCCCTGCGAATAAACACATTCAGATTCACCCGCGACCGGCACATTCCCATCAATTCTCTATTTCAATCGGTGTGTATCGGTGAACGGCCGTGCCCCCCATCTAATTTTTGGGAAGCAAACGGTTACAGAAAATCTAACACGTACAGTTTACAGCGTGCCGGTGTAACTGAAAAGTGTTCCTCGACACGTCAAAACAGCGCCAAACCATCGTTCCGTTGCCGGTTGCCCAAATTGGCTTAAAATTGCCGTACACAATCCTAAAAAGGACTTCGGGGTTGACGACCTGACCGTTCACCGACGACAGGGAAGCCGTTTGGTTGGCGTTGGCAGGCCGCACCCCAACAGTAGCAGCCTTTATGCATGCAACATCTTCTTCTACACGCCCCCAGGCGGTGTCGGCGCTTCGTGAAATGGCCCGCACCTTAAGCGCCGCCTGGGATCTGGATACGACTCTGGACCTGATCGCCCGCAAGACAACCGAGGTGATGCATGTGGATTCCTGCACCATTTACTTGCTCGATCCGGGCAGCGACACCTTGCGGCTGCGCGCTTCCACGGGTCTTTCGCGGCGCGCTTTGGGCCGGGCGACGCTAAAAGTGGGCGAGGGAATGACCGGCTACGCCGTGCAAGAAAACCAGCCGGTTTATGCCGCCGCTGCCCAAGAAGACCCCCGCTTTAAGCGAATCATCGAAGCTGAGGAAGCTTCGTATCTCTCTCTTCTGGCTGTGCCGATGGTGATCGAAGCGCAGCCCATCGGCGCGCTTAACGTGCAAACTTTAACCACGCACGAATTTACCGCCGACGAGATCGAGGTTCTTTCCCTGGTTGGCGATCTGGCGGCCGGGGCGTTGGCCAAGGCACAGTTATACGATAAACAGCGGCGGCAGATCGAAGAACTGCGCGCCCTGGCGCAAATCAGCGAGGTCGTCACGTCGCCGCAGTATCTGGACGACATTCTCGACGTGGTGACAGAAATGGCGGCTCAGGCGATGGGCGCGGCCGTCTGTTCCATTTTTTTGGTCGATGAAACGGGCGAGACGCTGACGTTACGGTCGGCCAAACGCGCCGACAGCCCTTACCAGTATCGCCCGCCGCTGCGATTGGGTGAAGGCGTGATTGGGCAGGTAGTGCTGACCGGCAAACCCGCCTACATTCCAGACGTGCGCGCCGACGAGCGTTACCTGGGCGGCGAATTGGCCCGCGAAGAGGGATTGGTTTCGTTGCTGGCTATGCCTCTGAGCGTACGCGAACGAAATATCGGTGTTTTGAACTGTTACACGAATGAGGTGGTTAAATTTTCTGAAGAGCAATTGGCGCTTTTTGCCACGCTGGCAAACCAGACTGCGTTGGCGATTGAGAATGCGCGCCTGGTAACGAATGCGGCCGTGGTGCGGGAGATGCACCATCGCATCAAGAACAATTTGCAGACAGTGGCCATGCTCATGCAGCTGCAAATTCCCGATGCCGACCGGCTGGATACACGGCAGGTGTTGGAGACGAACATTCACCGCATTCGCAGCATCGCGGCGGTGCATGAATCGTTGTCTGAGCAGGGTTTCCGGTTGGTTGATGTGAAGGATGTGTTGGAGCGGATTACCCGGACAACGGCCGAATCAATGCTGCGTCCAGATCAGGATGTGCAAATTGCGGTGTTTGGCGAGTCGCTGCCGCTGCCCAGCCGGGCAGCCACGGCGCTGACGTTGGTAGTGAATGAATTGGTGCAAAATGCGTTGGAACACGCATTTGTGGATTGTACGGTTGGCCGGGTAGAGATTTCGTTGGGCCGGTCGCCGGATGAGTTGATTATTTTGGTGCGGGATAACGGCCGTGGCCTGCCGCCAAATCTGGAATATGGATTGGGTCTGGAACTGACCACCATGCTCATAACCGATGACCTGCACGGGGGTTTAAAGTTTAACGCCTTACCGGAAGGCGGTACAGAAGTGAGCATCCGCCTGCCGCGAGAGATAGAACGCGACCAGGTCTAGCGAGTAACCATTATGAAAATTTTAATAGCCGATGATGAATCGATTATTCGTCTGGGATTGAAGGCGATGTTGGAACAGTTGGGGCATGACGTGGTGACGGCGATGAACGGCCGTGAAGCCATCCAAATGGTCACTCGTTTTGAACCAGACCTGGCTATCCTGGACATCAAAATGCCATACACCGATGGCTTGCAAGCCGCCAAAACCCTGGCGCGCACCCATCCGCTGCCCATTTTGCTGCTAACAGCGTACAGCGAGCAAGATTTAATCGAAAAAGCCACCGATCTGCCGATTCAAGGTTATCTGATCAAACCCATCAAGCC
This sequence comes from Chloroflexota bacterium, assembly GCA_029559155.1. Lineage (GTDB taxonomy): Bacteria > Chloroflexota > Anaerolineae > Promineifilales > Promineifilaceae > Leptovillus. The sequence continues at coordinate 4,410 of JAKQCM010000152.1, forward strand.
GGCCGAGCTTTCGGCGGCCATTACCGTGGCCTACAAGCGGTTTGTCGAGCAGCAAATGTTAGCCGATAGGGCGGACAAACTTCAGGAAACTCTGGAGATGCGGAAATTAGTGGATCGGGCCAAGGGTAAACTGATGGAAACCGGTCTGTCTGAGGAAGAAGCGTATCAGGCCATGCAGCGAGAGGCGCGTAATAAGGGGCGCACCATCAAGGATGTGGCCCTGGCCATTTTGGCTGCGTAATGTGTAAAGACCCCAAGGGTTTGATTTTGAGAAGTTAGACCTTCTAGAAATCAAACCCTTGGGGTCTGTTTGCTGACTCAACGCATAAAAAAAGCCTGGTCAGTGGACCCTGACCAGGCTTTTGATTTTTAGGCGGTGGCGTCAGCCGGTTTGGGGATCGTTGGCGGCTCGGCCACGTCTACCCGGTTAAATACCAGATTGTTGTCATCCATATCGATCAGGATGTGGTCGCCGGTGCGGAACTCGCCGCGCAGCAGGCTGACGGACAACGCGCTTTCCACGTAGCGCTGGATGGCGCGCCGCATGGGCCGCGCGCCAAAGTCTTTGTCGTAGCCTTGTTCGGCCAGCCATTTCTGCGCCGCTTCGGTGAGAACGATGGTCAGGTTGCCCTGGTCGGCCAGACGCTGCTGCACTTCTTTGATTTGCAGCTTCACGATCTCCAGCATGTCTACTTCCGAGAGCGGTTCGAAGATGATGATCTCGTCGATGCGGTTGATAAATTCTGGCCGGAAGGTTTCTTTGAGGGCTTCTTCGATGCGTTTGTGGTCTGCTTTTTCTTGGGCATCGCGCACGCCGGCAAAACCGAGAGCGCCCGATTTGTGTACAAAGGACGTGCCTACATTGCTGGTCATGACGATGACGCTGTTGCGGAAGTTGACGATGCGGCCTTGCCCGTCGGTCAAACGGCCGTCATCCAGCAATTGCAGCAGCGTATTCCACACATCCGGGTGCGCCTTCTCGATTTCGTCGAACAGGACCACGGAATACGGCCGTCTGCGTACCTGTTCCGTCAACTGGCCGCCTTGTTCGTAGCCAATATAACCAGGAGGCGCGCCAAACAAGCGGCTGACCGTGTGTTGCTCGCGGTATTCGCTCATGTCGATGCGTACCAGCGCTTCTTCGTCGTCGAAAAGGAATTCCGCCAAAGCTTTGGTGAGCTCGGTTTTACCCACGCCGGAGCTGCCCAGGAAGATGAAGGAGCCTAACGGCCGTTTCGGGTCACTCAGGCCAGAGCGGCTGCGGCGAATTGCGTCGGCCAGCGCGGCAATGGCCTTGTCCTGGCCCACAATGCGCTCGTGAAGCCGTTCTTCCATTTGCAGCAGTTTCTCCGCTTCCGTTTCCAGCATTTGCGTCACCGGAATGCCCGTCCACGACCCCACAACTTCGGCGATGTCATGTTCGTCAACCACTTCGTCCAACTTCTGTTCCGACTGCCATTTTTCCCGGGCGGTGTTGAACTCGGTTTCCACGCGCAAACGTTCGGCGCGGCTGACGGCCGCGCGTTCATAATCGCGCACCGTAGCCGCTTCTTCTTCTTCCACAATCAACTTATCGAGCTGCTTTTTATGCTCTTTTAACTCCGGCGGCAGGGTATGCAGCGCCACGCGCAGCTTGGCCGCCGCTTCGTCCATCAGGTCGATGGCTTTGTCGGGCAGCGAACGATCTGTCACATACCGGCTGGAGAGTTTAGCCGCCGCCACCAGTGCGGCGTCTGAATATTTGATCTTGTGATGCGCTTCATAGCGCTCACGCAGGCCGTACAACATTTGAATGGTGTCATCTACCGATGGCTCATCGACAAAAACAGGCGCGAAGCGGCGTTCTAACGCGCTGTCGCGTTCGATATACTGCCGATATTCATCCAGCGTGGTGGCGCCAACGCATTGCAGTTCGCCGCGCGCCAGGGCTGGCTTGAGCATGTTGCTGGCGTCCATGGCGCCTTGCGCCGAACCCGCGCCGACAACGGTGTGTAGTTCGTCGATGAAGAGGATGATTTCGCCCTGGGCGCGCTGAATTTCTTCCATGGCGGCTTTGAGGCGTTCTTCAAATTCACCACGAAACCGGCTGCCGGCGATCATCGCGCCCAAATCCAGGGAGACGACCATTTTGTTGAGCAAATTTTCCGGCACGTCGTTGTTGATGATTTTTTGCGCCAAGCCTTCAACGATGGCGGTTTTGCCGACGCCGGCTTCGCCGATGAGGACCGGATTGTTTTTGGTGCGGCGGCTGAGGACCTGGATGACGCGTAGAATTTCATTGTCGCGGCCGATAACGGGGTCGAGACGGCCGTCTTTCGCCAGTTGGGTCAGGTCGCGGCTGTATTTTTCCAGGGTGCGGTAGCGGCTTTCCGCCTGCCGGTCCGTTACCCGCTGCCCGCCGCGCAGTTGGGTAATGCCTTCCAAGAGACGCTCACGCGAAAGGCCGAACTCCTGCAAAATCCGCGCCGAAGGCGTGTTGCGCTCGCTCATAATCGCCAGCAGAATGTGTTCGGTGGAGATAAATTCATCTTTCAGGCGGTTGGCCTCGCCCTGGGCTAATTCCAGCACCGTGCGGATACGTGGCGTGTAAAAAACCTGCCCCACGCCGCCGCCATAAACGGCGACTTTGGGGCTGGAGCGCAGTTCTTTGTCCAGCCGGTCTTTCATTCCCGAGCTGTCCACGGAGAGTTGATCTAAGATTTGCAGCACCGCGCCATCCTTCTGCTCTAGTAGAGCCAGGAACAAATGCTCGGTGTCTACCTGGGTGTGTCCGTAACGCTGGACAATTTCATATGCTCGGGCGGCGGCATCTTGCGCGCGTTCTGTAAATCGGTCAAATCGCATAGTTTTCCTCGTAAAGTGGTTGGTTCAGTGATTGGTTGGTTTGTTAATTTTCTTGAAAATCAACTCGCCAAGGTACTCACTTATAATCGTGTACGCATAAACTATACCGTCTTTTGGTTGGATTCGTGTAAGAATCAGATGAGTCGTTCTTATGTTTTCTGCTGGTTTTACAGGATGCGGCTGCCTTCTGTCTCGTCGTAGCCGTCGCCCCAGGCCAGGATTTTGTTGGGGGTGATTTCGATGAGCCTAAATTCGGTGCTGTCGTCGTAACGAAAGTCCCATTCATATTTATGATAAAAGTAATCGGCTAATGTGTCTACAGTGGCGCGGGTAGCGACGTGGGCTTCGCCTTCGATGATGATGGGGCTGGCGGTGTCTGGCAGGGAGAGGGCAACGGATTGATTATGAAACATGTTGACAAATTTTTGGGAGTAAGCGCCGGTAGCCAGGTAGACACGGCCGTCTAGCCACACAAACCACAGCGGCACAAGATGAGGACGGCCGTCATGCCGCACCGTCGCCAGCCAGATTGTTGTTTCGCGGCCCAATCGGGCTTCAATGGCCCGCAGCCGCTCTGGACTTTGTTTTCTCACGCTGATTGTTACCCGGGTCTCACAAACAATATGTCAATTTGTACCACGAAACGGCCGTTTTTTCACCACCTTGTATCTTCCTTGTTACCCACCTGTGCTATTCTAGGCCAAAGAGCGAAAACGACAGATTGAAAACGCGCGACACCAATCTTCAATCTTTTACGATCCAATCAAACGCTAACTGGAAAAATCCCATGCCCCGATATGCCCAAATTCTCAGCACCGGGCGATACGTGCCCGAAAAAATGCTCCCCAATTCTTATTTCAATGAAATCTTAAACCGCGACGTAGATGAATGGCTCGTGCAAAACGTCGGCATCCGCGAACGGCATGTGATGGCCGCCGATGAAACGACCAGCGACCTGTGTTACCACGCGTCGCAACAAGCGCTGGCGCGCGCCAGTCTTAAACCAACCGACCTGGACCTGATTATTGTGGCAACAGACACGCCCGACTACCTCAGCCCGGGCACGTCCAGCGTGCTGCAAGGGAAGTTAGGCGCATTCAAAGCGGGCACGTTCGACGTGAACTGCGCCTGCGCCGGTTGGGCCACAGCCATGGAGACGGCCGCGCGCTTCATCGCCACCGACGACGATCTGACCTACGTGTTGGTGGTGGGCGCATATGGCATGAGCCGCTTTGTGGATTATACCGACCGGTACACCTGCACGCTCTTTGCCGATGGCGCGGGGGCGGTGGTGCTGGGCGCCGGCGACCAACCCGGGTTTATCGCCGGCAAGCGTTTTGCCGATGGTTCGTTCTCGGATGCGCTGGGCATTTATACCGGTGCGGCGGCGTGCCCAACCACGCCGGTGGAGGTAAACGGCGGCGTGCCGCGCGTGCAATTTGTGCGCAAATTTCCAGCCACGTTTAACACCGAACATTGGCCGCGTCTGACCCGCGCCGTGGTGGAAAAGGCGGGTCTGACACTGGACGACATCGATTTTTACCTCTTCACGCAGCTTAATCTCAACACCATCAAGCTGATCATGGAGCTGCTGGCGCAGCCGCTGAGCAAAACCCATTGGATTATGGACAAATGGGGCTATACCGGCTCGGCCTGTATTCCGATGGCTCTGGATGATGCGATTGAACAGGGGCGCGGCCCCAAACCCGGCGATCACGTTCTCTTTTGCGCCAGCGGCGGCGGCATCGCCATGGCCGCCAGTGTGTGGCGCTGGACGGGATAGCGGCAGTAATAAGAGTCAAGATCAAAGATTGGCAGGTTGGAGGCCGGTCTTCATTTTTTAGGAACGCGGATCAATAAATCTGCGTTCCTTAATCTGCAACACAGGGAGCAAATGATGTACATTGGCGACTATTTAGGACGACGAGCGATTTATTCGCCCGATAAACTGGCGATTGTGGACACGGGCAAAACGCCTGAATTACGCCTGACATACGCCGAAATGAACGCGCGGGCCAATCGGTTGGCCAATTGGTTGCGGCATGTGGCCGGGGTGGGGTATGGCGACCGGGTGGCGATTTTGGCGCGGGATGGCGTGGAGCATTTGGATGCTTTTTTCGCCTGCGCCAAGCTGGGAGCCATTCATACTGCCCTGAATTGGCGGCTGCATTGGCGGGAAACGGCCGTTATTCTGGCCGCCACCACGCCTAAACTGCTCATCTTCTCGGCCGATTTTGCAACGGCCGTGGCCGAATTACAACACGCTCCGGAAGCCGCCAGCGTGACCCATTATGTGCACCTGGATGGTGAGCCGGTGGGCGGCAGCCTGTCGTTTGAGGAAGCGAGGTTGGACGGCGGGGAAAAGGCGACTACGGCAGCCGTCACCGAAGATACTCCTGCCGCGCTCATTTTTACCGGCGGTACCACAGGTCTGCCCAAAGCGGCGCAAGTAACGCACAAAATGATCGCCTGGAACAGCCTCAACACCATCATCCACGATCTGCACCACGACGATACTTTCCTCAACGTCTTCCCTCTGTTTCATACCGGCGGCCTTTTTGTCTACACCCTGCCGCAGGTTATTCTGGGCGGAACTACCATTTTGGTGCGCCAATTCGACCCGGCGCAGGTGTTAGGCCTGATCGCCCGTGAGCGAGTGACTGTGTTTGCCGGCGTGCCCACCATGTACCAGCTTCTCACGCAGGCGGCCAATTGGGCTGAGGCCGATTTGTCCTCGCTGCGCTTTTGCACCAGCGGCGGCGCGCCTTTGCCTGTGCCGCTGGTGCAAAAATATACGGCCGAAAAAGGCATTCGTTTTAAGCAAGGGTTTGGTATGACGGAGTTTGGGCCCGGCATTTTTGCTCTGGCTGCCGAAGATGCCATCACCAAAGCGGGCAGCATTGGCCGGCCGAATTTTTATGTGGATGCGCGGGTGGTGGACGAACAGAATCAGCCGCTTGGCCCGAACGAAGTCGGCGAGTTGGTGTTGAAAGGGCCGAGCTACTGCGCCGGTTATTTTAACAACGACGAAGCGACGCGCACGGCCGTTGACGACGACAACTGGTTCCACACCGGCGACCTGGCCCGCCACGATGACGACTGGTACTTTTTTATTGTCGATCGCAAAAAGGATATGTTTATTTCCGGCGGCGAGAATGTGTACCCGGCGGAGATTGAGAAGGTGCTGTATGAGCACACGGCCGTGCACATGTGCGCCGTCATCGGTGTGCCAGACCCCAAATGGGGCGAATCGGGTATTGCCTGTGTGGTCTTAAAGCCCGGCGCTGAGGCCGCCGCCGATGACCTGATGCAGCACATGGTGGACCGGCTGGCGCGTTACAAAGTGCCCCGTCGCGTGGAAATTATGAAAGAGCTGCCCATTTCCGGCGCGGGCAAAATCTTAAAACGCGACCTGCAAGAGCGGTTCACCGCTCGTTGAGCAAAGAAAGAGCACTCAGACATAAAAAACACGGAGCCTTGGCTCCGTGTTTTTTTATCGGTTATCCGTCTTGTTTTCAGGCGGATTGGATGATGGTGGGGCGCACGCCGGCTTTGTTTACCAGCAGCGAGAAGAAGTGTTGGATTTGCCATTGACCGATGAGGCCGAGGTAACGGCCGTTTTCCACCACCGGCAGCGCGTTCAACTGTTCGGTTCCCAGCCGTTTTTGCACAGTCAGCAGCGGCGTGGACATGGAAACCGGCGTGATGTCGCGCCGCATAATCATGCTGGTCCAGGTGTGGCCGCCGCGTGTTTGCATGGCCTGGCTCAGGTCTTGCTGCGTCACAAAACCGACCAGTGTCTCGTTTTCCAACACCGGAAAATTGCTCTGGCCGCTCATCATCATCAGGTTGGCGGCTTGCTGCAAGGTGGTGTAGGGCGTGAGCGTGTAAGCGTTTGGCGAATAGGCGTCTTGAACGGCGTAGCCGCGCAAGGTGTGGCGGGTGCGCACGGCGGCGGCTTCCTGTCCGGCCGCCGAGTATACAAACACAGCGATAAAAACGAGGAAGATGCCGCCGTTGAACAGCGCGTAAAGCCCCATAAAAACAGCCACAATGCGCCCGACGGTGGCGGCGATGGTGGTCGCCTGAACATATTCAAGTTTCATCGCCAGCAAAGAACGGAAGATGCGCCCGCCGTCCAGGGGGAAGGCGGGAATGAGGTTGAACACGGCCAGGAAGATATTGTAGACGAAGATGTAGGCGAAAACGGCCGTCACCGTCAACCCGGCGCTCAGGGACAGGGCGGCGGTAAAATCGCCCAGATTCAAACCCAATACCGGGATAAACAAAGCCATCACCAGAGCCGCCGCCACGTTTACAGCCGGGCCGGCCACGGCGATGATAAATTCCTGAATCGGTTTCTCTGGAATTTCTTGCAATTGGGCGACGCCGCCAATCGGCGACAGCACGATCTGTTTGACGGGCACGCCATAATGCAGCGCGGCAAAACTATGCCCCAACTCGTGCAGCGTCACCAGGACAAACAGCAGCGAGATGGCAATCACGCCAAACAACGCGCTTTCCACCCCGCCGCCGACGAGACCAAACTGCAAGGCAGCCCAGAACAAAATCAGTGGAAATGTAAAGTGTAAGCGAATGTCGATGCCACGAACAGAAAATAGTTTGTATGAACTTCCCATGAGGTTCCTTTTTACTGTGTCCAATGTGATGACCCATTCTGGTTGTTTACAAGGGACGTTAGTTATTCCAATGTATCTATGCTTCAGATTACAGGGCCTGTCTTTGAACTGCGTTAGTGCGGCATTAGCTGTCAATGAGACCAGTGGAATGGAGGTTAGGGAGTGAACAGAATGGGTGTTAAGCGGGTTACAGTGGGCGCGGTACGGCCGTTGTATGCTTCTAGCAACAAACCTTCTCCTCCTTTTGCTTTCTTCTTCCTCTTCTACGAAAAGGCTCCCCGACGGGAGCTTTTTTGTTTCATTGGCGACATGAGCGACGCTTGTTCTGCCCATCCTGGTCTCGGCACAAATTCATCATTTTTAAGCGGGCGCGGTGAAGATATTCCGAATACTCTGGCGGCTGGTATAATCGCCGGCGAAATTCAGTTTAAGGACCATAACATGGAAATAAAACCAACCTCTGTTCCCGATGAACGCGGCAAATTTGGCCCATATGGCGGTCAGTTTGTGCCGGAAACGCTGATGCCTGCTCTGGAAGAGTTGATCCGCGCCTATGATGAGGCGCGCCGTGATCTGGGTTTTATGGCGGAGTATGAGCATTTGTTGCAGAGTTATGTGGGACGGCCGTCGCCCATTTCCCACGCCCGCCGCCTCAGCCAACACCTGGGCGGCGCGCAAATCTACCTCAAACGTGAAGACCTCAACCACTCCGGCGCGCACAAAATCAACAACGCCCTCGGCCAGGCTTTGCTGGCGCAGCGCATGGGCAAGCGGCGCATCGTCGCCGAGACGGGCGCCGGGCAGCACGGCGTGGGGTCGGCCACGGCCTGCGCGCTGCTGGGATTGGAGTGCATTGTTTATATGGGCAGCGTCGACATTGCTCGCCAGCAGCCCAATGTCTTGCGCATGAAGCTGCTCGGCGCGGAGGTGCGCCCGGTAGAAAGCGGCAGCAAAACGCTCAAAGACGCCATCAACGAAGCCATCCGCGACTGGGTGACGAACGTGGAAACCACTCACTATTTGCTCGGCTCGGTGCTAGGACCGCACCCTTACCCGATGATGGTGCGTGATTTTCAGAGCGTAATCGGGCGGGAAGCGCGGGAGCAAATGATGGCGCAGGTTGGCCGCCTGCCGGATACGATCATCGCCTGTGTGGGCGGCGGCAGCAACGCCATGGGCATTTTCCATGCCTTCCGTGATGATGACGATGTGGAGTTGATTGGCGTGGAGGCGGGCGGCGAGGGGATCGCTGGCGGCAAACACGCGGCCCGTTTTGCCGATCTCAGCGTGTCGCGTATTGGCGTGCTGCATGGAACCAAGAGCTACGTGATGCAGACCCCTGACGGTCAGATTATGGAGACCCACAGCATCAGCGCCGGGCTGGATTATCCCAGCGTCGGGCCGGAACATGCCTTGCTGCGCGATCAGGAGCGCGCCGGTTATACCTTTGCCACGGATGAGGAAGCGCTGGCTGCCTTCCAGACGTTATGTAAAATGGAAGGTATCATCCCGGCCCTGGAATCGGCCCATGCTGTCGCTGAAGCCATCAAACGCGCCCCAACCATGCGCCCGGACCAGATTATTCTGGTGAATTTGAGCGGTCGGGGGGATAAAGATTTGGACACGGTGATGGGCGCGTTGTCGTTGTAGAACGGAGTGGGGAGTGGAGATTGGAGATTGGAGACACCTTAATCTCTAATCTCTAATCTCCATATTCACCCGCCGGCTTCTTGCCAGACGGTCTCAAATTCCTCGACAAAGTAATTGGCGAAGGCCGGGTCGTGGACGATGAGGATGTTTTCGTCGTTGCGGCGGTTGGCGCTGTCGCTGAAGTTGAAGGAGCCAAAGATCACGGTTTGGCGGTCGATGATGATGGCTTTGTGGTGCATGACGTGCGGGTTGCCATCAAGGCGTACCTGGACATTATTGCCGCGCATGGCTTCCATTTTGGGGAAATAGCTGAAGCCGGTTTCCGCGCCGACGGTTTCGAAGACGCCGCGCAGGGTGACGCCGGCGTCGGCGCGGCCTAACATCGCTTCGCCAATCTGGTCGTCGGTGAAGGAAAAGGCCAGGAAGAGGATTTCGTTTTGAGCGCGGGCGGCGGCGCGGGCGATGATGGGGGAAATTTCTTTTTCAGAGCCGAAGTAATTTTCGATTTGTACGCCGCCGATGGTGAGTTGTTCGCGGGGGGTGTTGTCGGGGGAATCGGGGCCGAAGAGGCGGTCGATGTACATTTCGTTCATTTCGGCGGTGTAGTTTTCGGCCAGTCGGGATGATTCGATGCGCGCCAGGTTGTTGTTGTTGCAGTAGACGCCGTTGGTGGTGAGGTTGAGGGAGCCGGTGTAGACGATACGGCCGTCTATCACCACAAACTTATTGTGCATGAGGCCGGTGCGCTTGTCTTCTACCACGCTGATGCCGTTGCGGCGCAGCCGGTTGATGGAAGAGAGGCTGGCGTTGTCGGTGTCGGTGACGACGCGCACGGTGACGCCGCGTTTTTCCAGCTCGATGAGGGCGTTGACGATAGGTTCGGCGTCCAGATCGTAGGCGGCGACGTCGACCTGGGTTTGGGCGGCCAGAATGTCGGCGGCGATGATTTCATCCAGGCCGCCGGTGCGTTCGCTTTCTGGCGGGCAGGTGGGGTTGGTGAAGTAGAGATCGTACCAGTTGGCGGCGGTTGTGGGGGGCGGGGTAAGAGGAACGGCCGTTTCCGTTCCCGGGTCTTCTATGCCCAAATCCACAAACAAGTCGCGCCCGATAAAGATGGAAATAGCGGCGATGATCACCAGAACAATGGTGCCCAGTCCGGCGTTGCGTTTGTTCATTCTTCTTCTTGCTCCCAGGCTATCAGGGTATAAAGCTGTTCAAAGACAGCGTTATTATCCCACGCCGGAAGCGAATAGACCAATTGTTCGGTTTTTTCGGCGTCTGGAGCCTGCCCGATCAAGGCTTGATAGGCTGTGGTGAGGGTTTGCAGCTCTTTTCGGGCGCTGTCGGGGTCTAATTGGGGGAGTTGATTGGTGAGCCGGTTAATCTGGCGCATGATGTGGGTAACGGCCGTTACCGCGTCATCTAATGTGTTGTCGGCTTCATCGGCGGGGAGAACGGCCGTTTGCCACACAAGTTCGTTCACAAAATCCAGCGCCCAATCCAGCAGCCGCTGCGCCTGCTGGTCTGTCAGGCCATCACGCCAACTGCTGCCGCCCACCAACTGTTCTTCTGCCAACCGCCGCCGTTGGCGTAATATATCTGTGGAAGTAGTCATAGATACAAAAGAGGTATCTGTTCAGGTGACTCTGGCAAGACTTCAAGGGTTTTGTACCTAAATAATCCAAATTCTCAGGAGTAAACCCTTGGGGTTTGCACAGGTACCAAAAGAAAAGGTTGAAGATTGAGGTAGAAATCCTCCAATATTCAACCTTCATTTTCACGCTGCAATTTGCTGATACCCTACCAGTTCCACCACGCCGTCGGGTGTTTGCATCAGGTGGTGGGGCAGCCAGGCCACGCCAAAAAGTTCCAGCGCGACATCTTTTTTGAACGGCGTCACCTTGATTTCGCTGGTGTCGGCGGCGATGGCCGCCCATTTGGCCTTCACTTCGTCCAGGGCGGCGCTCATCTCTTTGGTCAGGGCGTCGATTTGGGCCTTGAAATCGGCGATGGCGGCTTTCGATTCCTGCACATTTTCGTCCGCTTTGGCAGTCATGCGCCGCTTGGTTAGCGAAGACGAGACGCTGCGCTTACGGCGGCTGAACAGGCTCAGGAAGGTTTCGGCGTGGGTGGCTAATTCCTCTTGCTTGCGCGCCGATAGTTCCGCTTCGTCATCGCGCAGTTCGCGCTCTTCACGCGTTAGTTTTATTTCGATGGCGTCGATTTTCTTTTCGAATAACGCTTCCACTTTGTCTTGTTCTGCGCCTAAAGCGGCGGCGGCGGCGTCTGTGCACAGGCGGGCGAATTGTTCGGCGGAAACGTCTGGACCGGCGTAAACCTTCAGCGTTTCGTTGGCCTTGATGACGATTTCTGTGCCCCGATAGGCCCAATCGACAAAATCTTTGCCCAGCGCGGTCAGGGTGCGCGCATTGTTGAGCGCGCCACTCAAATCGGTAAAACGAGCCTGGGGCAGCGGTTGGCGATCCAGTTTGTCGGCCGCGACAGGGCTGGCGTTAAAGTCATCCCAGCGTACTGCGCCACGTTCGTCTATTTCTGGCACAACGGCCGTGCGCCTAACCTGCATATCGAGGTTGTATTTGCGATTGAGGAAACGAATGTCAGCCTGGGCCAGCAGCACCGGCCGGTACAGCAGGCCGATGGATTGGGCAGATGCGGGCAGGGAACGGCCGTAGACCGCCGCCGCCCGGCTCCACGTCAAATTATTGGGGAGAAAATATTCCGCCACCTGGGCCGGAACAGCCGGACGGGTAGTTGTGCCGGACGCGGCTGTTGGGGGTTGAGGACTGGGGGCTGGAGATTGAAGATTGGAGATTGGAGATTGGGCTGCGTCGGCTGTCGGCTGCCCGCTTTCAACGTCCAGCGGCCCGCCAGCAACAACTTTCCCCGCGCCGGCCAGTTCATTGAGGGCCGGAATTTGCGTGCGGGTGACGGGGCCGGCCAGGTAATTCATGGCCCAGCGGGTTTGGAAGAGGGTAGGCTGCTTGTCGTGGACGTTGCGCAGCAGAAAGACCCGCTTGCCGATGGCTGAAATAAGGTTGTCGTAGGTTTTGCGGTCCAGGCCATCGGTTGCGGCAGAGGCCAGGCCATCCAGCAGGCGCTGTTTGTCCTGCTCTGTGCCCAGTTTGCCGATGAACCAGGTGCCGGCGTTGGACAGCGCTTTGTAATCGACATCGACGGGGTTTTGCGTCGCCAGGACCAATCCCACGCCAAAGGCGCGCGCCTGCTTCAGCATGCGCAGCATCGGTTCTTTGGAGGGCGGGTTGCCGATGGGCGGCAGGTAGCCAAAAATCTCGTCGAAGTAGACCAGGGCGCGCAGGCTGGTGGTGCCGCTTTGGGCGCGCATCCACGATTCCACGGCCGAATAGAGCAGGGTCACGAAGAACATGCGCTCGGCTTCGGGCAGGTGGGCGATGTAGAAGATGGTGTGCCGGGGACGGCCGTCTCCGTCATACAACATCTGGGCAATGTCCAGCGGCTCGCCCTCAATCCAGGCCTGGAAGGCCGGAGAGGCCAGGATGTTGTTGAGCAGCATGGCCAGGTCAAAACGATCTTTTTCGGGGAAGAAGCGGTTGATGTCGAACACGCCCAACTTGGCGAAAGGCGGCGACTGCGTTTGCATGATCAGTTCACCCAGGTCCAGGTCTTGGCCCTGGCTCCAGGCGGTTTCGAAGATATTGGCCAGCAAAATGTGTTCGCGGGAGCGCACCGGGTCGATGTCTTTGAGGCCGATCAACCCCAGCAGGGCGGTGACTGTGCCGGAGATTTGCTCGCGCAGCATTTCTTTATTGTCGTTCCAGGGGAGTTGGGGCGCTTTGAGGGAGGCCAAAATGCTGACAGGCAGGCCGGCGTCGGAGCCGGGGGTGTAAATGGAGAAGCGCACGCTGTCTTTGAGCGCTTGCAGTCGTTCCGGCTGGATGTCCCATTGGCCGAGACCGTTGCGCCAGAGAACGGCCGTTTCCTCCGCCGCTTCTGCCACTGTTTTCCCATCTCGTCGGGCCTGGTCGGCGTTAATCCATGGTTGGAAATCGGCCGGGAGCAGATCCGGGAAATGCAGCAAGGCGTTGGTAATGTCGCCTTTGGGGTCGATCATCAGCGACGGGATGTTGTTGAGCGCGGCTTCTTCCAGTAAATCCAGGCAAAGGCCGGTTTTGCCGGAGCCGGTCATGCCAACGACGACGGCGTGGGTTGTCAAGTCAGCAGGATCGTAGAGCAGGGGGTCTGTGCCGGTTTTGCCGGTCTGGGCGTCTTGAATGCGTCCGAGGTAAAAATTGCCTTTGGTATCTATCATGGGCTTGTCCTCCGAAGGCAAAGTCTAGCGCAAAAATGGGGGGAAGGCTAGAGCTACAAATCGCGGCGGGAGAAGCTCCACAGGGCCAGCGCCAGCAGGGCGACCATATAGGAGACGGCATACCCGATCATCAGGTCGCTGGGCTGGGAGGTGACGGCTAAAGGACCGGCCATAACCGGACTGCTGGCGAAGCCTGGTTGGAAGAGGGCCAGGGCTTTTTTCCAGAGCGCTTCGCTGGGCATGATGAGACTGGTGACAATGCCGATGTTGACGGCCGTTTGATTTTCAAACAACGCCCCAATCTGCTCGGTCCAACTGCCCAGAAACGCGATGCCGTAAATCATAAACGCCATCGCCCCGTTGCCCAGGGTAGACAGGCGCGTGCCGCCTGCCAGACTGAGCGAAAGCAAAATTAGTCCCTGGAGCAGGATCAGGCTCAGACCCGGCAGCACGTTGGCTACGGGCAGCCCGCTTTGCCAGATCGAGATGAGAATAACGCCGCCCGGCAGCAAAAGAATATAACCCAGCAGCAAGATGGAAAACCCCAACCATTTGCCTAAAATTAGCTCCCAACGCCGAATCGGTTTGGTGACCAGCGTATCTGCGGTGTGTGATTCGATTTCGCCAGACACGCTGGCCGCCGACATGAGCACCGTCATCAGGGCGATGAGAAAGTTGGTGACGTACAGCCCCATCGTCACCAGCGCGCCGACGAACAAGTTCCGGTTTTCTGAAGCCGGCAAATTTTCTTGAATACCGGCGTAAATGTAATGGAAGCCGAGGGCATATAACCCTAAAAATCCCAAGGCCAGCAGCACGACAATCCACAAAATGCGGCGGCGCTGGGTCTCGCGGATGGTTAGTTGGGCGATGATCAAGGTGGTCATGGTGTGTCAGTGTGTCCGTGTCCGGGTCTGGATACGTGAATGTGCCTTTATCCTTCCACTCGTTCCGGCTGGCCGATGACTTGCAGGAAGCGATCTTCCAGGGAGAGGGGGGTGGGTGTGAGTTCGTACAGCGTGTGACCCTGATCGATGAGCCATTGGGCCAGTTGGGGCAGTTGGCTTTCTTGAGCGAGGGTGAGCCTGATACGGCCGTTTTTTCCCTGCCACTGCACAGCGCTGCCAAATTGGGCCAGGTCGGGCAGCAGCTGCGGCGTAGGCTGCCCAACACGCAGCGTCACCTGCACGCTTCCCTGGGCAAAATCGGCCAGAGAAATGGTCTCCAACACGGCCCCGTCGCGGATAAAGGCCACGCGGTCGCATGTTTTTTCGACTTCGCTCAGGAGATGGGAGTTGAGGAAAACGGCCGTGCCCTCTTCCCGCAGCCCATTGACCACATCACGCACCAATCGCCGCCCTAACGGGTCCAGGCCAGAGGTCGGCTCGTCTAAAAAGACAAGCCGGGGGTTGTTTAGCAGCGCCTGAGCCAGACCAATGCGCTGCAGCATCCCTTTAGAAAAAGCTTGAAGGCGCGTATTGGCCCGGTCGGCCAGCCCAACCAAGGCCAGCAAATCGGGGATAACGGCCGTGCGCTCCGTTTTTTCCATCTGGTAAAGACGGCCGTGCAAATCTAAAAATTCCGCCGCTGTCAGCCATTCATGAAACCGAAAATGCTCCGGCAGATAACCGATGCCGGCGCGGGCGGCGCGGCTGCCCAGCGGCTGGCCTAAAATGGAAGCCGTGCCTGCGGTAGGCATGGTGAGACTGAGCAGCATCTTGATGGAGGTGGTTTTTCCCGCCCCGTTTGGCCCCAGAAAGCCGAAGACTTCCCCCGCCTGCACCGCAAGCGTGAGATCGGAAACGGCCGTGCGCCCGCCAAATTCTTTCCGCAGCCCATGCGTTTCAATGGCCAGATCGTGCAACAGACTTTCCTTGATCAATCCAGTGACGCCGCCAGTACGGCCAGTTCGGTAAATGAGGCGCTGCCCTGCAAGAGATAAAGCACGCCATTTTTTTGCCAGACGAGCGCACTGACTGTGCCTTCCGGATTTTGCAGCGCCAGGCCGCTGACGCCATCGACGCTAATTTCTTGGAAAGAAACCAGATCGGCAGGCAATGGCAGCAGCAAGGTGCTGGTCCAATCAATTTCCTGCGCCAACCGCTGCGCTTCAGCGGCGTCCAGCCCCAGCACGCGCAAAAATGCCTCGGCCAGCAGGGTGGGGTTGGCCACTTCGGCGGGGTATTCCACTGTCGGGCTGGCGGCTTGCAGCAGCAGCAAGCCATCTGTCCAGCGCTGCTGAATGCCGGCCGAGGCCGACATTTCGATGCGCGCCCCATCCAGCGTATCCGGCAGCAGCGCCGGATCAACGCCGGTGGCGGCTAAAATGGCCCGTGCTCCGGCCAGATCGATGGTGATGTAACCGCTGCCGCCATCTATGACGCGGATGTCGGCCGGTGGGGCCAGCGCTGTCAGGGTGCGCGGCGTCAGGTTGGTAAGCTGCCCGGCCTCGGCCAGACTGGGGACTATCTCTTCTAAGCCCGGCTCGTTGACGATGGTTACTTTGCCGGGATTGAGTCCTTCCTGGGCCAACTTTTGCAGGAGCGCCATCTGTTCCGGCGAGACGGATACGGCGGCGAAGGTTTGGACGCGGAACAGGCCGAGAAATTCGCTCGCGGCCGTGCGTACGGCCGGAAAACTGAGGGCGATAGCAAACACAACAATCAGCGAGGCGATGGTGAGGGCAATGCGTCGGGCAGGAGAAGGAGTAAAAACGTGTTGGAAGCGGCCAGGTTGACGTTGTGTCTCTACGGCCGTTATCTTTTGCCGCATGTGGGCCAGGGCGCGTGTCCGGTGAGGGGCGTCTACGGCCGTTGGCTCCAACGTGGCCAGTTTATCCATGACATCTTGCAATTCATGATCCGCTTGGTTCATGGCTTGCCTCCTATCTCCTCTTCATAAGCGGCGCGGAAGGCGGCTGCGGCGCGGGCCAGCAGTGTGCCCACCGAGCCAGGTGCGACGCCGCAAACTTCGGCGCATTCGGCGTAGCTCAGGTCCATCTGGCGCAGCAGCAAAAGCTGCACCTGGCGCTCCGGCAGTTTGGCCAGAACGTTACGCACGGTAACGGCCGTTTCTCGCCTTGTTACTTCCACTTCAGTATTCAGCCCATCGGCCGGGTCCGGAACCAGATACACATTGCGCTGCCAGCGCCGCTGGCGGCTGCGAATGGCGTTGTAGCCCATATTCGTCGCCACGCGGTACAGCCAGGCGCCGATGTTGTGTTGTCTGTCTCGTTGAAAGCGTTTGTGGGTGAAGGCGTGATGGTAAAGTTTCAGAAAAACTTCCTGGGCCAGGTCTTCGGCTTCGGCGCGGCTGCCCACCAGGCGAAATAACAGTCCGTAGATGCGATCATAGTATTCTTGGAACAGAGACTCAAACGTGGTTAAGTCCCCTGCGCCCAGACGATCTAATTTGATATTATCAGACAAGGCGGCCACGGTCTGTCCTTCGCTTTCCTCGGTATTGTCCAATTCACCCATCTAAACACCGCTCATTTTCTCTTTGTGACACCCGCATTATACCGGGAATTGGCGGCGATTAGCGCGTATTGAAGAACTTGCGGGGGACTGGAGATTGCTACAGTCTCCAGTCTCGAATTTCAGTTTCGTCGGTTGTTTTGTGCCTTTAAAAGTCACTGGGCCTTGCTTTTGCCTGTCGAGGGGCCGCAGGATACACTTAAAGGGTTCAAATGAGGGGAAAACGATGTCTTTGGGTATAAAAAACGGCAAAAACGGCGCTGGTCACCAACAAAAAATGGACGATTCATTTCCGGCGGAAACGGCCGTATCACGCCATGCCCCCTCGCGCATAGCCTCGCCTCTGATCCAGGGCTGCCCCTATTTCGGCAGTATGGACGATCCGGAAACGCGCTTCTTGTTTGCCTCGCCGGCCGGTTCGTGCCACCGCGCCCGCCCTGCCGACTACATTTCTCTGGTACACCAACAGGAATTTTGCCTGTCGGCGCAGCATCAGACCTGCCCGGTATTTCAGCAGGCAACCCCGGGACCGCTGCCTGCCAGTCTGCGGGCTGAGCCTGTGGGCGGGACAAACCGATCGTGGCGTTGGGGTTTGTTGGCGGTGCTGGTGGTGGGCGCGGCTATTTTGCTGCTGGTTTGGCGTTTTCCCGGCGCGCCCCTGCCCACACCGGTGATGATGGCGGCGAGTGCAGCGACGGCGACTCCATCGCCTACGGCCCCATCGGCAACGACAACGGCTGAACCAATAACGCCTACGGAAATGGCGGTCGTAGCGGCCGTGGTGACGGCCGTTCCCAGCCCCACCTCGACGCCCCAACCCACGGCAACTTCTGCGCCAACCAATACGGCCGTGCCTACGCCAACCGCCAAACCCACCTTACCGGCTACCTTCACGCCCTCGCCGGTCACCGAGCCGACATTGCCGCCCGTGAGCCTATCGCCAACGGCCGTGCCGCTCATCATTGTCGGCGTGCCGGTCCTCAACGTCCGTCAGGGGCCGGGGACCGAATATCCGGTGATTGGTTCCATCGAGCAAAATGGGCAGTATGAGGTGGTGGGCCGCTCATACAACGGCGGGTGGTGGCAGCTTTGCTGTGTTGCCGGCGAGCCAGGCTGGGTGATTGGCGAAGCGGTGACCATCCAGGGCGACACGGCCAACGTGCCTATTGTCAGCATCGCCCCGGCCGAAGAAGCCAATCCATAAACGGTTCGCACCGTTCAGCCAACGACTTTTTTTCGCGCCAATACCAGATCGTAATCCATTTGCCAGGGGCGGGTCTCAACTTGCATCAGGTCCAAATCAGCCAGTAACGCCTCAAATTGTTCGGTATCTCGATAGCGCCCGACGAAGGTTTTCGCCTCCCAACCTGTGCGACGCGTGACCATCAGGCTGCCGCCGGGCCGCAAGACGCGCACCATTTCGCGCAGGGCGGCTTCATCGGAGGGGAAAAATTCCAGCGCTTCCAGGCAAGTGACGCCGTGAAAGGTATCGGCGGCAAAGGGGAGGGGCACGGCCGTTCCTGCGGCCAGCGCCGCCCGGTTGCCATACGGCCGTAATTTGTCGGCGGCAATGGCCAGCATCTTGCGCGACGGTTCCAGGGCGATGACACGGCCGTTAAACGTCGGCTCTTCCAGCAAAAAATATGGCACGCGCCCGGTCCCTGCCGCCACATCCAGCAGCGTGGGGGCTGGATGGCGCGGCAGATGGTTGAGAAACGGCCGTACCACAAACAATCGTTCCGCGTCTGCCTCATACTGCTTGATGCCGTCATATTTGTGCGCGGTCAGATCATACATCCACACCACCGCCCGCCGCCCCAGGTAAACGCCTTCGGTAATCACGATCAGCCAGTAAGCCAGCGCGCCGAGCGTCCCAAGAAAAATCAGGCCAATAAAAATCCACAAAAATGTCATAGATACGTGTTCGCTGTTTTCTGATTTGCCAGGTCGGCCATGGAAACCCTTCGGGTCTGCCTGGATATGTTTGCCAGTTGTTGGCTGCGTGATTTTCTGTGATATTTGGCGGGCGTCAAGGGCATGCGTGCGGGCGAAGCCGTCGGCGCTTCCCCTTCTCGGTAGAAAATCCGTGCTATAATCCAACGATAATTTCAGCCCGCACATACATGGATTAGCTTTATGTCTACAACTTACGTCATCGTGGACGTGGAAACCACCGGTTTAGACCCGCAAAAAGACGCCATCATCGAAGTGGCGGCCATCACCCTGCGCGATCACGACATTTTGGATGAATTTGCCTCCCTGGTAAATCCGCACCGCGAGATTCCGGCGTTTATTACCAGCATGACCGGCATCTCGGACGCAATGGTTGCCGATGCGCCGACGATGTTTACGGTGCGTTCGCGCCTGCGCCCGGTGTTGGGCGATCATGTTCTGGTCGGCCACAACGTCGATTTTGACCTGGGTTTTCTCAACGAAGAGCGCCTGGGCGTGGGCAACCACCGCATCGACACCATTACGCTGGCGGCGATCCTGGTCCCGGAAGCGGGGCGGTACGATTTGGAGTCGCTGGTCCATTATCTGGATTTGCCCGATCCAAACGGCGGGCAAACCCATCGCGCCCGCGACGACGCCGAGCAAACGGTGGAATTATTCCTGGCTTTGCGCGAACGGGCGCTGGCTTTGGCAATGTGGCAAATCGAGGAAATTATTCAAGCGGGACGGCGAATTGCCTGGCCGGAGACGCTTTTTTTTGAAGAGGTGTTGGCGGAAAAGGTGCGGCTGGCGTTTAGCGACGGCCGTTCCCGTCCTGCCGGGCAGCGTTTGCCAGACCTGTTTCATCCTGAAAAGCCGACGGCCCCAATTCCTGTGCCAGAAGAAAAAGTCAAGCCGCTAGATGTTGAACTAATCGCCGCCATGTTGGAACCGGGCGGCAATTTTAGCCAGTTGTTCCCGGAGTTCGAATACCGGTCGCAGCAGGTGGAAATGATGACGGCCGTCGCCGATGCCTTTAACGACGGCGAACACACCCTGGTAGAAGCGGGCACGGGCACAGGCAAAAGTGTGGCCTACTTGCTGCCGGCGGCGTTTTGGGCGGTGCAAAACGGCCGTCGTGTCGTCGTCTCCACCAATACCATCAACCTGCAAGACCAGCTCATCCACAAAGATTTGCCCGAACTGCGGCGCGTGCTGCCGTTTGAACTGCGGGCGGCCATCCGCAAAGGGCGCAGCAACTACCTGTGCACCCGCCTGTTCCAGCAAATGCGCCACAACGGCCCCACCAACGCCGACGATATGGCCCTGTTTGCCCGCATTTTGCTCTGGCTGCCCCACAGCCAGACCGGCGACGTGGGCGAGATTGTGCTGCGCACGCCCGGCGAGCGACAGGCCTGGGGGCGGCTCAATGGCGAGAATAAAGTTTGCACGTCGGAACAATGCGCGCAGGCGCGCTGCCCGCTGTACATCGCCCGCATGCGCGCCGAGCAGGCCCACATCGTCATCGTAAACCATTCGCTGCTGCTGGCCGATATGGCCAGCGAGAACCATATCTTGCCGGCGTTTGTGGATCTGATTATTGACGAGGCGCATCATCTGGAAACGGCCGTTACCGATGGCCTGAGCTTCCGCGCCGACAAACGGTTTCTGGAAACTATTTTAGACGAGATCACCAAGCCCAATACCGGCCTCATTGGACAGGTGCAAACGCGCACGCGCAGCCGGCTGCCGCGCGAACTGTACGCGCCGCTGGAAAGTTACATCGACGCCATGCGCCGCGAAGCCCAGGATGCCGCCTTCCGTCTGGATGACTTTTTTGTGACCCTGAGCTTCTTTTTGAAGGATTTTGTCAACCGGCGCAGCCAGTTTGCGGAACAAGTGCGGCTGACAACGGCCGTGCGCGCCCAGCCGGATTACAGCGAAGTGGAAATAGCCTGGGACAGCCTGAACAAGCATCTCAAAAGTCTGGTGACCGGCTTTGGCAAACTGGCCGATGGACTGGGCGAGCATATCTACAATTACGATATTGAAGACGGCGAAGATTTACAGCGCATGTTGGCGGGAAACGGCCGTGATCTGGAAGAAACGCGCCAAAATCTAGACCAGATCATTCTCGCCCCGCGTGAAGATATGATCTACTGGGTTGAAGTGTTTAAAGATCGGCTGTCGCTGCACGCCGCGCCGCTGCATGTCGGGCCGCTGGTAGAAAAACACATCTTTGGCGCTCTGGAAACCGTCATTTTGACCTCGGCCACCATGCGCACGGCCGGGGCGGGCAGTTGGGACGAGGCCGATTTTGCTTATTTGCGCCAGCGGCTGCACGCCCAAGACACCACCCAACTGGCCGTTGGCTCGCCGTTTGATTACGAAAACTCGGTGCTGCTTTACCTGGCCTCCGATATGCCAGAGCCAAATCAACCGGGTTACCAGCGCTACCTGGAAAACGCCATCGTCGATGTAGCCACCGCTTTAGGCGGCCGGACGATGGTGCTGTTTACCGCTTACGGCCAGTTAAACCAGACGGCGCAGGCCATTGAAGGTCCGTTGGGCGACGCCGGCATTGCCACCCTGGTGCAGGGTCGCAGCATGTC
>JAKQCM010000185.1 GCA_029559155.1 Chloroflexota bacterium
GGATCAACCGGGACCGCATCGTTCTGTCGGCTGGGCATGGAAGTATGCTGCTCTATTCGATGCTGCACCTGTGCGGGTATGACCTGTCGCTGGATGAAATCAAGCGTTTCCGCCAGTGGGGTTCTAAAACGCCGGGACACCCGGAATTCGGCCACACTGCGGGCGTCGAAGTCACAACCGGCCCGCTGGGACAGGGGATTTCCAATGCGGTCGGCATGGCCGTCGCCCAGAAGTATTTAGCCGCCCGCTACAATAAAGATGATTTCAAGGTCTTTGATTATCACATTTACGCCGTGGCCGGCGACGGGTGTATGCAGGAAGGCGTCAGCAGCGAGGCGTGCAGCTTGGCCGGACATCTGGGGCTGGACAACCTGATTGTGGTGTATGACGACAATCATATTACCATCGACGGCGATACCGCACTTTCCTTCACCGAAGACGTGGGCAAGCGGTACGAGGCCTACGGATGGAATGTTATTCGGCTGGAAGGCAACGGCTATGACATTGAAACGCTGGATGCGGCGATTACGTTAGCCAAAGCTCAGGACCGCAAACCGACGCTGATTAAGTTCCGCTCGCACATCGGCTTTGGAAGCCCGAATTTTCAGGATACCCACACCGCGCACGGCGCCCCGCTGGGCGCCGAAGAAATCCGGCTCATCAAGAGCAGCGACGGCTGGGACCCGGACAAGCATTTTGTGGTGCCCGCAGAAGTCAAAGCCCACATGGGCAAGTGCGTCGAAAAAGGCAAAGCCGTGCAGGCCCAGTATGAAAAGATGTTCGCCCAATACGCCAGGGCCTATCCGCAATTGGCCAAAGAAATCACCGACGCCCTGGCCGGCAGGGTCGGTGTGGATATCGAGGCGCTGCTGCCGAAGTTTGAAGTCGGCAAATCTGTTGCCACCCGTCAGGCCTCCGGCGCTGTGCTCAACGCCCTGATGCCCTCAATTCCGACGATTTTAGGCGGTTCGGCGGATTTAACGCCCTCGAACAATACGCAATTTAAAGGTGCGGTCGATTTCCAGAAAAACAGTTATGACGGCCGTTACCTCCGCTACGGCGTGCGTGAACACGGCATGGGCGCGATTATGAACGGTATTTCCGTCAGCGGCATTCTGCGTGCCTACGGCGGGACGTTCTTTGTATTCTCCGATTATATGCGTCCGGCCATCCGTGTCGCGGCGCTGTCAAAGTATCCGTCGATTTTTGTCTTTACGCATGACAGCATTGGCCTTGGCGAGGACGGCCCGACCCATCAGCCGGTAGAGCATCTGGCCGCGTTGCGGGCGATGCCGAATCTGCTCGTGATTCGCCCTGCCGACGCATACGAGACTGCTTACGCATGGAAGTACGCGCTGGAACATAACGATTTGCCGGTGGCGTTCGCGCTGACCCGTCAGGGACTCCCCGTTCTGGATCAGGCCAAGTACGGTTCAACGAAAAATCTTGTTAAAGGCGCGTATGTGTTGATCGCCGAGAAAAACCCCGACGTGCTGCTGCTGGCAACCGGCTCAGAAGTTGACCTGGCCATGCAGGCCCACGCCAAACTGGCCGCCG
>JAKQCM010000201.1 GCA_029559155.1 Chloroflexota bacterium
CAATATCACCAACGAGGCCGACCTGCGCCATCAGGCGCAACACGCTGCCCCAGGCACGACGCTGCTCATCGCTCCCGGAACCTATAACCTGCAAGATGCTATCTATGTCACCGTCAACAACCTGACTCTACGCGGGGCTACCGGCAATCGCGGTGATGTCATCCTCGACGGTGGCGGTATGCTCACCTGGACCCATACCCACATCATCGCCATCTTCGCCGACGATGTAACCATCGCCGACCTCACGCTGCGGAACGGCGATGAACATGGCGTCTCCGTCAACGGCAACGACCGCCCCACGCTCTACAACCTCCACATTCTGGATACCGGCTACCAGCTGGTCAAAGTCAACCCTTCGACGCCACTCAGGGCAGGCCCCGTTGGTGATGGCAGCGAAGAGGGGCTTCTCGCCTGCTCCCGCCTGGAGTACACCACCACCTCCCCCGAAGATTACACCAACGGCATCAGCGCCCACGACGCGCACCGCTGGACGGTGCGCGACAACCAATGGCTGCGCATCCGCACACCTCATCAGGTTCCGGCGCCCGCCATCCTTTTCTGGTCTGGCTCCAGCGATACCCTCGTCGAACGCAATCTGCTGCTGGATTGCTACCAGGGCATCGCTTTCGGCAACGCCAGCCACGGCGCCAAAGATCATACGGGGGGCATTGTGCGCAACAACATGATTTACGCCAGCCTACCCCACGATTCCGTCATTGAAATGGTCCACGCCAGCGGTTGGCTGGTGGCCCACAACACCGCCCTGCTGCTCAACCCCACCTCCGGCCTGACCTGGGGCATGGAAGCTCGCTTCAGCGATAGCCAGGGCACTTTTGCCTACAATCTGACCAACATCGACATCTGGTTGGACCGGGACGGAGCGCAGGGCAGCGGCGTGAGCGATGTGATCCACGCGCAGAGTGACTGGTTTGTAGATGCAGCTGCGGCGGATTTGCACCTGGTTGCGTGGGCAACGGCCGTCATTGACCAGGCCGCCCCCCTGGCTGCTGTGCCCGACGATTACGATGGCGCCCCACGCCCCTACGGCCCCGCCCCGGACATCGGCGCCGATGAATACGCGCCGCCTTTTGTGCCCGACCATTTTCTATATTTGCCCCTGACCATTTTGGGAACAGGCTCATAATGACCTTGCCCTGGAAGGCAACGGCCGTTACCCCTGCCCAATCGCTCTGGCCCCTTTGCCCTCGTCATATCAACGACAAGAGTAGTAACCTGATGCGTGCTGTCTGGTATTTGCTCATCTCCGCCACCCTGGGCGTCATCGCCACCCGCGCCAATTATCTGTCGGCCAAGATGGGCGCCCTGTTGGCCTGTGCTCTCATGCGGCTGGAGGTCGTTGGCCGGCCGTCTATCTGCCCGGGGATGCAGTTCTCGCAGGGCTGGCTTTGGACCACACTCCTCTTTCTCAGCTTGCTAATCGGTTGCCAGACAGATACCTCTATTCACGCGCCCGCCGCGCCAACAACAGAAACGGCCGTTCCGCCGGCCACGTCCACCTCCTTCACCCCCGCCACACTCCCCCCAACGCCTACACCACCTGCTTTTTGGTATGGCGTAGACGCTTCGTTCTTGCCGCAGTTGGAAGCGGCCGGGGCGCACTTCTTTGCCGGCAGCAATGTCGCCGACGGCAATTTCGCCGATGGCACGGTTCAGGATGCGTTGGCAATCTTCGCCGCCCACGGGGTGAACAGCGTGCGCCTGCGCGTCTGGGTGAATCCGGCCGACGGCCACAACGGCACGGTCGAAACCCTGGCGCTGGCCCGGCGCATCCACGCCCTGGATATGGCCCTGCTGCTGGACCTCCATTACTCCGACACCTGAGCCGACCCCGGCCACCAGGCAAAACCGGCGGCCTGGATGGATATGGACGGGGCTGAATTGGAAACGGCCGTCTACACCTATACCTTCAACCTCATCACCGCCTTCAAAGCGCAGGGAACCCTGCCCCACATCGTCCAAATCGGTAATGAGATCAGCCCCGGTTTTTTGTGGGATGAAGGGCGCGTCGGCGACGGCTACGAGAATAACTGGCCCCAATTCGCCGCCCTGCTGCAAGCCGGTATCGCCGGGGTTCAAGATGCCCTGGAGCCAGCCGACCGGGTACAAATCATGCTGCACCTGGATGCCGGCGGCAACAACGCCGTTTGCCGCTGGTTCCTCGACAATCTTCAGGCTCAAGGCGTTACGTTCGACGTGCTGGGGTTAACTTACTATCCCTGGTGGCAGGGCAGCCTGGATGGCCTGGCGGCCAACCTGCAAGACCTGAGCCGACGTTACCCGCAAGAGATCATCCTGGTGGAAACGGCCTGTCCCTGGACCTTCGATTGGCAAGACGACACCCCTAATCTGGTGGGGCTGGCAGAGCAATTGCTGCCGGGCTATCCGGCGACGCCGGCCGGTCAGGCAGCCTTTTTGCGCGACGTATTGGCGATTGTCCGGGCTGCGCCGCAGGGCAAGGGGATGTATTATTGGGCGCCGGAAGCGATTGTCGCCCCTGGCTTCGGCTCCTTCTGGGAGAACGTCGCTCTCTTCGATTCCAACGGGCACGCTTTGCCCGCGCTCGCTGTTTTGGGCGAACGGCCTTAACCTTTTGCTATTTCACTCCTATGAACCCTGTCTCTCACCTGCCCCTGGCTAACCCGAAAGTGAGCATTTCACTCAAACGCTTCTTGCTCATCGAACAATGCCCGGAAGCGTGGCAAAGTTTCGACCTCTACCTGTTTCGGGACGACGCCGTGACCTTTTACGTGGGGCAATCTCATCTGGCGTTTGCCCGCGTCTGGCAGCATCTTCTCGATGGCTTCAAAGGGCGCTCGCTGGCAGGGCGCTTTGTCTGGAGCAATTGGCCCACATCCATGAACTTCACCATTGCGCTGCTGGATTCCCAAGACGCGCGATTCCACGCCGTCGGCCATGAGGTAACGGCCGTTGAACAATGGCTGATTGCCCAATCCTCTCCCTGCTTGAATGTGGTCTACAACGGGCAGCCCACCCCCTTACCGCCCGCTTATCGTCCCCCCAATGCCAGCCTGCGCTGTGGCCGCAGTCTGAAAAAGCTGCTCTACCAGGCAGAGCGTGCCGTCAGGATGGAGGAGAATCGGATCGGCTAGCCCCTCTCATGCTACGCTCGCAAAACTGCCGCTGCCTGCGTCCAGAGAGAGGTCGTTCAATGTCGCCTGGAAAAGGACAACGGCCGTCAGCCAGCCCCATCCGCCTCAGCCAACAACTGTCGGGCAAAGGCCAATACCTCCTCCTCGCCAGGGTAGAAGAACATCCCTGGCCCCTCGCCGCTGACGCCCAGCCCGTCACCGGTGGCAATGCTGGTGTCTACGTAGATGAGCAGGGAGTAGTTATATCGTACCGGCGTTCCTGGCTCCTCGCCCCATTCGGCCGGGTCATAGCAGCTGCGCGTCAGGTCCATGCGTAGCTCCGGGCTTTCAAATCCGCTGTACAGATGGCGGTCTTCGACGTGATGGGTTTTTATCAGGCTGTTGAGGGCATGGTACCACTCCCAAAACGTGGTGTACTGCACCAGAAGGCTTTGCTGGTAGATAACGGCCGTGCCTACCACCAAGCGGATGGTGCAAGCCAGCCAACCCACCTTCGCCCTGTCTATCGGCGGCCAATCCTCGCCTGAAGGCGGCCAATCCGATGCCGGTTCGTCCAACTCCGCCGCCATCTCTTCTATCGCCGCCCGCAGTTCCGCATGTACCTCTTCCGGCACATCCCAGGAGACAACCGGCCCGCGCGCAAAGGGGCGGAGCGGCTCAAACCGCTTGTCTATCGTCAGCTCTACCGCCAGGTAGCCGGCGCCACTCGCGTCATTCGTCAGGACAGCCATCGATTCCTTCCTCTAAGAGTAAGAGCGAGAACCAGGATAACCCCAAATTCTTCCTCTCGCATTCGCTTCCGCTTTTTTTGCAGCGCCGCCGGCACAAAGGAGATAAAAGCAGGTTCGCAGCTACACCCAATCGTCTGCTTCTGGTTCCGGACCTTCATCGGGCATGGCGCCACGCAGGTTAATCCAGGCCAGTTCCAGGACTATATTGCGGAAGGCCGGGTCATGCAGGCGGCTTTGCCAAAGCTGCTTTTCCTGGACGTGCGGCTCCTGGTTGCTGTCTACGCCCCGCACGTTGTCCGCCACCGTGTCGCCCAAAATGTTGCCCCCCACGGCATCCGTAATCTTGTCTGCCAACCGACCGCGCCAGTTGTGCTGCGCTTTCTCTTTCCCTGCTTCTAGCTCAGTGCGCAAGGACTCTTTGGCCTGCTGCCAGTTTTTACTGCTGAAACTTTTGATGAGCCGCTCGCGGGCGGCGGTGTCCAGGCGCGCCATAACCTCTGCGCCGCTGACCCAGGTGTCGAACGGTTCGCCGTTGGGGTGGGGATAACGGACCTGGATCATGTCGCTGTAATCGTGGCGCAGTTTCGCGCCGTGTCGAAATTGGGTTTCAGTAGTCATCGCATCATGATAATGCAAACGGCCGTTTTTGTCCTGGGTAAGTTAGCGCCTATTCCCGGAGCAGGCCAGGCAAATACAGCTTGTACCGCTCCGTCGCCGATGATGAGTGCCGGTCCGGAACGGCCGTTGACTTGGGCGTAAACAGTCGCCGTTTCCGGCCAGGTTTCCGGTTCGTGGGGCAGGGGGCATAAGCCAGTACCCGCTCCGGGCGGTGACGCCGGTTGCCTGAAGCGGGCCAGCGCTTATCACGCCGCCGACAAACGAATTCAACAAGAAGATGAATAAGAACTGCGGTTTCATGCTGCGTCCTGAACTTCTGTGCAACGTGGATTCCTCACGCCAATAGCGTCCAGTCTGGCGCAATTTGCCGGCGAGACAAGTGATGAACGGCCGTTTTTCCGATGTGCTATGTCACTGGCGTGACGAGAGGGGGGCGGGCGTCTCCACCAACGGCCGTTCCCGGGGTAAGATAAGGCTTAACAAAGGAGGCCCCCCACCACCGTGAAACTTGTTCTCAGTCGCAAAGGCTTTGATGCCGCCAACGGCCGTTTCCCCAGCCCCATCCTGCCTTCGGGGCAGTTGTGCTCCCTGCCCATTCCCGATACCCACCCCGAGCGGCAAAAAAATCTCCGCCGCTACGCAGAGGTTCAGGCCGGCGACATTTCCCTTGGCCAACTGGTAGCCGACCTCAGCCGGGGGCGCATCCTCCCCACGACGCCTGCCCACCTGGACCCGGACCTCAACGCCGCCAGTGTGCCGCGCCCAACCGGCTGGCGGCCGGTCTTCGGCCAGTCGGGCGCGGCGGAGACACATCTACAGCGTCAGGGCGTCGGCCCCGGCGACATCTTCCTGTTTTATGGCTGGTTTCGGCAGACAGAGGTGGTGGACGGCCGTTTCCGCTACGTCGCCAACGCCCCCGACTGGCACGTCCTGTTTGGCTGGCTCCAAGTGGAACGGCGCATCCCCCTGACGGCTGTCGCCGACATCCCGCCCTGGGCCGTTGACCATCCCCACTGCCAGCGCCGCCAGCCGCTCAACCCCGACGCGCTCTACATCGCCCGCGAAAAGCTGGCCTTGCCCGGCGTCGATTTGCCCGGCGGCGGCGTCTTCCCCCAGTTCCATCCGGACCTGCGCCTGACCGAC
>JAKQCM010000207.1 GCA_029559155.1 Chloroflexota bacterium
AAAGGTAAGATGGGGTGAGATACGGCCGTTCACGCACATGCACGGTTCATGCAGGCAGAATCAGAATGTATCAATCAGGTTTCTAGCTGTGGGTGGCGTGGTGAAAAGACAGCAGTGCAGCGCCTAAGGGCTTCAATGTCTGTAGAGTGAGGGGGGTCATGCACGTCACAAATGCCAATCCAAACAGGCGTGCGCACACCTGTGGGCGGCTGACGTGACGCCTCGTTAAGGCACGGCCGTTTGTGGTTGCAAATTGGGGTAACAATCGGCAAAACAATCGCGCTTAACGTGGTGGCAGTATGTGATTGGAGTAGGTTGAATTGGGGGGCAGCCCTGTGTGGAAACGGCCGTTTCCCGGGCCTCTTGGTCTATTTAACTATCGTCCATAAGTTTTCTGCTCCGTTCTTGGGTCAGTTCAACACATTGCATCCATTACACACATCCAGTAATAAATTGAACTTCGCACGGCAAGCAGACGACTCCGTGCATGTACCCCCAATACTGCGCCAAGACGAAAAAAAAGCAACAGCAGCGCCGTAAATTGGGACCTAAGTACCATCGCTCTCTGAGTGTTCGCTAAGTAATTGCCTGTTTTTGCCCTTCAATCGCCTTCGGTCAGGCTCGCGCTCAACTTCGGCGAGTGCGGCGGCGTTCCCGCGATTGGGCCGCCGGTTTGGCCTGGCGGACGTACGGCGGAATGGTGGGTAACGGCCGTTCCTTCTCCACCATCCCTGCCACCATCAGCCGCTCCATCTCCGCCCGCGCCCGCGCATCCGTCTCGATGGGTTCATACGCCGCCAGCCGCCGCTCCACTTCGTCAAAGGCCCGCTTGTCCAGCGTCGGCCGGCCGGCCTTCTCCCAATTTTCGCGGTTGTCACGGTCAAACGTGCTGCCCGGCAGATACAATTCTTGCGGCCAATAGGCCATCGTATGCGGCGCGGTGATGAGGTGCTGCTCGGCTAATAATTCGCGCACCAGGTCCAGCGTGGGCAAATCTTCCTGCGGCCGGATGGGCCGCACAAAGCGCAGCGCCTGACCGCACAATTCATCGTCAAACACCAGCTTCGCCAGACTGAACACCAGTACATAATCCAGCATCCCCGGCCCCGACACCGAATTAATCCCGGCCAGCGCTGCCAACAGGGCGCTGCCAAAGGTCTCCGCGCCGGCCTGGGCGTCTAAGAATTTGCCATCGCCCAGGGCCATGTAGGCCTGGGTGGGCAAATGGAGCGATTTGGCCACGGCCGTATACGCCACGTCCAGATGCAGCGCTTCGATGGCCGCCATCGGCGAGGTAGCCGCCTTCATGTGGAAGGCGGCCGGCGCGCCGCCAAACAACACCGGCGCGCCCGGTTTGATGAGTTGGGCCATCGTCAGTCCGGCCAGCACGTCGGCGACGTGGAACACCGTCGCCCCCACCAGGGTGACCGGGGCAATCAGGCCCATCAACGTGACCGGCACAATCTCCACCGGGATGCCCGCTTCGACGCAGTCGAGCAAATTCTGGCAAGAATCTTCGCTGTAGCGGAAACTGCCGGTGGCCGTGATGGTAAAAATCGACAACGGCCGGGCGATGAGGTCGGCGCGGTCATAGCGGAACAACTGCATCATGTCGGCCATGCGCGGCACGCCGTGTTCGGTGAACGCGCC
>JAKQCM010000223.1 GCA_029559155.1 Chloroflexota bacterium
TGGCGGACCACGCCCATGCCCGGGTCCGAGGTTAAAACGCGTTCCAATCGCGCCGCCGCTTCCGGTGTGCCGTCGGCCACAATGACCTGCCCGGCGTGCAGGCTGTAGCCAATGCCCACCCCGCCGCCGTGATGGAAGCTCACCCAGGTCGCCCCATTCACCGCGTTAATCAGAGCATTGAGAATGGGCCAGTCGCCGATAGCGTCTGAGCCATCCTTCATGCTTTCCGTTTCCCGGTTTGGGCTGGCCACGGAACCGGCGTCCAAATGGTCGCGGCCGATGACGATGGGCGCTTTCACTTCCCCGCTGGCGACCATTTCGTTAAATTTCAGGCCGGCTTTGGCCCGTTCGCCGTAGCCCAGCCAGCAAATACGCGCCGGCAAGCCCTGGAAGTGGACCTGTTTCTGGGCCATGTTGATCCAGCGATGCAGTGATTCATCCTCGGGGAACAATTCCAGGATGGCGCGGTCGGTGGCATAGATGTCTTCGGGGTCGCCGCTGAGGGCTACCCAACGGAAGGGGCCTTTGCCTTCGCAGAATAACGGCCGTATATAAGCCGGCACAAATCCCGGATAGCTAAATGCCTCTTTCACGCCAGCGTCGAAGGCGCGCTGGCGCAAATTGTTGCCGTAGTCGAAGACAATCGCGCCGCGCTTTTGGAACTCGACCATGGCGGCGCACTGCCGGGCCATCGATTCGCCGGACAGGCGCATAAATTCGGCGGGATCGGATTCGCGGAGGGAACGGCCGTCGGCAAAGCTCAGGTGATGGGGAAAATAGGCCAGGTAATCGTGCGCCGACGTCTGGTCGGTGACGATGTCCGGGATCAGGCCGCGTTCCAGCAGTTCGGGAAACACCGCTGCGGCGTTATCGATCAACCCAATCGAGCGTGGCTCACCCGCGTCGAGGTAATGCTGCACCCGTTCCAGCGCTTCGTCCAGCGTTTCGGCCACTTCGTCGATGTATTCGTGGTTTAACCGCCGCCGGGCGCGCCACTCGTCCACCTCCACGACCAGGCCCACGCCGCCATTCATCGTGACCGCCAGGGGCTGCGCGCCGCCCATCTCGCCCAACCCGGCCGTCAGCACCCACTTGCCTTGCAGCGAAGGCCAGCCGGCCTGTTTGGCCGCCGCGGCAAATGTCTCAAACGTGCCCTGCAAAATGCCTTGCGTGCCGATGTAGATCCAGCTTCCGGCTGTCATCTGACCATACATGATCAGCCCTTCGGCTTCCCATTTGTCGAAATTCTCCTGGGTGGCCCAATGGGGTACGATGTTGGAATTGGCAATCAGCACACGCGGCGCGTCCGGGTGGGAGCGGAAAACGGCCACCGGTTTGCCGCTTTGCACCAGGAGCGTCTCGTCGTTTTCCAACTCGCGCAAACTGGCCAGGATGGCGTCGAACGCTTCCCAATTGCGGGCTGCCTTGCCCCGCCCGCCATAGACAATCAGGTTGTCCGGGTCGCCAGCGACTTCTGGGTCTAAATTATTTTGCAACATGCGGTAGGCGGCCTCTTGCAGCCACCCTTTACAATGTAATTCCAGTCCAATGGGGGATTGAATGGTACGTTTCATAATGTGATTATAGACTCCCACAGGGGCGTGTCAAGAAGCGACGGCCTATGTTATAATCTCATCTGGCAAACCCCCAAAGACCCAAAAGGTACTGATTTTATGCCTGGGAAAGAAGTTTATCGGTGAGTCATTGTAGCGCGGTGTCATGGGGCCTATTGGGCCTCTTCCTAACAGCCTTTACCAGCATCGCTTTTGGGAAAATGTATGAGTGGTGAACGGATATTAATTATTGACGACAGCCGTGAGATTGTGAAGCATCTCACGGAGCATGTGCTGCCCACCTTTGGGTATAAAACCCTTTACGCGTACGATGGGCAAAGTGGTCTGGCGCGTATTCGTGAAATGCAGCCAGATCTGGTTATGTTGGATTTTAACTTGCCGGAAATGACAGGATTGGATGTTTTGCAGCAAATGGCGCAGGAATCCATCAGCACGCCTGTTATTTTGATGACTGGTTATGGTTCGGAACAAAGCGCCATTGAGGCGTTTCGCCTGGGGGCCAAGGATTATTTGATCAAGCCATTTACGGTTGATGAAGTAGTGGAAACCATTGACCGGTCGTTGGTGGAAACTCGTTTGCTGCACGATAAGGCCGAGTTGGCGGAACAATTGCGTCGGGTTAAGGTGGAGATGAGCCGTCAGACGCATGAAATGAACACGTTGTTTAAGATTGGCAAGGCAATTACTTCCTTGCTGAGCGTGGATCAGGTTTTGGAGCGTGTGCAGGAAGCGGCAAAGTATCTGACGGATGGAGAAGACAGCCGTATCTGGTTGATGGATGAGGCGGGGACACAACTGCGGGCTTTCGAAAAGCCTGGCGATGATGCGGAAGCCAAGAATTTTACGGCAATAGTGGAGGGTGAGTCTTATTTAAGCGAAGTGGTGCGACAGGGACGGCCGTTTCGCCAATCACGCTTTACCGAAAACGGGCTGAAAGTAAAAACCGGCCTGTTCGCCCGCGCCATCTTGTGCGTGCCCTTAAAACTTCGCGGCGTCGTCATTGGCGCATTGGTCGTCAGCAACCAACTGGCCTTACGCTCTTTTAGCAAGCGTGATGAATTCCTGCTCTCTTTTCTGGCCGATTATGCAGCCATCGCCCTGGAAAACGCACGCGTATTCCAGGCGGCCGACAAAGCGTTGACCCGCAAACTAGACGAACTGCGCACGCTCATCCAGATTACCCAAACCATCACCTCTACACTCGATCTAGACGAAGTCCTGCAGCTGGCAGTCAAACAAATCCACGAAAGCTGGGACATTGAAGTGGCTTCCCTGTGGTGGTTAAATCGCGCCCGACAAAGTTTGCAAGTTCTGGCCAAAATTGGCGCCGCTTCTGGTCAAGCAGCTCAAGAAGAACTGCCTTTGGGCCAGGGATTTGCCGGTACTGTGGCCCAAAGCGGTAACTGGATTTATTCGAACGACGTTTCGCACCATCCGTTGTATACGCCATTGGCGGAAAACTTGCTTGATCCGGAGACGCAATCCATTTTGTGCGTGCCGCTGATCTATCGCGGTCAAGTCGTCGGCGCGTTGGAATTGATCAATAAGCGCGACGGTGATTTTGATGACCAGGATGTGGAGCGCGCGTCGTCTATTGCCGCCGCGGTAGCCATCGCCACGGCCAACGCCATGTCGTTTGATGAGATAGATGCGCGTTGAGAATCATAGCGGCCTGGCCAGTGAATATGAGGACTGTGTAGTTTGACAACTCATGCCATGATCTATTTCCTCATCGGGGGAGGAATTGGGCTGGTTAGTGCAATACTTGGCGCGTTTGTGGATTATTCTGTGGGGAGGAAGCGAGGAGATGCGGAGAACGACGGCCGTCCCGGCTGCATGTTCATCGCGGCGGGCGGGTTAGGTTTTGTCGGATTGATCGCCTTTCTGCTTTCCTTTTTGATCACCGGAACCGTTGGCCCTGCTTTTATGATGGGATTAGGTGTAACATCCGGCTTTTTTATTGGATTTGCGGTGCTATTTATCGGCGCGATCTTATTGTTAGGTAAAGGCGATTAGACCTGGAGGGGGTCCGTTATGCTGGCCAAAGTCATGAGTTGTGCCATTGTCGGCCTGGAAGCAGACATTGTAGACGTAGAAGTAGACATTATTCGCGGCGCGCCGGCCTTTAATCTGGTAGGCCTGCCGGATGCCGCTGTGCGCGAAAGCCGCGATCGCGTTCATTCAGCCATTAAAAACAGCGGCCTGACATTTCCATCCAACAAGCGCATCACCGTTAATCTGGCTCCGGCCGACTTGCGTAAAGAAGGCCCGGCGTATGATTTGCCCATCGCTGTGGGAATCCTGGCGGCTTCGCAGCAGGTGTGGCCGGACAAACTGGCCGGCGCGTTGTTTATTGGCGAGCTGTCGTTGGATGGGACCACGCGCCATACGAAGGGTATTTTGCCGATGACGGCGCTGGCGCGGGCGCAAGGATTTCAGCGTGTGTTTGTGCCGGCGGTCGACGCCGCCGAAGCTGCGCTGCTGCCCGATGTGGATGTGCTGCCCGTTGCCAGCCTGGCCGATGTGGTGGGGCATCTGACGGGGATACGGCCGTTAACCCCCATCTCCGTCAACTTAGAAGAAGCGTTCGCCGGCGATGTGACCTATGCCGCCGATTTTGCCGACATTATGGGCCAGGAACACGTCAAACGCGCCATGGAGATTGCTGCTGCCGGCGGGCACAACATCATCATGTCTGGCCCGCCCGGAGCCGGTAAGACGCTCATCGCCCGGTCGCTGCCCGGCATTTTGCCGCGCATGACCATCGACGAAGCTCTGGAAGTGACCAAAATTTACAGCGTGGCCGGTTTGCTGCCGGCGGATACGCCGTTGATTCGGGAACGGCCGTTTCGCTCTCCGCACCACACCGTCAGTTATGCCGGACTGGTGGGCGGCGGCGCCTGGCCGCGCCCCGGCGAAATCTCGTTGGCTCATCGCGGCGTTCTTTTCCTGGACGAACTGCCGGAATTTGGGCAAAACCTCATCGAAGTGCTGCGACAGCCTTTGGAAGGATTGCCGCGCGAGGTTTCCATATCTCGCGCCAGTGGAACTGTTACCTATCCGGCTAATTTTATGTTGATGGCGGCGCAAAACCCATGCCCCTGCGGCTATTTTGGCGATCCTGTTCATGCCTGCACCTGTTCCAATGCCATGATTACCCGCTACCAAAAGCGGATTTCCGGCCCGCTGATGGACCGCATCGACCTGCATGTGGAAGTGCCGCGCGTAGATTTTGAAAAGTTAACGGCCGTGCGCCGCGGCGAAACATCGGCGCAAGTGCGGCAGCGCGTTGAACAGGCCCGTGCCCGGCAGGCGGATCGTTTTCGCGGCAACGGCCTGTTTGGCAACGCCGACATGGGACCAAGCGAAGTGCGCGCCCTTTGCACCCTGGATGAAACCGGCAAACGCCTGATGAAAAGCGCTATGGCCCAAATGGGACTCAGCGCGCGCGCCTTTCACCGCGTCTTAAAAGTTGCCCGAACCATTGCCGATCTGGCGGATTCGGCCGACATTCAGCCCGCATATCTGGCTGAAGCGCTGCAATATCGCCCCCGCAACGTGTAATTACGCTGCGAAAGTTTGTTGTCTTTATTCGCCGACGCGGACGCCTGGATTAAGGGAAAAATCTGGCGTTCCTGGGGCTGATTGACTGACAAAACTTATCTAACCGCGAAGAACGCGGAGAGCGCAGAGTTCGTACCAGAGAAAACCTCCGCGCCCTCTGCGCTCTCCGCGGTAAAATTCTGAGATATGACAGTTAATCAGGCTCCTGGCGTTCCTCACGGGTAACTTCGGAGGATACGCCGCTCCGATGATTGCACTCAGCAAGATACGACAGTTAGCGCGTCACGCTGAGGCCCACTAAAAACATTGCGCAGCCAGACAATTGCAAATTAGGCCTATTGGTTACTTGCCGAACCGCTGGCTCTGCGTTATTTTTAAGACTGTTAACCCATCCTTTTTAACTACCTTGGAGATTAGTAGTGGCCAATAATCGTCCGCGTTATGAAGAAGCTCTCAAACGAGGCGCTATGTATCGCTCAAAAGCGCTGTGGTCAGAGGCGTTTAATGCTTACCGCCTGGCTATTGCTGAATTTCCCAAGGAGCCGGTCCCTTATGCTGGCCTGGGGGAAGCGTGCCTGGGTCTCAAACAGTTAGATCGCGCTTTGGAATGTTTTAAGTTAGCCGCCAAGTATTCGGCCGGCGACGTGGTGTATTTAAAACGGGTGGCGGACATTCAGGAGCGGCGCGGGGAATTGACGGAAGCGGCCAAAACGTACACAGCCGTTGGCGAATTTCTCCTGCGCCAGCGTCATTTAGACGAAGCCATTGGGCATTGGGAGCGGGCCATCCGTTTAGATTCCAGCCTCTTGGGGCCTCATCGCCGGCTGGCCATGATTTTTCAGCGCCAAAATAAAAAGCGCGAAGCCGTGCGTGAATACCTGGCGATTGCCCGTATTTTGCAAACCCAAAACGACAACGCGAAAGCTTTCCAAATGTGCCAGGCCGCGCTGCGATTGGACCCCGGTAATCAAGATGTGTTGACAGCCATAGACCTGATCCGCCACGGAGAAGCCGGGTTCACCGAGCCGGAACCGGAAGAAATCGAAGTGCCGGGCATTTCGGCGGAAGAACAGGCCGAGGCTGACGCCCTGACAGAAACTGTACGCCAGATGGCCGCCATTTTCGAGGCGGAAGCCCGCGAACAACAAATCGCGGCCAAACCGGCCCCGGTTAGAAGCGATCCCGTTGATACGGCCGTGCGCCTGGCCGGCGATCAGTTGGCCGAAGAGATATTCCGCGAAGAATCGGAACTGGATGCAGCCATCGCCGCCAAAACGGGCATGAGCAAACTCGAACGCGACGCCTTGATCGGGCAGGCGATGGACTTTGAGAGCCGTAAACAAGTTGACGAAGCCATTATCTGCTATGAGAAGGCTATTCGCGGCGGCCTGCGCATGACAGCCGCCTATTTTAATTTGGGTACCCTCTACTTACGGCAAAAACAGAATGAGAAAGCCCGCCGAATTTTTGGGGTGGCCGTCAAAGACGCCGCCTACGCTGAAGCCGTCAAATTGGCTTATGCTCGCGCCCAAAAAAGCGGCTGAGCCAACACCCCAATTCACCCCAAGTGGAGCATCACCATGAATCGCATAAAGCCGTCTTATTCGCCCTTTGTTGGCGCCTGGAAATTGGTGACCTCAGAATTTAAACAGGCGGATGGAACCTCGACCTTTCCCCTGGGCGCGCAGCCGCAGGGGCGAATTTTTTACAGCGCTCAGGGCCAGATGGCGGCTCAATTGATGCGGCCAGACCGCCCCAGGCTGCGCGCCAATGATGTCTCGGACACGGCCGTTGCCGACCTGAAAGCGGCGTTTGATGGTTATACCGCCTATTTTGGCGCGTACACCATCGACACGGCGGCGGCGCAGGTGACCCACCACGTGGAGGGCAGCCTGCTGCCCAATTGGATAGGCAAGGATTTGATCCGGTTTTATGAATTTTCCGCCGACGGCCGTGTCTTAACG
This sequence comes from Chloroflexota bacterium, assembly GCA_029559155.1. GTDB lineage: Bacteria > Chloroflexota > Anaerolineae > Promineifilales > Promineifilaceae > Leptovillus. The sequence goes on from JAKQCM010000223.1 coordinate 7,103, forward strand.
CTCGCCACGCCGCCGATGGGGCCGGAAGATGCCCGCGTGATCGGGTTGTTGGTCTGGGAGCGGCTGGATGAGTGAGCCGCCTGTGTTGTCTGGCCTGCCGGGGACGCTGCTTTTTACGTTGCGCGCCCGCGCCGAGGAACACGGCCGTGCCGACCGCCTGTTTGATGACCCCCTGGCGGCGCAGTGGTACGGCCGTTTACCCCAATCTCAGGCGATGCGGCAGGCAATGGCCGCCGCTTATTCGCCCATTTTCCAATTGGGCACGGCCGTGCGCGCCCGTTTTTATGATGATGTGACCGAGCGGTTTCTGGCGGGCCATCAACAGCCCGTTGTGGTGGAATTGGGCGCGGGGTTGTCCACGCGGTTTGCTCGTTTGGGCGCGGAGCGGGCGCACTGGGTGGAGCTGGATTTGCCGGACGCCATAGCTGCTCGCCGTTTGGTGGATGTAGAGACAGCGGGGCATCGTTTTTTGCCATTTTCACTGGTAGATGAGGCGTGGGTGGCGCAGGTAACGGCCGTGCCGCCATCCGATGTGTTGTTTATCGCCGAGGGTGTGTTGTTTTTCCTGGCTCCGGCGGAAGCTGCGGCGCTGTTCCGCTTGTTGGCGCGCCATTTTCCGGGGGCGACGTTTGCGCTGGACGTACTGACGGAGGAGTTTAGCCAGTCGGCGCGGCGGCGTTTTGCCGCCCATAACGCCCCGATACAGTGGTTTTTGGCGGATGAAACGGCCGTTGCTCATCTGGGCTTAACGGTGCGGCAAACGGCCGTGGCCGCGCATCAAGCGCCGGAGCGTTGGCAGGGTCTGGGGTTCGACCCGCAGCAGCTGCAAACCACTCAGGTAAACATTCTTATAGAAGCAATGATCGATTAAATCGAGGAGAGATAATGCCAGAAGAAAACAAACTTGAAGTCCATTGCCTGAATTGCCAGCGCACAGATCAGGAGGCGCCTGTGGTGGCGCTCCGGTACAAAGGGCGGCAGGCCTGGATTTGTAACCAATGCCTGCCGACGTTGATTCACCATGCCGACCGTCTGGCGGACAAATTTGCCCAGTTAGAGGGCTAGCGGCCGCTTTCGTCTGCCCCGTTCTCACGAGGGCGGGCAAATTGGATGAGTCCCCAACGGCCGTTGATCAACCAGTTCGGGTCGCGGCGGGGCATTGTTTGGACCTGCTCTGGCGTTAAACCGGCCACAATTTCCGATTTGAGCGTACGCAGCGCCAGCAGCGGGGCAGGGAAATAAGCCACAATTGCGGCAAACGAATCAGCAAACGCCCAATGCCGGTCGCCCAAAAGTCGGCGGTAGTTGGCGTCTCCCTTGCTGATGACCAGATGGGCGGCCTGTAAATCGGCCGCCAGATCGGCGGGCATCTCCCACATCGCCAGAGGCGAGGTCCAGAAGAAGTGGTCTTGCAGCTGCAAACGGCCGTCGGCCAAACGCGCCTGCAGCCGTTCTCCCACTGCCTGCATGTCCGGGTTGGCGGCTTGGGCCAGATGGGTGATGGTCTGCCGCGTATCGGCAGGTGTGGCGTCGGAGACGAAGGTGGGGTGGGCTTTGAGGTGCAGGGTGACGGAAACGGCCGTGCCGCTGTGCAGCGCGTAATCGATCAGGCACAAATCGCTCACCAGTTCAAACCCGGCGTTGTCGGCGATCAGATCCAGGCGGATGGGGTGGTTGGGGGCGAGCAGATGTTGGGTAACGGCCGTGGTGTCATCTCGCAGCAAATGTTCCTGGCGCACGTCTTCAGCGTGGGCCGGGTGATCACTGTTGTCGGCCGGCCAAAGGCTGAGATCGGCCTGATTGCCCCAGAGGGCGACCGAAAGCAGGTGTTCCAGAGCTTCTTTTTTGGCTGCGGGCTGCGCCAACCGGCGGTTGACTGTGCGGCAGAGGTCGGCAATGGCGGTTTGTGTGGCGGCGAGTCCTTGTTGTTTTTGGTAGGCGAATGGGTCGAGAACGGCCGTGGCCGCCCCTTCCTCAAAATACTGCGTCGCCTCCAGCACCCGCCGGTAAAAATAAGTCTCCACAAAAAACCAGGGCGCTTGCAGCCAGGTCTGCTCCAGATACGGCAGGCAGTATGCCCGCCAATCAGCCGCGTCGGGCGCATAGGCGTCCAAAAGCGGGCGAATATCACCGTCGGGAATCTCCTCAAACAGCGCCTGCAAGTCGGCGGCGATGTGCGAGCGAAAATGATTTTCCGCCAGGATACGCCGCCCAATCTCCGGCAGGCGCACGGCGATGGAGTAATGGGTAAATGTGCCCGTTTCCGATCCCCGTAATGAGGCGGGAAGCGGTAAACCCGGCAGGCGTTGCGCAGGCATGTAGACCTTTAATTCCTCGTCAGTTTGCGATAGCTGATGCGGTGCGGGCGGTCGGCGGCGGCGCCCAGGCGGGCGCGGCGGTCTTCTTCGTAGGCATCGTAGTTGCCGATGAACCAGCGCACTTCGCTGTCGCCTTCAAATGCCAGGATGTGGGTGGCGATGCGGTTCAGGAACCAGCGATCATGCGAAATGACGATGGCCGAACCGGCGAAACTGTCCAGCGCGTCTTCCAGGGCGCGCAGGGTGTTCACGTCCAGGTCGTTGGTCGGTTCGTCCAACAGCAGGACGTTGGCCCCGGATTTCAACATCTTGGCCAGATGCACGCGGTTGCGCTCGCCGCCGGACAAATCGCCGACTTTTTTCTGCTGGTCGCTGCCGGGGAAGTTAAAGCGAGCCACAAAAGCGCGGGAGTTGACGCGCCGATGTCCCAAATTAATCGAATCTTCGCCGCCGGAAATTTCTTGCCAGACTGTTTTGTCGGGGTCCAGGGTGTCGCGGCTCTGGTCGACGTAGGCCAGTTCTACCGTGTCGCCGATGCGCAGCGCGCCGCTGTCTGGCTGCTCCTGGCCGACGATCATACGGAACAGGGTGGTTTTGCCGGCCCCGTTTGGTCCAATCACGCCGACGATAGCCCCTGGGGGAATGTCGAAGGTGAGGTTTTCGTAGAGAAGGGTACGGCCGTATGCCTTGCTCACTTCGTTGGCCTGAATGACTACATCGCCCAGGCGTGGACCGGGCGGGATGAAAATTTCGCGTTCTTCGTTGGCGCGCTCAACGTCTTGGGTTAGCAGTTCGTTGTAGCGAGAAATGCGGGCTTTGGATTTGGCGCGCTGCCCTTTGGCCGACATGTTGACCCATTCCAGCTCGCGTTGCAGGGTTTTGACGCGGGCAGATTCTTTCTTTTCTTCGCGGGAGAGGCGGTCTTGTTTTTGTTGCAGCCAGGAGGAGTAGTTGCCTTTCCACGGGATGCCGTAGCCGCGGTCCAATTCCAAAATCCAGCCGGCGACGTTGTCCAGGAAGTAGCGATCGTGGGTGACGGCGATGACCGTGCCCGGATAAGCCTGTAAGTGGCGCTCCAGCCAGGCGACGGATTCGGCGTCGAGGTGGTTGGTAGGTTCGTCCAGCAGCAGGATGTCGGGCTGCTGGAGGAGCAGGCGGCAGAGGGCCACGCGCCGCCGCTCGCCGCCGGAGAGGATGGCGACCTGGGTGTCGCCGGGGGGCGTGCGCAGGGCGTCCATGGCCAGTTCCAGGCGGCTGTCCAGGTTCCAGGCGTCCATGTGGTCGAGTTTGTCTTGCAGGCGGCCTTGCTCTTCGATGAGGTCGTTCATTTCATCGTCGGTCAGGGGGTCGCCGAATTTGAGGTTGATTTCGTCGAATTGGCGCAGGGCGTCGACGACTTCTTGGGCGCCTTCTTCGACGACTTCGCGCACGGTGCGGGTTTCATCGAGCAGGGGTTCTTGTTCTAAGAAGCCGATGGAGTAGCCGGGGGACACGGCCGTTTCTCCCAAATGGTCCGTATCCACCCCTGCCATAATGCGCAGCAGGGTCGATTTGCCCGCGCCATTAAGGCCGAGCACGCCGATTTTGGCTCCGTAAAAGTACGAAAGCGAAATGTCTTTGAGGATTTGTTTGTTGGGCGGCACAATTTTGCCCACGCCCATCATGGAGTAGATGATTTTTTTATCGTCGGTGGTCATGGTTTGTCTGGGTATCCTTTTATCCAGCCAGCCACGCTTCCGCGGCGGCGAGGTCGGTGAAGAAGTTGATCTGGCGGCCTTTGTTGCATTCGTAGACCAGTTCGTGGAAGCGTTGGCTGGGGATGGCGGCGAGGTTGGCGACTACGGCCGTTTTTATCCGGTAGTTGGTCAGCTTCAAAAAAATCTCCCCGGCCAGCCCGCTGCTCAAATCAAAAAAAGCAGGCGACAGGTGCGCTTCATCGAGCAGCAGCTTTTGAGATGACATGTGGTCGCTGTTGGCCAGCAAATCTAGCACGTCGCCGCCGCTGGCAATGATGTGCCCCTGGGCAGCAGACGAGACATAGGCGTTGGTTGTCGGATCGCTTTTTTGCATGGTGGTTCTCGAAAAATGGTGGCTGGTGGGTTGTGGTTGGCCTAATCCGGCACTTTTTGGTGCAGCCAGGCGATGGCCAGGTCTTCTTCCGTGAATAGTTGAAAATGACCGCCAGCCTGAACGGATAAAGCCACATTCACCAGAGCGGAAACGGTGTTGTTGCTGGTAAGGATGGCCGAATAAATGAGATCCGCGTTGGGATGTTTGCGTACTTTAATGGCTGTGCGCACGGCTTGTAGGGACATGGTGTCCAGATTGCGCATGTCATACAAGCGTTTCACCGGCTGCGTGTAGGTGTTCATGTCGGCAATGGAAAAGTCGTACCAATGGCGCAGCGTGGCTTCCGAGGTGTCGTCGACAATGATGACCCCGATGTTGTCCGGACGTATGATGATGCGGAAAGTGCTTTCTTGCATGACGGCCGTTCTCCCACTACATCCTGAAATTATACCGTACCACCGACCCAAAGCGAAATCTTAACCGGCAGATCAGGTTAACGATTGGTAATCAGCACGGCCGTTTCATTGCTATATTCGGCGCTCTCCCATACAATTGATTTCTAATCGCCCGATCAGATTGTCGATCGGGCATTTTTGCGTCAAATTTCCAAATCAGTTACACGCAATCGTATGAATCAACACGCAGGACGCATGACGTAAACGATACGGCCGTGTGCTACAGGTAAAAGGTATGTTACAACCCAAAAACGACATTCGAAATATCGCCATCATCGCCCACGTCGATCACGGCAAAACCACCCTGGTGGATGGTATGCTGCGTCAGGCCAACGTCTTCCGTCAAAATCAACAAGTCACCGAACGTATTCTGGACTCCAACGACCTGGAACGCGAACGCGGCATTACCATCCTGGCTAAAAACACCGGCATCGTCTACAACGGCATTACCATCAACCTCGTCGATACCCCCGGACATGCCGATTTTGGCGGCGAAGTCGAGCGCGTCGTCAATATGGTCGATGGCGTACTGCTGCTGGTAGATGCGGTTGAAGGGCCGATGCCCCAGACCCGCTTCGTGCTGCGTCAGGCTTTGCAGCGCGGCCTTAAAGTCATTCTTGTCGTCAACAAAATCGACCGCCCCATGTCGCGTCCCGATTACGCCGTGAATGCCACCTTTGATTTGTTTATCGACCTGGAAGCCAGCGAAGACCAGGCCGATTTTCCGGTTGTGTATACCAAAGCCCTGGAAGGTAAAGCCGGGTTCACCCCGGACACCCTCGCCGATGATCTGTCGCCGCTGTTCCAGACGATTATCGACCGGCTGCCGGCGCCGATGGTAGACGAAGAAGGCCCAACTCAACTGCTCGTGACCACGTTGGAATACAGCACCTACGTGGGCAAAATTGCCGTTGGCCGCCTGAGCAGTGGCGCCATTCGCGCCGGACAAACAGTGGCCCACATCACCGCCGAAGGCGAACTGCGCCAGTCTAAAGCGACCAATGTCTACTTATTCCGCGATTTACAGCGCGTGCCGCATGATGTTGTGCACGCGGGCAACATTGTGGCGGTGGCCGGGATAGCCGATGTAGGCATAGGCGATACGATTGCGGATTTTGATGATCCACGGCCGTTGCCCCCCATCACCGTCGAAGAACCCACCGTGCGCATGACCTTCCGCATCAACGACAGCCCCTTCGCCGGGCGTGAAGGCCAATACGTCACCAGCCGCCAGATCCGCGAACGGCTCAACCTGGAATTAGAAAGCAACGTCGCCCTGCGCGTGGCTGAAACGGACAAATCTAACGAATTTGTCGTTTCCGGGCGCGGTGAACTACATTTGGCCATCTTCATCGAGACAATGCGCCGCGAAGGGTACGAATTTGCCGTCAGTCGCCCGGAAGTTATCTTCAAAGATAGCCCCAACGGCCTGCTGGAACCCATCGAACACATCTTTTTAGAGGTGCACAGCGACTATTACGGGGCCGTGAGCGAAATGTTGGGGCGGCGTAAGGGGCAGGTCATCAACATTCGGTATGGCGATGACGGCACCGTCTACGCCGAATATCTGGTGCCCACGCGCGGTACGCTGGGTTTTCGCCAGCCGTTCCTCACCGCGACACGCGGCACGGGCATTTTCCACACGCTCTTCCACGGCTACGAAGAATATCGGGGCGACCTGAACACGCAGCCGCTGGGGTCGATGGTGGCTTTGGAGTCCGGCACGGTGACGGCCTACGCGCTGACCAATTTACAGCAGCGCGGCGCGTTTTTTGTCGTACCGGGCAATGAGGTTTACGCCGGGCAAATCGTTGGCGAGCATATCCGCGAGGACGAACTGGTGATCAACGTCTGTAAGACGAAGCACCTCACCAACCATCGAGCCACCCCCACCGGTATCACCGAAGGGCTGACGCCGCCGCGCATTTTGTCGTTAGACGATGCCATCGAATACCTGGGCGACGATGATTTGTTGGAAGTGACGCCGCACTCTTTGCGCCTGCGCAAGCGCGATTTGCGCCACGACATGCGCGCCCGTATGGCCAAGCGGGCGAAATATGCGGTGGGGGAGTAGCTTTTGGCTTAAAGCTATTAGCCGGGGGGCTTCAGCATGGTGACTTAAGGCCTAAGCGAGATGCCCGGAGGCTTCGGCGTGATGGCTTAAGACCTAAGCAAGGTGCCCGGAGACTTCGGCGTGATGGCTTAAGACTTAAGCGAGGTGCCCGGAGCAATTCGTGTTTAAGATAGTCGTCGGGTGAACGTTTTCCCTCCCCTTAATCCCCTCCCAAGGGGAGGGGAAATCTGGCTCCCTCGCCCTTTGGGAGAGGGTTGGGGAGAGGGAAATCACCCAAATCCTTATTGATACCACGCCCTGACCCTTCCCGTTTAATCCCAAGGATTCAACATGGACAAATCCCCGGAATTTCAGCCCTTAACACAGTATCAGGCGTATGCGCCGGAGGAAATGGCGCAGCGGGCGGCCGATTTTTATGCGGAAATGGCCCGGCGGCGCACCGTGCGCCACTTCTCCGACCAGCCTGTGGCGCGGGAAATCATCGAAACCTGCCTGCGCACGGCCGGAACTGCGCCAAACGGGGCCAATAAACAGCCCTGGCACTTTGTATCGGTCAGCGACCCGGCGCTCAAACGGCAAATCCGGCAGGCGGCGGAGGCGGAGGAGCGCGCTTTTTACGAAAGCCGCGCGCCGCAGGAGTGGTTGGAGGCGCTGGCGCCTTTGGGCACGGATTGGCAAAAGCCTTTTTTAGAGACTGCGCCTTATTTGATTGTGGTGTTTGCCCAAAGTTATGGGGTGGATGGGAACGGCCGTAAAATCAAACACTACTATGTACAAGAATCGGTGGGCATTGCGGTAGGGTTGCTGGTAACGGCCGTCCACCACGCCGGCCTGGTCTCCCTCACGCACACCCCCAGCCCAATGGGTTTCCTGAATGAGCTGTGCGGGCGGCCGGAGGGGGAACGGCCGTATCTCATCCTCGTCGTCGGCCACCCCGCCAAGGACGCCGAGGTGCCGGTCATTGAGAAGAAGTCGTTGGCAGAGATAGCGACGTTTCTTTGAACGATGAACGAGGAGTGATGAACGAGGAACGTTCCTTGTTCGGCGTTCATCGCTTGGGAAACGGCCGTTTCGCCTTAGCCTGATCCCATGTATAATCTTCAATAACGGAGGACAAGCTATGGGCGTTACCCTTGAATCCATACCCAAGACTGGCCATCTGGAAGTTGACATCAAAGTTCGCGCGGATGTAAATATATCGGCCTTTACGGCCCGGCAAAAAATTAACAATTTCGTTCTGAACGAAATCAGTTATATGATGCATGCTGGTGAGCCATCGCTGGTGGTTGCCGATCGGATTTACTGGCGTGTTCCCGTTATCCTTTCCCTTACCTCGCACGGAGACGTGGGCGAAGTGGGACAGCTTGACGTGGATGTCGAAACTGGCCAGATTCAAGTTACCTCTCAACAAATAGCCGAGATGGAAGCTCGTGCCGAAAGTCTTACTGCCCGTACCCCACCAAAAACAACGGCGTGACGGCGACTGCTTGGCAGCCTGCGCCGCTATGATGCTGGACTATCTTGGCCTCAATGTCCCTTACGCCAACCTGTTGGAACTGCTGCGCATCAAATCATTTGGCGCGCCTGCCAGCAACATACGCCTGCTCGAGTAGTTGTCTCTCACCGTTACTTATCGCGTGACCAACATGACAGAGTTAGAAAATTTATTGGTTTCCGGGCAGCCTGTTATCGTTTTCGTGAGAACCGGGGAACTTCCCTATTGGCATTACCAGACAGACCATGCGCTTGTTGTGGTTGGGTTCGATGAAGCGAACGTTTTTGTCAATGATCCCTACTTTGATGATGCACCGATAACCGTTACGCGGGGCGATTTTGAGTTGGCTTGGTTAGAACGAGATTGTTTTTTCGCGGCTATTGCCCGTTGAAATGGAGGGGGAACGGCCGTATCTCATCCTCGTCGTCGGCCACCCCGCTCTGGACGCCGAGGTGCCGGTCATCAGCAAGAAGCCCCTGGAAGAGATAGCGACGTTTCTGTAGGCGATGAGCGTTCTGCGTTCATTGTTTATTGTTGGGAAACGGCCGTTACCCAGCCAGGGTAAACCGCTGAAGATATGGCACGTGGTCAAAATCTGCATCCTCGCTGACCATGTTGAAGCAGTTACACTTGTACATCGCTGCCAGGTGCAAGGCATCCCGAGGACGTAAGAGATGGCGCGGCATGAGCTGGTTCATCTGAGAAATATCACTGGCTGTTAACTCCAGCAATGTCAAATTTGGGAAGGTTTGCAACTGCTGTAATTGAGCCGCAATTTTGGGGGAAAAGGCAGCAATGAGCTGTTTTTCATTGTGGCGTAACTGGTCAAGTGGGTTGCCAGGATAATTATCACGAACCAATGCCAGCAAAAGGCGATAGGACAGTTCATCAAACGTTAAAACAGAGGTAAATGCCTGGAATTCACCGCCCTGCAGGCGTTGGAATAGACTCTGGACAGCCTGTGATTCAATGTTACGCAATAGCGCGTAAGGAACCATTGTGTCGAGGTAAAGCGCTTCCCCGTTAAATGTAGCTACAGATTGGATCATGAATCAAATCGTTTTCAATCGAGTTCGGCATCATACTCGTCCCAGGTCCCTTGCCCTAATGAGCCGGCCAATTCGGCGACAAGATCACCTGATGGGGAATCCGGGGATTGGGTTGTCACGACTTGCTGTCGTAACGCTTGTAACTCGGCAATGATGGTGTCAATTCGCTGCAAAATCATTTTGGCCGATGGGTCGTTTGTTTGAAGCGTCATGGTTCAATACCTCACTGACTGAATTGTAGCATATCGCCATGTTCGATGGGTAACGGCCGTATCTCATCCTCGTCGTCAGCCACCCTTTCTTTGAACGAGGAATGTTCATCATTCATCGCTCATCGTTCCCAAACACGGCCGTCCCCGCAAATACTGCTGGCACTCCGCCGGCGTCAGGCCGCGTGTGGCGCGGGCCAGGCCGCGCTCAAACAACGTCGCCAGGTCATCGACGGCATGGATGATGGCCGTGCTGTCGGCGCTGGCCGTGGCCAGCCGCCCGCCGTCCGGGCTGTATGCCACGCTAAACACCGTGGAAGTGTGTCCCACCAGCGTGCGCACCGCCTGCCCGGTCGCCGCCAGCCAGATTTTGCTCGTGCGGTCGGCGCTGGCCGTGGCCAGATGCACCCCATCGGCGCTAAACGACACGCCCAGCACCGGCCCGGAGTGGCCGGTGAAAGCGCGGACCATCTCCCCGCTCTCCAAATCCCACAGGCGCGCCGTGTTGTCGTCGCCGGCCGTCACCAGGAAACGGCCGTCCTGGCTAAAGGCCACGTCATTCACCGCCCCGATGTGCCCGGCCAGCGTCAGCAGCACCTCCCCTTCCACTGACCAGATGCGCGCCAGCCCGCCGCCGCCGGCCGTCGCCAGCCGCGCGCCGTCGACGCTGAAGACGGCGCGGTTCACCACCTGCCCCTCGTTGTCGAAGCGCATCTGGAGGCTGTGGTCACCTACGTTCCACAGGCGGGCGAAGCCGTCATCGCTGGCCGTCAGCAGGAGACGGCCGTTCGGGCTAAAGGCTACGCTGTTCACCGGCCCATCGTGGAACAGCAGCGGCAGCAGCACCTCGCCCGTGTTCAAATCCCACAGGCGGGCGTTAAAATCGTCGCTGGCGGTGGCCAGCAGGCTGTTGTCGGCGTTTAACACGGCGTCGTTGACCACCTGATTGTGGTCGCTAAAGACGTGCAAACTGGCCCCGGTCGCCGCATCCCACACGCGGGCGGTACGGTCGTTGCCGCCGGTAGCCGCCAGGGCGCCATCCGGGCTAAAGCTGATGCGCCGCACCGGGCCGGTATGGTCGGTGAGGATGAGCAGGTCAAATTCCGGCTCGGCGTTCCAGATGCGCGCCGCGCCATCTTGCCCGGCGGTGGCCAACTGCGCGCCGTCGGGGCTGTAGGCTACCGCTTGCAGACCGCCGGCGCTGCCCGGCAGCGAGTCGATGGCCTGCCCGCTGTCGATGCGCCACACTTTGGCCGTGCCGTCGGCGCCGGCGGTGGTCACGGTCTGGCCGTCCGGGTTGAAGGCGATGTCGTTGACCGGGCTGGCGTGGCCGACGAAGGTGTCGCGCCAGCTACCGGCGCTCATATCCCAAAGACGGGCCGTGCCGTTGCCGTTGGCCGTCGCCAGCAGCTGGTCGTCCGGGCTGAAGGCGATGGCGTTCACCACCAGCGGCGCATCCTGGAAGATGGCCGGTTCGATGGCGCTGACCGACAGCCCGTTGGCGGCGTTCCAGAAGATGATCCGGCCGTCGCGCCCGGATGTGGCGAGCAAACGGCCGTCGCCGCTGTATACCACGTCGGTCAGGGCGTCGTCATGGCCGAAAGAGAGATAGAGCGAGGTCCAGCCGGTGGTTTCCCAGATGCGCAGGGTGGCATCGTCGTTGGCGGCGGCTAGTTGGCTGCCGTCCGGGCTGAAGGCGAGGGCGCGGATCGCCCCATTTTCGCCGCTGCGGCTGAGGATGCGACCGCCGGTTTCGGTATTCCAGACGACGATACGGCCGTCTTCGCCCGCCGAGACTAGCCGCGTGCCATCCGGGCTGAAGGCTACGTCGGTCACCGGGCGGTCGTGGTCTTGCAAGGTGTAGAGGGTCTGGCCGGTGGCCGCGTCCCAGAGGCGCACGCTGGTATCGCTGCTGGACGTGGCGATGAAACGGCCGTCTGGACTGAAGGATACGGCCGTTACCGGGCCATCATGTCCGGCCAAAATCATTTGCAATTGCGAGGCTTGCAAGGCGCGGTACAACGCATCTTCCGCCTCCGCCGATGCAGTCTGGTCCTGGGCGTAGGTGATGTTGACTGCTTCCAGAGCCAGCGACAGGGCCAACTGCGGCACGCTGCTCAAATTATCGGCGCTGGCTCCCGCTAATTCCCGCGACGTAGCCAGGCGAAACTGCCTATCGGCTTCGCGAGCGTTGTTGATGGCTTCGGCTTCGCGGGTGGCCGCCAGGGCGGCGCTGTCCAGGGCGATGGCCTCGCTGGTGGCGGCAGCGTTAGCGCTGCTGATGGCCAGGGACTCGCTGGTAGCCGCCAGACTCGCGCTGCCGATGGCCTCGCTTTCCCGTGTAACGGCCAGGGCGGCGTTGGCCACGGCTTGCGCCTCATTGGTGGCCGCCAGGTTGGCGTTGGCCACGGCTGCGGCTTCGCTGGTGGCGGCTAAGACCGCGTTCTCGGCGGCAATGGCGGCGTTGGCGCTGGCCCGCTGCCCGTTCAGCGCTGCCCAGCCCCCGGCCAACATGGCGATGATGGCCACCACAGCCAGCAGCCAGGTGATGCGCTGCAAGCGTTGGGCATAGGCGGCGCTCTCAGCGGCGAAGGCCTCCTGGTCTTTGGCGCGTTTTTCTTGTTCTTCGGCGCGCAGGCGCTCGGCTTTGGCCAGGGCGCGGGCTTGTTCTAGCTGAAGGATGTAGGCGGCGGCTTTTTCTTCTTGTTCTTTTTGTTCGGCGTCCAGGCTGGCCGTTACAAAAGCTTGTTCCAGGTTGGTTTTATCGGAGTAGCCGTCGGCTTCTTGCAGCAGCAGGCCGCGCCAGAGGGCGCTGGGATCGTGGTTAAGTTGGTCCCATTGTTCGGCGGCTTCGGTCAGGCGCAGGCGGCGGCGGGTGGCGACGCGCGCTTCTTCGATCCAGCCGATGAGGCGAGGCCAGTTGCGGATGAGCGCTTCGTGGGCCAGGTCGATCTGGTCGTCGTCGGGGGTTTCGCCGGGCAGCAGGTAGATGAGGCGGGCATCGCTGAGGGCTTGCAGGACGCGGTCGATTTGTTCGGTGGGGATGTCCAGGTGGTAGAGGGCGGTGCGGCGCACGCGTTGGCGGCTGACTTCGAGACCGGGGCCGGGGCGCACGGCCGTGAGCAAAATTTGCCGCACCGCTTCCTGATCGGCCGGTTTGAGATGGTTGTAGAAGGCGTCGGCCGTTTTGGCCAGAGCCTGACGGCCGCCGCCCAGCTTTTGGTACGCGTCCCAGGTGACGCGGTTGCGCTGGCGAGATTCCCAAAGCTTGCGCAGGGTGAATTGCAGCAGGGGCAGAGCGTTGGGTTCGCCCAAAATGTCGCGGATCAGTTCGGCGACGAGGCCATCGGCGAAACGCAGGCCGACTTTGTCGGCTGGTTTTTTGATGGCTTCGTGCAGTTGGGCGGCGTTCATGGGCGTGGCGCGGATCTGGGCCTGTTCGTATGGTTTTTGGAAGGCGGCGATGCGCATGAGCTGGCTTTCGAAGTCGGTGCGCATGGTGATGATGAGGGTATGACGGGCAGTATTGTCGTCGATGAGGTTGAGCAGATTGTCGATGAAGACCTGGCGCGTTTCCTCGCTGGGGCAAAGGGTGAAGATTTCTTCGAATTGGTCGATGACGAGGACGGCGGGACGGCCGTCGGCGGCATTGGCGCGGTTGATGAGGTGGGCAAGTTGGTGGGTGTTTTTGCGGAAGGCGTCGCCGGTTGCTTGTTCCCATTCGGCGTGGTTGGCAAAGTCGGCGCGCAGCGCCTGCGCCAGATGTTGGAGCGGGTTGGAGCCGGGGACCATGCGCGGGTAGTAGCGCCAATCTTCGCTGCCGGGCAAGGCTCCGGCGCGCAGGCGGGGCAGCAGCCCGGCCAGTACGGCTGATGATTTGCCGCTGCCGGAGGGACCGATGATGGCCAGGAAACGGCCGTCTGCCAGCTTTTCTATCATGCGGCCGATGAGCCGGTCGCGGCCAAAAAAGTAATTGCTGTGGCTGGCCTGGAAGGCATCTAGCCCAACATACGGGCAAAGCGAGTCGTCGAGTTCCGGGGCCTGTTCGGGGTCGTATTCGGCCAGGGTAGCTTCTGAGGCGGGGTAGTCGGCGCGGTAGAGTTCGTTGCTCCAATAATCCAGCAGGGTCTGGGCGTCGTTACGCTCGTCGTCCAGGTCTATGTGCACGCCGGAGGCCTGTCCCTGGCTGACAAACCGGCTGACAGCTTCCCAGAAGTTCGCGGATTGGGCCGTATCCAGATCGCGCCGCTGAGCTAAAAGCTGCAGGTGTGTTTCTCGAAGTTCGATGAGGCCGGAAAATGTTGGTTGGTTCATGGCGTTATGGTGCGGGCGCAGCGGAAGCCTACGCCCCAATAAAGAAGCGAGTTTTCGACGTTGTTAAAGGCTGGCGGCAGGCCAATGCGCCGGGCGGTACGCAGGTCGCCGGCGGCGCTGGTCCAGCCGCCGCCGCGAATGACTTTTTGCCCGGTGACATCTTCTAAAAAGGCGGCGCCGTCGGTGGGCGCTTCCAGATAGTTGGGGGCGTACCAATCTTCGACCCATTCCCACATGCTGCCGGCCGGGTTGAAGGTGTTGAAGGGGCCGATGCCTGCCGGGAAGGCATCAACAGGTTGGAGGGCTTTGAAGAAGTCAACGGTACGCGGATTGACGTTGTAGAGAGCCAGGGTATTGTCTGGCGGCGCGCTGCCCCAGGGGTAAATGCGGTTGTCGATGGCGCGGGCGGCGTATTCCCATTCGGCTTCGGTAGGCAGGCGGGAGCCGGTCCAGCGGCAGTAATCTTGCGCGCCATACCAGGTGACCCAGTTGATGGGATAGCTGCCAAAGCCTGCTTTGGCTTCAAAGACGCCGACGTTGTTGAGCAGCATGGTGAAGCTGGTTTCAAAACCTGTGGCGGCGCAGTCGTAACGGCCGTTGCCGCAATTGTTTTTATAGCCGCCAATATCGTTCAGGAAGGCGGCAAACTGCTGCACACTGACCTCATAAGCATCCAGGTAGAAGTCTGAGACGGTGACTTTGTGCAGCGGCATCTCGTTGTCGCGTTTGTCGGGATCATCGGGCAGCGCGCCCATTAAAAAGGTGCTGCCGGTGACATAGACCATGGGCATATTGTCCCGCTCGCGGAAGAAAGCGCCCAGGAGCGCCCCTTGCTGTAAGTCGCCGAGAAGCTGTCCCATGTCCGGGGTGGCTGTGGGGCGGATGAGGCCGCCGGCGCGTGTAGGCGTCGCCTGGGCAACGGCCGTGGCCGCCTCGGCAGTGACTGTGGCAATAACTTCAGCCTGGTAAGTGGAAGTGGCCCAAATGGCCTGGCTGGTCGCCCGGGCATCTTCGGTGAGGCGAATTTCGCTTTGCGCCTGGCTGGTTTCGATGGCGCCGGCCTGAGCCGTGGCAGTGCTGACGGCGACAGTGCTGGTGGCGTTGGCGATGGCTGAGTCGCGGGTGCTGCTGGCGGAAATGGCCTGAGCGGTGAGGGCAGACGACAGGGCGTCGATTTGGGCGGCGTTGGCGGTGGCCTGGGCGGTGCTCGTTTCCAGGTTGGCGCGGAAAAGGAAGAGGACGCCAACGATGGCGATGACCGCGAAAACGCCCAAAGTCAGGCTGAAGCGGCGTTCGCGCTGCCTTATTTTTTCCCTTTCTCGTTCGGCGCGACGCTTTTCTTCCAGGCTGGCGTCGATGTAGGCCTGTTCCAGCGCGTTGAAATCGCTGAATTGTTGGGCTTCGACCAGGGCAGGGCCGCGCAGGAGCAGGTCGCTGTTTTTGTCGTTGTCGGCCCAATGTTCGGCTTGCGTGGTGAGGCGATGGCGTTGGCGCAGGTGGATGCGTTCCTCGTCCAGCCAATCGACCAGACGAGGCCAGTTGCGCACCAACGCTTCGTGAGCGACTTCGATCTGGTCATCTTCGGGCGAGGCTCCGGCGGAGAGGTGTACGAGCTGCGCCTGGGCGAGTTTGTCCAGAACGCGGTCGACGCGGTCCTGGGCTTCGCCGGTTTGGTAGAGGGAGCGGCGGCGTACGCGGTTGCGGGTGACTTCGAGGCCCTGGCCGGGTTGGACGAGGCGCAGCATGAGGCGGCGGGTGGTAATCTGGTCTTCGGGGATCATGCTGGTGTAGAGGGCTTCGGCGGTGTTTTCGAGGGCGGCCATGACGCCGCCGATGTGGCGGTAAGCTTCCCAGGTGATGCGGCTGCGCTCGCGGTTTTCCCAAAGTTGGAGCAAGGCGAATTGGAGCAGAGGCAAGGCGGCGGGTTCGCCGAGGATTTCGCGGATGAGGGTATCGATGAGTCCTTCTTCGAATTTGAGACCGATGGCTTCGGCCGGTTTTTCGATGGCGCTGCGTAGTTCGCCGGCGTTCATGGCGGTGACGCGGGTGAGGCTTTCCTGGGCCGCGGCCTGGAAGGCGGGGTGTTTGCTAAGCTGGCTTTCGTAGTCGGTGCGCATGGTGAAGATGACGATGTGGCGATGGGGAACGGCCGTTTCGGCCAGATAGCGCACGTTATCCAGAAAGGATTGACGTTCGTTTTCGTCCTGGCAAAGCGTGAATAGTTCTTCAAATTGGTCGATGACCAGAACGGCCGTGGTGTTATTGGCGGCGTTGACCAGGTTGGTGAGGTGGCGCGGGTTTTGGCGCAGTTCTTCCAGGTTGTCGATGAGCCAGTCGCCGTGGGCGGCGGTTGGCGGCTCTAACATTTGGGCCAGGTGGGCCAGCGGCGCGGAGCCAGGGACAAGAATGGGGTAGAGATGCCAGGTTTGGCTGTCGGGCAGCGCGCCTTGCTGCAAACGGGGCAGCAGCCCGGCCAGCACAATGGATGATTTGCCACTGCCGGATGATCCCAAGACGGCGATGAGGGTGTGGCTTTGGATTTCTTGGAGTAAGTGGGCGACGACTTCTTCACGGCCAAAGAAGCGCGGGCCGTCGGCCGGTTGGAATGCGCCCAGCCCGACGTAGGGGCAGAGGTCGTCGGGAAGTTTGGGTTCGGTTTTGGGGTTGAATTCGGCCAGAAGGGTTTCGGCGGGCGGGGTGCGGTTGGCGTGGAAGAGCTGGTTTTCCCAGTAGTCGATGAGGTTTTGTACTGCCCAGCGGTCGCTGTCGTTATCGAGGTAGATGCCGCTGGCCTGGGCGCGCTGCATGAATTGGAGAACGGCCGTATAAAACGCCTCGTCGTTCTCCTGGTCATCCTGGCGGCGGCGCTGGAGCAGTTCGCGGTGCGTATCGCGCACGGAGACCAGAGAAAGGTAAGGGTTTGTTTCACTTTCTGGTAACAAGATGTCTGGCGTACTCATTTGACCGTCCTTAACAATAGATCCAGCGATTCGCCAACTTTTTGCAGATCGTGGCACAGGCTGAGGAGTTCCAGGTCCACCTGGCGGAAGCGGCGGCCGCTTTGGCTGCGAAAGCGGCGGAAGAGGCGGCGGGCGGTGACGATGACGGCGTCGTTGATGGCCTGGGTGAGGGCGGCGAGGACGGTTTGCAGGTCGGCAGCCCAGGTTTCGGTTTGGGCGTCGAGCAGGCTGCGGGTCATGGGTTCCAGGTCCAGCCAGGCTTCGTCCAACTCTTCGAGGCCGCTGTCCAGCGAGGTTTCGACGCGGCGGAGTTCGTCGTCGATGGCTTGCCAGGCGTCGTGTTCGGTGGTGAGGCGGCGCAAGCGGGCGTCTATACCGCTGAGGGCGGCGCTGCCTTGTTTGATCTGAGTGACGAGTTCGGACTCTGCCTGGTCGGATTGGTTAAGGCTGGCGGTGATGGTGGTAACGGCCGTTTCCAGATTAGGCAGCCGCAGCGCTTTGGCGGTGGTAATGAGTTGGGCGTTGAGGCGTGAGGGTTGGCGGTTGATGATGCGGTAGAGGCGGCGGGTGGCGCTGTTGAGTTGGTCGGGGTTGGATTGTTCAACGGCCGTGCGCATCATCTCTTGCACCTTACGCAGTTGTTCAGCCCACAATTTGGCCTCTTCGGCAAACACCGCCTGGCGCACCAACGACAGCAAATCGTCGATTTTTGCGCCTAATTCCGGCTCGTTCAGGGCTAAACTGTCCCAGGCCAGCTCGTCATCCGGCAGCCGTTTGCGATCATTTTCGATGAGGAAATAGCGGTTTTCTAATTCTTGAAACAGGTCGTGGGCCAGTTTCAGATCATTCATCAAGTCGATGCGGCTGGAGGCGGCCTGAAAATCATTTTGGAAGCGCACAATGGCTTCGCGGGTTTCCGGGCGGCGCAGCAGGCTGATGAGGGCGGTAAACCCCTGGCTGGCCAGCAGCGTATCGGGTGTGTTGTCGTCGGGTTGGGCAATGCGTGGGGCAACAACGGTGGGCAGCGCATCCGGGTCGTTTTCGTCGATCAGGATCTGTTCCCAGGTGAGCGCCGGTCGGGCTTCGCGCAGCATGGTTAGCAGCACGCGCAGCCTTTGGCGGCGGTTGACGTGCAAAATGAGGGTGTCGACGCGCGCCGATATGCCGGTGTCTGGCCCGCCAAGATCGTCGTAGATGACGCCAAGATCGCTGCACAGCAGGCGAACTTCGGCGGCGTCAAACAGATCGACAATCGTTTGCCGTAGTTTGCGGTGGCTGACTTGACTGGCTTCCGGAAACCGGTCTTCGCTTTGGTGGGCGGGTGGGTTGTTGAACTGCGTTGACTCGCTCATAAGCTTGTACTCAAGACAAGATTATAGGCTTAGGCGCGAGAATTGTAAATTTTCTGGGTGGGTGGCAAGCGGGATGGCGGGGGAAACTCACGGCCGTACGCCCACAGGTAGTTATTTGTGCCTCATTGGAGGTTACGGCCGTGAGTCTAATTTATTCAACAAAGATTTCGACGCGTTCGCCGTCTTCGTCGTCGGTGATGTCCATGATTTTGCCTTGCTGGCCGCTGCGAATGGCCTGCATGATCTGGTCGTATTCCATGCCTTCCATTTCCGGGGCAAAACGCGCGCCCATTTTGATGCCCACGTTGACAAGCCCCATGGGCAGGTTGACGTTGACTTTGTTGCGGCCGGTTTGGGTGTCGGTGATGCGCACGCGGAACCAGCGGGGTGTGCTGGCTCCCTTGAGCGGTTCGGCTTTGGGGTTTTGGTTGTCTCGATCCAAAGCGCGAAGGAGTTCGGCTCCCTCTGCGGCAGTGATTTTGCCTTCTTCGATCATTTTTAAGATTTGAATTCGTTCTTCTGTGCTAGCCATTTTTGTGACTCCTTATTTCGCCGTTGGCGGGTGTTGGTCTGAGGTCCAGGCGCATGTGGATGAGTGTGCGCTGGGGTTTGAAGTTTGCTTGGCGCAGCAGGTCGTTGGTCAGTTGGTCGCCGGCCGGATGGTCGATGCGGATGTTGCGGCGGGGCAGGTAGGGCAGGCGGCGCAGGGCTTTGGCGAGTAACGGCCGTTCCAATTCCCCCATCCAGTTCGGTTGCACGCGCAGCAAAAGCTGGTGGGCGCGGCCCCATTCGCTCCAGATGCTGGACATGCCGACCAGCCTTTCATGGCTGGCGGCGACCCAGGTTTCGGCGGTGCGGGCATTGGTAAAATTGGCGACGCGCCGCCAGAAGCCCAGCCGGTAGGTGTCGGGCAGGATGGGTTCCGGCCAGTTGAGGTCCGGGGAGAGGGCCAGACGGTCGAGATCGTAAGCCTGACGCCATTCTTTTGCGCGTAGTTCGCGGATGGAGATAGTAGAGGGGTTTTCCAGGGCATGAACGCGGCCGGCAGCGGCCGTCCAGGTGGTCATGGCGCCAAGATTGGCGTAACCCAGGTTGGTGTAGAGGTCAAGGGCGTGGCTGTTGTTGTGGTCCACTTGCAAGAGGATTTCGCGTCCGCCGCGCTGCCGCACGTTGTCGGTAACAGCCTGCATGAGCAGCCGGGCAATGCCCCGGCGGCGGTAGTCTGGGTGGACAGCGACATTGACGATGAGGAAACGGCCGTGTAAGCGCGTGGTAAGCAGGGTGGTGTTGCCGACGACACGGCCGTTTTCTTCCCACACATAACCCTGCGAAAGGCGGCTGGCGGCCGGATTCAGACGCCATAAAATAGCCGGCTGCATCTGGCTTTGGGGCGCATAATAGCCTTGCAGCGCGCGGCGTCCTTCTGCATCTAATGATTCGCCAAAGGCGATTTGCAGAAGTTCCAAGACTTGAGGAATGTCTTTATTTAAATTAATCGGTCGCGGTCCATTGGTTGCCCGCGACGGCGCAGGAATGGTAATGACCATGGTCATTGATTTTACCTCAAATCGTAGGAACAACCTCCTGTGAGAATGGTTAGAATGTTTTCAGATGGATCAGTGCGCCGGAAGACCCTAAGGGTTTTGTTGCGGATGCAGCAAAATTATTGGGGCCAAACCCTTAGGGTCTGTATTGATAAGTCGGTTGGTATCACCGGAAGACCCTAAGGGTTTTGTTGCGCATCTCCAGGCCAAACCCTTAGGGTCTGCGGTCGATTTTATCCTTCGATGGCTTCCAGTAAGGTGTTGGCCTCTTCGGGTGTGATGATGCCCTGTTCAACCATTTTAAGGATTTTTAGCTGCTCTTCTGGCGTGGCTTGCTGAGACGCCTGCGGTTTGGGTGGTTTGGGCGGTTTAGGCGGCGTGGGCGGGGTGGCCCATTTAGACTGTCGGCGCATCTGCTGTTCGGCCTGTCGTTGGGCGCGTTCGGCAGCCCGTTCGGCCTGTCGCTGGGCGCGTTCGGCGGCCCGTTCCGCTTTGGCGGCGGCTTTTTCCGTTTGCTGTGAGATTTTTTCGGTCAGTTTTTTGGCAAAATCGGCGCCAAATTGGGCTTCTAAGCCAGAAGAGATGCGCCCGATTTGCGCTTCGACTTCGCGGCTGATGCGTTCGCCCAGGTTGTTGAAGTCGAAGGAAAAATCGAAAGCGAAGTCTTCGTCGGTTTCTGCGTCCCATTCTTCTTTTACCAGGCGGAATTCTTTAAGGAGGATACGGCCGTTTGCCGACAGGTTCAGGTGTGTTTTGCCCGCGCCAATGCTGCCGGTGAGTGTGCCATTTTCTTCTGTGACACCTTCCAGGGGCAGGTCGTTTTTAATGATGGACCCGGTGGCCTGAATGTTGACCGGCGCTTCTGCTGGCCAGCGCACCACAATATCGCCATGCGCCTGACAGACATGCTCCCCTTCGCTCAGACCGCCGCGCAGCCGCACATCGCCGCTGACCTGCTGCAAAGTTAACAGACCGCCCACATTGCGCACGTTCACGTCGCGGTGTCCTTGTTGCAGGGTCACATCGCCGTCGATGTATTCCAGGTTTAAGTCGCCGCTGCCCGTTTGCAGGCTGACGCTGCCGGAAGCATGGCGTACGGACAAATCGCCATTGACTGTTGCCAGATTCAGGCTGTTTATCTGGCGGCAAACGGCGTCGCCGTTAATGGTTTCGGCGCTTAATGAGCCGTCGATTTGTTTTGCGGACAAGTCGCCGTGGATTGTGCCCATTTTGGCGCTGCTGAGGCTGGCGAGCACGGCGTCGCCGGAAATGTCGCCCAGGCTGAGGTCGCCATGGACCTGTTTGATGACCAGGTCGCCGTGGACGGCCTGCACGGCCAGGGCTGTTTCATGGGGGACGTTTAGTTTCAGGTCGCTGTGGCTGGTGATATTGAGACCATCGGCGTCTTCGCGGGTTTCGTATTGGCCAGAGCGAATGAGCACGGCCGTTTCCGCCCAACCACGAATAACCAGATCACCATGACACTCAATCGATAGTCGGGGCATTTTCCCCAATTCAAAACGATCTTTGTTCATTTTTATTATCCTCTAGTCGATGTAAACCCGGACGTGTTCGTTGCTTTCTTCGTCCTGAACATCCACCAAAACCCCTTGCCCGGTTTCTTGCAGCAGCCCAGATAGCTCATCCCAATCCAAACCATCCAGCTCTGGCGAGAAGTGACGGCCCACTTTGAGGCCAAAATTCACCAATGGCAGCGGGATATTGACGGTGACTTTGCTTTTGCCTGTTTCTAAATTGCGCACATTCACATGGAACCAGCGCAGCCCGTTTTTCTTAAGAGGCTGTGGTTTTTCTGGCGTCGGCGCGAATGGCTCTTCAAATGCGTCGGCTATTTCCACTTTCAGCGGTTTTTCCGGCGGTTCCGGCGCTGTAGAAAGCGCGCTGAGGAGTTCGGATGCTTCTTCGGCGGAAATTTTGCCGCCGGCCAGAAGATCTAAAATTTCTTTGCGATTGGTTGTAGACATGATTGCCTCCATTTCTAAGCAGATGATTGGTTAGCTGGTTGATTCAGGGGCGGGAATTTACCCGGTTGACACCCAGCCCTTGATCCGTTTGTAAATTATGTGATGATGGCACAGACCCAAAGGGTTTAAGCAAATCTTTCAGGCCTTACCAATTTGTTCAGGAGCCGCCGCGCAAAATTTGCAAGGCTTCGTCGGCGGAGAGGGTTCCGGCGCTGACTTCAGCCAGAATTTCGCGGCGGGTTCCTTCGGACATGGGCGTGCGTTCCGGTTCGCCCACTTCGTAGCCCATCGCTTCGATGACTTCCGTGAGACGGGCGCGGACGGCCGGATAAGACATGCCTAACTCTTGTTCCACACGGTTGATTTTGCCTTCGCAGCGGATGAAGAGTTCTACAAAATTTAGTTGCTCGGCCGAGAGTTCGTACAATCGACCCAGCGTAAAATGTCCTTCGATGGTGGTGTCACAGGTCCGGCAGTGCAGACGGGTGACGGTAAGGGTATCGTTGCAGATGGGACATTGACCGATAACAGGGTTCATGAACGCTTTTTCCTCCAGAATTGGCGCGCCTGGGCGCGGGTTTCATCGTTGTCTAGACAAATTTTACCGGGCGAGATTGGCCCGGATTGAAACCTAATTGCTCGTGTTACTCATTTTCTCTGGTCGAAACCTCAAGGGTTAACAGAACCTTTGGGGTTTTGGGTGGGTAACATCGCCTAATAATTCCCCTGAACGCGCAGACTGCCGGTGACAATCTGGGCTTTGATGGCTCCTTCGCCTGTGCCCAATGTGCCTTTCAGGTGTTTGCCGGTGAGGGCTTTGTGGAGCTTGGGTTGGGCGAGGGGAAGGGCGCAGTGGACGTCGCCGGTCAGGACACGGCCGTCGAACTTCGCATTTGGTTCTTGGGTCAGGTTGAGCCGGATGCTGCCGGTGACCGCTTCAAAGCGATGAAAATCGTTGGTCAGGAAGCCATTGTAGGTAACTTCGCCGGTGGTGGCGCGGGCGTCGACGCGCGCGCCGATGTTAGCCAGATCGTTTTTGCCGGTGACGACGGTCGCCGTGACCGGCGCGTCGATGTCGCGGATGCGCATCTGGCCGGTGATGGTTTTGGCGTGGATGGCGCAGGTGTGGGGCACGTGGATGGTGAGGATGGCTTTGGGTTGGTCGTTGGAACTGAACCAATGGCCGATTTTTTGCCGCCAATCTTTGTTTTCTTGCTCGACGTGTACGGAGATGTAATCTTCCTGGCGGGTGACGTTGATGGTCATGTGGCGCAGGTCGGCTTCGATGGTGATGGAACGGCCGTCATGCGGCTGAATCGTCACGTCGCCAATTTCTGCTCTTACGTGAAGCTGACCTTTATCGCTTGTCAGGGTTTCGGAAAATGAAACGTGTTCCATAAAATTTCATGCTCGTATACAAATTATTGATATAGGCCACAATAAAATTGTGTGATGCTGCCATCATAAACCAAAAAAATTATCATGTCAAGAATAATCTTGAAAATAATTCGCGTAAAATCAAGAAATATTTATATTGGTGTGAGAAATATTTATTTAGGGGTGAAATTTGAGGGCTGTATTGGTCTCGAGTCTCTCAGACGTGATCGCTGCCGATTGTTTTTAGGGCGTGGCGGATAAATCACGCAGGCTGAGGACGGCGACGGCGCTGAGGCCGAGGAGGCAGGCGCCGAGGAAGAAGACGGGGCCAAAGTTTTGCTGGCGAACGGCCAGGATGATGCCCAGCCCGGCGTAGGCGGCCAGGAAAAGTTCCGCCAGGATGATCCAATCGAAGGGGAAGCGGTAGGGCTGCACGGCCGTGCCCGTTCCTGTGCTTGTGCCTTGTTTGGGCGTGCGGACAAAGGGGTGGTTGTGGCTAAAAAGGGCCTGGAGGATGGCACGGCCGTTGCTCGGCGCTAATCCAATCGCCACCAGCATGAGCGTGGGGAAATGACGCAGCCGCCTCAGCCAATCCGGGTAGAGCACTTGCTGGCCTAAGATAAACAACAACGGCTGGCTGACGGCAATCACCGAAAAGATCACCAGATTGGGTGAAAATTGATAACGAGCGGCGATGAGTGGGATTTGCAGCAGCAGCAGCAGTAGCAGGAGCAAATTAGACGAGTAGGCGGCCATCGACAGCAGGCCGTAGAGGCGCGACGCCACCGTTTGGCCTTTGTCTAGCAAAATTTGCGCGCCGAATTTTCGCAGGCATTGGGTGGAACCTTTGGCCCAACGCGCCTGCTGAATTTTGTAAGCGGTGATGGTGGGCGGCAGTTCGGCCGGAGAAATGACGTCGTTGAGGAAGCGGAAGCGCCAGCGCCGCAGGAGGGCACGGGTACTCAGACACAAATCTTCGCAGACGGTGTCGTCTTGCCAGCCGCCGGCGTCTTCAATGCTGGCCCGCCGCCAAATGCCGCCGGCGCCATTAAATTTGGGGAATAAGTTGGCGCGATGGCGCACGGTTTGTTCCATGGCAAAATGTTTGTCCAGGGCGATGGCCTGAGCGGCGGTCAGCGGCGATTGTTCGGCGTTTAGATGGCCCCAGCGGGTTTGGATAACGCCCAGGTCTGGTTCTTGCAGGAAGTGGGGGATGGTTTGCAGCAAAAATTCGGGCGGCGGTTGAAAATCGGCGTCGAAAATGGCGACATAGTCGCCGGTGACGTGGGGTTGGGCGGCGGCTAGCGCGCCGGCTTTGTAACCCTGGCGGTTGTCGCGGTGGTAAAGTTGAATGTTGACGCCCTGGGATTGAAAATGAGCGACGAGGTTGGCGGCTTGTTGGGCGGTGTCGTCGGTGGAGTCGTCGAGCACCTGGATTTGCAGGCGGTCGGGAGGGTAGTGGAGGGATACGGCCGTTTCTATCAGCCGCCCAACCACGAATCGTTCATTATAAATAGGAAGCTGAACGGTTACCGGCGGCAGGGATTCCCAATCTACGACAGGGCAGGGGAAGGCGTCGCGGCGATGCCGCCAGTATTGCCAGAGGGTATACAGCCCCAGAATGCCGAACAGCGATAAGAGCGCAACGGCCGTGATGTACAAAATGCCTAGTATGGTAATCATTCGTCTTCGGACGCATGTTTAAGGATGGTTTTGAGGCGTTTGTTAAATTCGCCGCGTGGCAGCAAGACCCGGCGGCGGCATGTCTGGCACACCAGGCCAATATCGGCGCCAATGCGCACGACTTCCCAATCAAAGCCGCCGCAAGGATGCTGCTTGCGCAAGCGTACCACATCGCCCACATGAATTTCGATATACATGCGCGGGATTATAGGCAAGCGCAGCATAGAGGCAAGTTGGGCAGATGAGAAGCGGGTGGGAAGACGGCCGTTAACTGCCGGCCAATTCGCCGCTGCCAGAGGCGCAAGGTATACTTAACCGCAAAATTAGCCATAACTTAAAAGAGGCAAATATGCTAGGTCTAAATCCGGCCACCCTGATTTCACGCATGATCGTGCTGTTGGTGGCCTTTACCATCCACGAATTGGCGCACGCGGTTACCGCTGACCGCATGGGCGATCCGACGCCGCGCCGCATGGGCCGCATCACGCTCAATCCACTGGCGCATCTAGACCCTTTCGGCACGATTATGCTGCTGATTTCTGGTTTTGGATGGGCCAAACCAGTCATGGTGAACCCCATGAACCTGCGCGGTAATCCCCGTTCCAGCATGGCCATTGTGGCCGCGGCCGGACCAATTTCTAACGTGATCATGGCTGTGATTTTTGCGCTGCCGTTCCAGTTGGGGTTGGTCAGGTTCTCGGCTTTTGGCGGGTCTACGGTGTTTCCCTCGCTGGGCGAGCTGCTGTTCCAATTCGTGTGGATCAACCTGATCCTGGCTTTTTTTAACCTGATTCCGATCCCGCCGCTGGATGGCTACAAAATTCTGACAGGTATTTTGCCCCCAGACATTTCCTACCGGCTACGGCCGTTGGAACAATATGGCTTTCTGATTTTAATGGGCGCCATTTTTGTCCTGCCGATGTTGGGCATAGACCTGATCAGCAATTTGATCATGGGGCCGTCGATGGCCGTGCTTACCTTTTTGATTGGCTTGTAGGTGAGTGGTTGGTACCGGCTTCGGCAGTTTTGGCAGAATGTGACGGCGCGGCCGCTAACGGCCGTTGCCCAATCTGAGGTTTCGGCCCAATTGACGCCGGCCGAGATGACCCTTTTTCAACAATTCTCCAACAGCGACCAGTGGCACAGCTATCGGGTTATGAAAACCCTACAAGCAGCCAACCATATCCACCCGGATTTGTTGACGGCCGCTTTGCTGCATGACGTGGGCAAAACGTGCGCGCCGCTTTCCGTGTGGGAGCGTTCGTGGGTGGTGTTGGGGCAGGTGATTTGGCCGAAGAAGACGGCCGTTTGGGGACAAGATGCGCCGCTTGGTTGGAAACGGCCGTTTGTCGTGAAGGCGCAACATCCGGCCTGGGGCGCAGACATGGCCGCCGCTGCGGGCAGCAGCGAACTGGCGATTGGTCTGATTCGCCGCCACCAGGATCATCTGCCGGAAACGGCCGTGTCGGAAACAGATCACCTCCTCCGCCAATTGCAATGGGCAGACAATCAAAATTAATTGCATACAACAAAGAGGGAAACGATGAAAGCACAAAATGTATCCATCATCGGTTTGGGACGGTTGGGCGCGTCTATTGGGCTGGCCGTTAAAAAATCATCCGCAAGCATAACCGTCATCGGCCACGACCGCAATCAGGACGTGGCTAAAATTGCCCAGTCCCCGGTGGGCGCGGTAGATAAGGTGGAGGCCAACGCCCGCAATCTGGCGTCTCGAGCCGATATTTTGGTGCTGGCCGTGCCCATGTCTGAATTGGAACCTTTGTTATCGGTCATCGGTGATGTCATCCAACCGCACGCGTTGATTTTAGATTTTTCCAGCCTGAAGCAGCCTGGTCTAAAATGGGCGGCCAAGTATTTGGCTCAAGGGCATTACGTGGGAGCCAGCCCGGTTTTGGCGGCCGATTGGTTGACCGACGGCCGTGTGGAAATGGAAGCCGCCAGCGCCGATTTGTTTAAGAACAGCATTTTTTGCCTGATGCCTTCACCCAAGGCGGACCCGCAGGCAGTGGAAACGGCCGTCAACTTTGGCTCTCTGCTCGGCGCAGTGCCATATTTTGTCGATCCCATGGAATATGACAGCCTGGTTCAGGGGCTGGAAGTTGTGCCTGGCTTGTTGGGCGCGGCCATGTTCCGCGCCATCAACCAATCCACCGGCTGGCGCGATATGCTGCGCTTTGCCGGCCTGCCCTTCGCCCAAACAACCCAGCCTCTCAGCGCCGGAGCCGATATTGCTTACCAGGCCATGAGCAACAAAATAGCCACCCTGCGTTGGCTAGACGCCCTGATGGAAGAAATGAAATCGCTTCGCCGCCTCGTTAGCGACGGCGAAGAAGAGATGCTGGCTTCGATTTTCACTGAACTGCACATGGAACGCGAGCGTTGGCTGGCCGAGCGGGCACAAAACCAATGGTCCGAAGCAAAAGAGCCGGACATCGAGGGCAACACCATCAGCGGGCAATTCTTAGGCGCTTTTGGTCGTAAACGGAAACCAGACGAAAAATCGTAAACAGCGGGATTATTCTCCCCATACCTTATGACTCCATCCCCCCAGCTGCCCCGTTTTCGCGTTTTGATGATTGCGCCAACGTCGTTTTTTAGCGATTACGGCGGGCACATTCGCATCCTGGAGGAATCGTACACCTTGCAGGAACTCGGGCAGGAAATCGCTATCGTTACCTATTATAAAGGCAGCGACATGCCGGATTTGGATATTCGACGCACGCCGCCACTGCCTTACCACACCGATTATGAGGTGGGTTCTTCGCGCCACAAGCTGGCCTTTGATGTGTATTTGGCGGCGAAAAGTTTACTGGAAGGGCTGCGCTTTCGCCCGGATGTAATTCATGGCCACATGCATGAAGGCGCGTTAATTGGAGGCGTATTAGCCAGGCTGCTGCGCGTGCCGTTGGTGTTTGATTTTCAGGGCAGCCTGACAGGGGAGATGGTGGATCATCGCTTTTTGGACCCGAACGGCCGTGCCTATGCCCTGGCCCACCGATTGGAAAAATTTATCAGCGGCCGCCTACCGGATGCGGTCCTCACCAGCTCGCTTCAGGCCGGTGAATTTTTGCGCGAACAATTCGATGTGCCTCAAGCGCACATCCATCCCTTGCCCGACTGCGCCAACACCAGCCGCTTCGATCCCCTGAAATTCACACCGGAAGCCAAACGACAACTGCGCCGCCACCTGGGCATTCCCGACGACCATTTGATCGTCGCCTATTTGGGCTTACTGACCGATTATCAGGGAATTCCGCATCTGATTGAAACGGCCGTGCGCTGCCAGCAAGGCGGCGAAGCCATCCACTTTTTAGTCATGGGTTATCCCGATGTGGATCATTACCGGGCCATGGCCGCAAACAGAGGCGTGGGCGGCATCATGACTTTTACCGGCAAGGTGGAATATCGTGATGCGCCATACTATTTGTCCTTGGGCGATATAGCGGTGACGCCTAAAATGTCGCAAACAGAAGGCAGCGGCAAAATGCTGAACTATATGGCGCTAGGCCAACCCATTGTGGCCTACGATTCACCCGTTCACCGCGAATACCTGGCGGATCTGGGAGTTTACGTGCCGATGGGCGATGTGGCGGGGTTTGCTACGGCCGTTATCCAACTCGCCCATCAACCCGACAAACGCTGCGACCTGGGCCAAAAATTGCGGCAACGCGCTATCGACGAATACAGCTGGCAGCGCGCCGGCAAACAGATAGTTGACCTATACAACGATTTGACAAGACCATAGCCCAGGGCTATAATGCGCGTTCGCGTATTTGTGGAAACGATTTTACAAAGAACCGCAGATAACCGGAATGGTATGTTGACCTGAAAGGAACAGTTCAAGGGGTGCAATTATTGCGTTGCACCCCTTCTTTGCGGTTTGGCAACGCGATCCGGTGGAGCAAATTCATAAATTTCTAAGGATAAACCTTCAGGTTTGTCCCGGAGCAGGTGGAGAATAAATGTCAAGACTGCCAACTAAAACCTATGCCCGCACCACTGACCCGCTGGAGTTACCCACCCTCATCGACGTTCAGTTAAACTCCTTCGATATCTTTAAAGACGAAAGCCTGGCCGAACTTTTCGACGAAATTTCGCCCATTGAAAGTTTTAATGGGGATTTAAAGTTGTATTTTCCATGCGACCGTCCTGAGACCGAAGGTTTCGACCTGAAATATTGGTTTGGGGAGCCTAAATACAGTGTGGAAGAGTGTGTCGAGCGTGATATGAGTTACGCCGCGCCGCTGTATGTGAAGTGCTTGTTATATAGCACCGACCAGGACCAGCCGATTGTCCAGGAAATTTTCATGGGCGATTTTCCGCTGATGACGCCTGCTGGTACTTTTATTATCAACGGCACTGAGCGTGTTGTGGTTAGTCAGTTGATTCGTTCTCCGGGCGCTTATTTTGAAGTCGTCGAAGAGCGTACTACGGGACGGCCGTTGGCCATGAGCAAACTCATTCCAGACCGTGGCGCCTGGATGGAATTTGAAACCCGCAAAACCGATTACATCACCGTCAAGTTCAACCGCAAGCGTACCGTGCCGATCACGCTTTTCTTGCGCGCTATGGCGGCCGTAAAAGACGATTTGGGCGACAGCCTCTTAAACGAAGGCAACGATAGTGACTTATACGCTTTGTTTGAAGACGTGGACACCAACAGCGAGCACCTCTACATTCAAGGCAGCATCGAACAAGAACCGCCCTGGGACCCGGACAAACCGGTCGCCCAGCAGGCGTTAATTGAGTTTTACAAGCGCATGCGCCCCGGCGACCCGCCAACATTGGACAATGCAACGCAGTATCTTTACGAACAACTGTATGATCGCCGTCGTTATGATCTGGCCAAAGTCGGCCGTTACAAGCTCAACAAACGCCTGGATTTAGCGACGACAATTCCTGAAGAACATCGCACAGTCACGCAGCACGACATTGTGCGCATGATTAAGCGCATGATTCTCATCAACAATGGCCTGGAAGGGCCGGACGACATCGATCACCTCGGCAACCGCCGTGTGAAGACGGTGGGTGAACTGCTCCAAGCGAAACTGCGCGTCGGCCTGCGCCGCATGGAGCGAGTTGTGCGCGAGCGTATGTCGATCCGCGACAGCGATACCGTTACGCCGGTGAATTTAATTAACATACGCCCGGTGGTTGCTTCGGTGCGCGAGTTTTTTGGTAGTTCGCAGTTGAGCCAGTTCATGGAACAGGCGAATCCGCTGGCAGAATTGACCCACAAGCGAACGTTGTCGGCGTTAGGGCCGGGTGGTTTGCGCCGGGAACGAGCCGGGTTTGAGGTGCGTGATGTGCATCATAGTCATTACGGCCGTATCTGTCCCATCGAAACACCGGAAGGGCCGAATATTGGTTTGATTGGTCGTTTGGCGACATACGGCCGTGTCAACAAATACGGCTTCATCGAAACGCCATATCGCCGCGTACGCAACCACATCACCACAGACAGCGACGAACTCATCAATCACGACGTTTTCCAAAATGTCGTTCATCCCGAAACAGGCGAAATTATCGTCGCTGCGGACGAGACCATCACCGCTGACCACCTGGCAGCTATTCGAGAAGCCGGGTTGGATCGTGTGGAAGTCTGGCCTTACATGACCGATGAAATTGTGTACATGTCGGCCGATGAAGAAGATCACTACACCATCGCCCAGGCCAATGCCATCAGCGACTCGCGTGGACAATTGGTCGAGCGGCGCGTTTCCTCCCGCCGGAACCAACAATTCCGGTTCACATCTGTGCAACGCATCGACTACATTGACGTTGCTCCACGTCAGATCGTGGGTATCTCTGCCTCTCTCATTCCTTTCTTGGAGCATGACGATGCTAACCGCGCTCTGATGGGTTCGAACATGCAGCGCCAGGCTGTGCCTTTATTGCAGCCAGACGTACCGATTGTGAGCACAGGCATGGAAAAACAAGCCGCTCTCAATACAGGGCAGGTTGTCGTAGCCAAAGAGCCAGGCGAAGTCGTCAGCGTTACGGGCGATAAAATAACAGTCGTCGGCGAAAATGGGCCGCGCACTTATAACTTGCGCAAATACAACCGCTCCAACCAGAGCACCTGTATTGACCAACGGCCGATTGTCGTAAAGGGACAACGCGTAGAGACCGGCGCTGTTCTGGCCGACAGCTCTTCAACCGAATATGGCGAATTGGCGCTTGGTCAAGACGTTGTCGTTGCCTTCCTCTCCTGGGAAGGCGGCAACTTTGAGGATGCCATCCTGGTAAGTGAACGTCTGGTGCGTGAAGATCGCTTCACTTCTGTCCACATCGAAAAACATGAGATTGAAGCCCGAGATACCAAGTTGGGGCCGGAAGAAATCACCTACGATATCCCTAATGTCAGCGAAGACGCGCTCAAAGATTTGGACGAACGGGGTATTATTCGCGTCGGCGCCGATGTAAAAGAAAACGACATTCTGGTCGGTAAAATCACCCCCAAAGGTGAAAAAGAACTATCGCCCGAAGAAAAACTGCTCCGCGCCATTTTTGGCGACAAGGCTCGTGAAGTGAAAGATTCCAGCCTTCGCCTGCCCCATGGCGCGCGGGGTAAAGTGGTAGATGTCCATGTTTTTGATCGCCAACATGACCGAGACTTGCCCGCCGGTGTAGAAACCATGGTGCGAGTGAGTGTCGCTCAGCGACGTAAATTACAAGAAGGCGATAAAATGGCTGGTCGTCATGGGAACAAGGGCGTTATCTCCAAAGTTGTTCCTATTGAAGACATGCCATATCTGGACGATGGTACACCCATTGACATCATTTTAAGCCCATTGGGCGTGCCCGGCCGTATGAATATCGGCCAGGTTTTAGAAACCCACCTGGGTTGGGCGGCGCATCAGTTGGGATTCCGGGCGATTACGCCGGTATTCGACGGCGCTAAAGAAGTTGAAATCAACGCCGAATTGGCGCGGGCCTGGTTGGTTGAGCGAGGTTGGAACGTGGTAACGCAGTGGGCCTGGGATTGGCTTGCTGAAATGAACTACAATTCTGAATCTCTGGAAGATGATCATGAGGCGCGCCTGCTTTTCCTGGCTAACTGGTTAGGGGAAATGGGGTATGATGTTGCCCGACTAGAAACAGATTATCACTATGCCCGGTACAATGCAGGCCTGGAATGGCTGCGGACGCGCGGTTGGGACCCGGATAAATTGTTGTTTGGCGGTCGAGAAGCTCTGCGTAAACAGGATTTTGGTCAGTTTGATGAGTACGCCATTGAAGTTTGTATTCGTGAATGGTATGCCTTGATGCTAGAAAAGCACAGCAATTTGCTGTCTGAGAGTGTGAAGGTAGACCCAATGGAGACAGACATAGATACACTGGTTGCTTTGGCAACGCAGATCACCCTGGCGACGCACATCCCGGTTCCGGTTTATGGCAAAGAACGCCTGATTGATGGGAAATCGGGACGGCCGTTCGACCAGCCTGTTACCGTTGGCGTTATTCACATGCTCAAACTCGCCCATCTCGTAGAAGACAAGGCCCATGCCCGCTCTACTGGTCCATACTCCCTTGTAACGCAGCAGCCACTCGGCGGTAAAGCCCAATTTGGTGGCCAGCGCTTCGGTGAAATGGAAGTATGGGCTTTGGAAGCATATGGCGCGGCTTACACACTTCAGGAAATGCTTACCGTCAAATCCGATGATGTCCAAGGTCGAGTGAAAACCTACGAATCCATCGTCAAAGATGAACCTATAGAAGAACCTGGCGTTCCGGCTTCCTTCCGAGTTCTCGTCAAAGAATTACAGAGCCTGGGTTTGGCCGTCGAAGCAGTAACAGAATCCGGCGAGTCGATACGTTTTGGTAAAGAAGACGACAAAAAAACAAGGCGTTGGGCTGGCACGGGGTTGATGGACTTGGCCAGAAGCCGCCATTAGAACTCACCGCTCATATTTACGTGCGGGAGCATCGGCGCTGAAAAGCCGATGCTCCCGTTACACTTGAAAAACCAAGCTGAGATTTTAAGATCTACTCCCCTAAAACCAGGAGAGTTTGACTTATTTTGCATTGTTGACAATCGACCTACTTGTGATAGAATCACAATTCGTATGTTTGCTAACTAGCTTCGCCCGGTAACTCAACCGAAGTTACCAACCGAATATGTAATTAGCATGGAGGCCATCGAGTTTTTAAAACTGCGATGGCCTCCATTTGTCGGTAAGTAACGGCATGTAAAATATTTTTATGACAACATGCCGCCTGGTTCTTGCCCATAATTCAGAAACTATCAAACCAGGAAGAAGTCATTTTTAATGTAAGGAGAAGAGCAAGCGTGCCCACAATTAATCAGCTTGTACGGAAAGGGCGCTCGGCAAAGGGTAAGAAAAGCACTGCGCCGGCCCTGCAATGGACATATAATTCATTCAAACAGCGTCGTACGCGCCAGGCTAAGGGTGCCCCTCAGAAACGTGGGGTATGTACACAGGTCAAAACCCTGACACCTAAAAAGCCGAATTCAGCCCTGCGTAAAATTGCCCGTGTTCGTTTAACCAACCACATCGAGGTAACGGCGTATATTCCTGGAGAAGGGCACTCCTTGCAAGATCACTCGGTCGTGTTGGTTCGTGGTGGTCGTGTAAAAGACTTGCCAGGCGTTCGTTACCACATCGTTCGTGGCACTTTGGATGCCAGTGGCGTTGATAATCGGAAAAAAGCCCGTTCCAAATACGGTACTAAAATGCCCAAGGCAAAGAAATAGGGAGATTGAGAAATGCCAAGACGTTATCGCCCTGAAAAACGTGTTGTTGATCCGGATTTGCGTTACAACAGCGTTAACGTGTCCATGTTTGTGAACCGCCTCATGAGAAGCGGCAAGAAAAGCACGGCACAACGTATTTTATATGATAGCTTTGACATCATTGAGGGTCGTTTGAAGCGGCCCCCACTGGAAGTGTTTGACCAAGCGCTTCACAATATTATGCCGCACATCGAGGTAAAACCTCGCCGTGTAGGTGGGGCAACCTATCAAGTCCCCATGCCTGTGGAACCAGAACGCCAAATTTCTTTGGGCATGCGCTGGTTACTGACTGCGGCGCGTAATCGTGGCGGCCGTTCGATGGCTGAAAAATTGGCCGCTGAATTAATGGATGCGGCGAATAATCAAGGCGCTGCAGTGAAGAGACGTGATGACACGCATCGTATGGCTGAGGCCAACCGCGCGTTCTCGCACTTCTCTCGCTTCTAAATAAATAAGAGTGAGTTTAGGTTGTATTGATGAGTAGTTTACCGTTAGATCGTGTCCGGAATATAGGCATTATTGCCCACATTGACGCTGGTAAGACCACCACGACGGAGCGCGTTCTCTATTATACAGGCCGTATCCATCGTATGGGCGAGGTTCATGAAGGAACCGCCACGATGGATCATATGGTCCAAGAACAAGAGCGTGGTATTACTATCACGTCGGCGGCTACCAGTACTTCTTGGCTCGATCATCAAATCAACATCATCGATACACCTGGTCATATTGATTTCACGGCCGAGGTGCAGCGTAGCCTGCGTGTATTAGATGGTGGTGTTGTGGTGTTTGACGCCGTAGCCGGTGTAGAGCCTCAATCTGAAACCGTATGGCGTCAGGCAGATGAATATAACGTACCGCGCATCTGTTTTATTAACAAGATGGATCGCGTCGGTGCGGATTTCGGCCGTACGATACGAATGATTCGGGATCGTTTGAAGGCGAATCCGATTGCTATCCAATGGCCCATTGGTCAAGAAGCGGACTTCCATGGGGTTGTCGATCTTTTAACAATGGAAGCCATTATATGGGAAGAAGATGATTTGGGCGCCAAGCCAGTTGTTGTGCCCATGCCAGAGCATGTGCGTGACGACGCAGAAAAAGCACGTCAGGCTATTCTGGATCGAATAATCGAAACTGATGAAGAATTGATGGCGCGATATCTGGAAGATGAAGAGATAACCCCAGAAGAATTGCGTTCCGCTCTTCGCAAGGCGACTATCCGGGGTGAGGTTACCCCTGTTTTGTGTGGTACCGCTTTACGCAACAAAGGCGTGCAGATTTTGCTGAATGCTGTTGTTTACTATCTCCCATCACCACTGGACGTTCCGCCCATTCAGGGTACCAACCCGTTTACTGGAGACGTTGAAACGAGAACGTCGAATGATGACGAACCTTTGTCTGCATTGGTGTTTAAGATTGTTACAGATCCTTATGTCGGACGTTTGGCCTATTTCAGAGTTTATTCTGGTGTGTTACGCAGTGGTGACACGGTTAGTAATACAGCCAAGAATAAGAAAGAACGGATTGGTCGCATTCTTCGGATGCATGCTGATCACAGAGAAGACTTAAAAGAGGTCCGTGCTGGCGATATTGCTGCAACGTTGGGCTTAAAAACCACTTTTACTGGCGACACTCTCTGCGCGCCGGATGCGCCGATTGTTTTGGAATCGATTGATTTTCCGGAACCGGTTATCCAACTCGCGGTCGAACCGAAAGGTAATGCAGACCAGGAAAAAATGGGTATCGCTCTCAAGGCTTTGGCCGAAGAGGATCCGACATTCCAGGTTAAAGTTGACGAGCAAACGGGGCAGACTGTCTTATATGGCATGGGCGAATTGCACCTGGAAGTTTTGATTGATCGCCTTTTGCGTGAATTCAAAGTGGCTGCGAATGTTGGGCAACCTCGTGTGGCTTACCGTGAAACCATTACCGCTCCAGTGGAAAAAGCTGAAGGTCGTTTTGTGCGGCAAACCGGCGGTCGTGGACAGTTTGGTCATGTCATATTGCGGCTAGAACCCTTGCCGCCTGGGTCAGGTTTTGTGTTTGAGAATGCTATTGTGGGGGGCATTATTCCAAAGGAGTATATAAACCCAACTGAAGCTGGTATTCGCGAAGCGTTGAGCAGTGGTGTTATTGCAGGATATCCGCTGGTTGATATTAAAGCATCCTTGTACGATGGATCTTTTCACGATGTTGATTCATCGGAAATGGCATTTAAAATAGCTGGTTCGATGGCATTGAAAGATGGCGTGCAACGAGGTCGACCGGTTTTGTTGGAGCCAATGATGGCTGTTGAGGTCGTAACGCCTAACGATTATACCGGGGATGTCATCGGTAACCTGTCTTCGCGACGGGGGATTATTGAAGGTATGGAGCCACGGGTTGAGGGAATTCAATCTATCAAAGCTCTGGTTCCTTTAGCAGAGATGTTTGGGTACGCGACGCGTTTGCGGTCTATGACACAAGGGCGGGGCACTTTTACGATGGAGTTCCATCATTATTCGCCAGTAAGTGACGATATTGCCCAGTCTATTATTCGAGGCGGCCGTTAGCAGCGGTTATTACCCACAGCAGTATTTAGTTTGTAGGAATTATTAGTTCAGAGAGGAAAAGAAATTATGGCCAAAGAAAAATTTGTGCGCGAGAAGCCACACTGCAATATTGGCACCATCGGTCACATCGACCATGGCAAAACCACCCTGACAGCAGCTATTACCAAAACGCTGTCCCTGAAAGGTTGGGCGGATTTCCGGGCTTTCGACCAGATCGACAATGCGCCCGAAGAAAAAGCACGCGGTATCACCATCGCGATTGCCCACGTTGAATACGAAACAGCCAATCGTCACTATGCCCATGTGGACTGCCCCGGACATCGTGACTACATCA
Organism: Chloroflexota bacterium; assembly: GCA_029559155.1. GTDB lineage: Bacteria > Chloroflexota > Anaerolineae > Promineifilales > Promineifilaceae > Leptovillus. Next base: position 43,656 of record JAKQCM010000223.1, read on the forward strand.
AAAACATGATCACCGGCGCAGCCCAGATGGATGGCGCTATCCTGGTGGTAGCCGCGCCTGATGGCCCGATGCCCCAGACACGCGAACACGTCTTGTTAGCCCGTCAGGTGGAAGTGCCGGCGATGGTCATCTTCTTGAACAAAGTCGACATGATGGATGACGAAGAATTGCTGGAGTTGGTTGAGCTGGAACTGCGCGAACTGCTGGACAGCTACGACTTCCCCGGCGACGAAACCCCCATCGTGCGTGGCAGCGCCCTGGCAGCTCTGGTCAGCGAAAGCAAAGACCCCAACGCGCCGGAATATGCGCCGATTTGGGAGCTTATGCGTGTGGTGGATGAGTACATTCCGCAGCCAGAACGCATGACCGACCTGCCGTTCCTGATGTCGGTGGAAGATGTTTTCTCCATCAAAGGGCGTGGCACTGTGGTCACCGGTCGTGTAGACCGTGGCACTCTGACACCCATGAGCGAAGTCGAGATCGTTGGTCTACGTGAAGACATTCGCAAAGTGGTTGTGACCTCCATGGAAATGTTCCACAAGATTTTGGACAAAGTACAGGCGGGAGACAATGCCGGCTTATTGCTGCGTGGTGTAGCGCGCGACGACATTGAACGCGGACAGGTATTGGCTGCGCCGAAGAGCATCACGCCGCACACCGAGTTCATGGGCGAAGTGTATGTCTTGCGGAAAGACGAAGGCGGGCGTCATAAGGCCTTCTTCCCCGGATATCGGCCGCAGTTCTACATCCGCACCTTGGATGTGACCGGCGAGATTACCCTGCCGGAAGGTGTAGAAATGGTTATGCCTGGCGATAACGTGAACCTGAATGTCAAGCTGATTACGCCTGTGGCGTTGGAGCAAGGCAGCAAGTTTGCCATTCGCGAAGGCGGTCTGACAGTTGGCGCTGGGGTCATTACCCAGATCATCAAATAA
>JAKQCM010000228.1 GCA_029559155.1 Chloroflexota bacterium
GTGGCCGAATTAAGCCTTTCCGCCAAAAGCTACACGCAGATGAAATACGGGTGACGCTGCTATTCTAACGCGGGCAATATCCACAACCCAATTGAACAAACAATTCGCATCTTTGTAGGCGTGCCTTCTCAGGTGCGCCAAGGATTTGGTCGCATGTCTTGGCGCACCTGGAAAGGTACGCCCAACAAACACCTCCCCAAAAAAATCAAGGGAGACGTGCATCAAACACGTCTCCCTCATCCCCTCCCGTTTTTACAGGAAAAACAGGATGTATTGTTAAACTTTAATCAGGCTTCCTCGTGCTTCGGCGCCCTCAACAGAAGCGCAAGCACCGCCGCCACGATGCAAGCAACACCGGCAATCACAAAGGGCGTCTGCCAATAATTAAGAGTCTGTTGCGCGACTTCTGCTGCCGAAATATTTGCAGTCTGTTCTTTAAGAGCATTTGCTGCAGCTACTGCCTGCCCCTTAAAAACACCCGCAATCATGGGACCGACAATACCAGCAACGCCATAGGCCAGGAAAATCCAGCCATAGTTCTTACCCACATTTTTATTTCCAAAGAAATCTGCCGTAGCAGCCGGGAACAGGGCAAAGTTGCCGCCGAAGTTAAAGCCAATAATACAGGCGCCGACAATGAGACCAATTTGATTGCCGCCAATGTAAAAGAAAGCAATCATGATAATGCCCTGAGCAAGGCACATCAGGAACAGGGACAGTTTGCGTCCGATGGTATCGGAAACCGTGCCCCACACAATGCGTCCAAGGCCGTTCAGGATGGCGTAAAGCGCCATTGCTGTTCCCGCCATTGCGCCAGCTGCTGCCTTATCGGCCGCAGCGCCGCTGGCCTGCAATGCATCAATGCCAAAAAGGCTAATGCAGCCGATAACCATCAGCCCTGCCATGCCGGAACTGATGAACATGAGAAGCAGCATCCAATACTGCGGCGTGGCCAGCATCTGACCTTCAGTAAGATCAACAGCGCCCGTAGCCACACTGGTAGCGGAGGGCGCGGGGGGATTCCACCCTGCGGGCTTGAACCCGTCGGGGGGATTAACCATAACGACACTTCCGAGCAGAACGCCAACAAGGAAGGTGATCCCATAGACAACAAAAACGGCCTGAACACCGGGAAGCCCCATCAAGCCGTCACAAATATTCAATAAGCCGCCGAACCAGCTGCCGCCGAGTTTTACCCAGATGGTCGCGCCAAATCCGAAACCTGCCACGGCCATACCGGTAATCATGCCTTTTTTGTCCGGGAACCATTTTACGCAAACAGCGATGGGCACCACATAAGCCAGGCCGATGCCGGCGCCGCCAACAAGCCCGATGCAAATCAACTGCATCAGAAAAGTCTTCCCCAGAAAACCACCGGCAATGTAGCCGGCGCCCAGGACAATCCCGCCCAGCGCGGCAATGGGGCGTGGTCCCACTTTAGCCTGCATGCGTCCCGCAATCACCATAACAACCGCAAAGCTCGCCAGCCCAACAGAAAAAATCGCCATCGCCTGATTAGGCGTAAAACCGTAGTTGCCGCCATCCAACACAGCCTTGGTCAACCCAGGCGTAAACACACTCCACGCATAAATTGCGCCGAGACAAAGTTGGATGAGGATTGCGCCAACAACCACTATCCAACGGTTCATTACTTTACCTTCCGCCATGATACTTGTTCTCCAATTAGAGTAGATAAACATTAAAAATAAGTTGA
>JAKQCM010000242.1 GCA_029559155.1 Chloroflexota bacterium
GATGCGGTCTTCGTCGACACGCACCAGCAGGCGCTGGTCGATGTTGATGTAGCCTTCGGAGAAGTCTACGATTTCGGCGCGGTCCGGGGTGATGGTGATGCCGTCGGCGGCGGCGTCATATTGCCCATCGGCTACGGCCTGGATCATGCCTTCCCAGCCGGCTTCGACGTAGACTGGTTTGCAGTTGATCAGTTTACAGATTTCATTCCAGACATCGTAATCCCAACCGGCCGGTTCGCCGGTTGTCGGGTCGATGTAGTTGAATGGCAGGTATGCGTTTTCAACGGCGATGGTCACTTCACGGCCGTTCAGATCAGGCAAGGCGGCGCTGTCGGCGGCTGGTTGTTCAGCGGTTGGCTGTTCAACAGTTTCGGGCACGGCCGTTGCCTCGGCTGGTTGGGCTGGTTCTGCCGTATCCGTTGCACCTCCGCCACAAGCTGCCAGCAGCAAAACCAACAGCAATGCGACAATACCTACTGTCCATTTCTTATTCATCTTCTCTCTCCTTTATATCTATCCTTCAATATTGGAACCATGAGTGTGGGTTACGATGAGGTTGGTGAATTTTTTCATAGGGCACTTTTTTTGTCAAATCACCCTAAAACGCAAGACCTGATAGATTTTGAACGCTCTATCAGGTCTTGTACCTTTCGCTTTTTTCTGGACCAGCCAAACGGCAAATTATCAGACCTCTACAACCGAATCATCCTCGCCATATGAATTGGGCAAATAAGCATCCGCCTCCCAATCATTTTCCCACCGGTCGCCATCCAAAAGATAGCGAAAACGGTAAGCTTTGCCCGGCGTAAGTGACAAAATGACGCTAAAACTGCCATCTTTTAACTTTTTCATCGGGTGGCTGTCGGTACTCCAGCCGTTAAAATCACCGGCGAGCACGGCCGTTTCCGCCTCTACTTCCGCCGGCAGCTTAAATGTCACCCGGCAAACAGTGCCGGTTTTAGAATAATTTTTGGTCAACATTTGGAACCTCCCACTATTTGTTTTATTTAAGAAATCCTCATGGTTTCGGGCTGCGTCGGGGCGGAGACCGCCATGTTTCGCAGCCGCAAACCAGCTGTCACTCAGCATGATCTTAAACTATCTCGCCTGCTTCTGACAAGCTGCAAACTTATTTAAAAGTTAGTGTAAAGGCGCATCAGGTCACAAACAAGGGCCAAGTTGGCAGAATAAGCAGGCACGCCAATTGTGTAGGGTGGCCGAATGATGGGGCTAAACAAAGAAAAACACGGCCGTTCCCCGCATTTCGCTTGCGCGTCTAACTAAAAATAGGCATCATTACACTTGGTCAACCAATTAAACACTCACAGGATCAATGGCTTACCTATGTCAGAATTTTTACACCTTCATCCAGATGTCGCCGCCGCGCAGGCCGCGCACGGGCCAATTGTCGCCCTGGAAAGCACCGTCATCACCCACGGGCTGCCTTACCCGCAAAATGTCGAAACGGCCGTGGCCATGGAAACGGCCGTACGCGCCGGTGGCGCAACCCCAGCCACCATCGCCATCATTCAGGGCCAAATCCACATCGGCCTCAGCGCTGACCAGATCGAATATCTTGGCCGGCGCGCCGGGCAAGACGTGCGCAAATGCAGCCGCCGCGACCTGCCCCTGGCCCTCGCCCGGCGTGAAGACGGCGCCACCACCGTCGCCGGAACCATGATCCTGGCCCACATGGCCGGCATCGAATTATTCGCCACCGGCGGCATTGGCGGCGTCCATCGCGGCCACCCCTTCGACGTCAGCGCCGATCTGGCTGAACTGGGACGCACGCCCGTCACCGTGGTCAGCAGTGGGGCCAAATCGATTTTAGACCTGCCCGCCACGCGGGAAGTGCTGGAAACCAATGGCGTGGCCGTCATTGGCTATGGCACAGATGAAATGCCCGCCTTTTTCACCACCCGCAGCGGGCTGGGCGTCGATGTGCGCCTGGACACACCGGCAAGCGTCGCCGCCGTCATCGCCGCGCGGCGGCAGCTTGGTTTGCAAAGCGGGCTGCTCGTTACCGTGCCTGTGCCCGCTGCCGCCGCCGCCGACCCGGACGAAATGGAAGCGGCCATCGCCCAGGCCACGCAAGAAGCCGACGACCTGGGTATTCATGGTCCGGCAGCCACACCCTGGCTGCTGAGCCGGGTTGTGGCTCTAACAGACGGCCGTAGCATGCACGCCAACACCGCCCTTCTGCAGAACAACGGCCGTGTCGCCGGGCAAATAGCCGCCGTGCTGAGCGCGCTGCCCTAGCCCTGTCCCACCTCATTCCTATCGTTATTTTTAAGGCATTGGGTATAATCACTCAGGGAAACTGGAGAAACATCAACAGCACGCAGCAAGGTTTCAACCCGCTCTCAGACAAACGATAATCACCCATGAAAGAGCAACTGACGGCACTCATCCAAAAAGAATTCAGGCGTCTGCAATGGCTATCACTAGCCATTTTAGTACTCGCCTTTTTCATGTTAGTTGCTGCCTTCTACTTTATCGTCGGCGTTTATCTAGGCAATCCGATGAGCAATTGGATGGCCGGCCTGTTCATTACCATCCTCCTTTTTTTCGGCGTCACTGTGCTTATTTTTACGCTGATGAGTCAATCGGGCGAGCGCGTGGACACGGCCGTTAACAAAATCGTCTTCACTGAAACCCATGACATGGAAGCCGCCAACAAACGTCTCAAATCGCTGCAAGAACTGGCCTCCATCATGCGCGCCACCCTCAGTTTTGAACGCGTTGTAGAAGAAGCCCTGAATGTCTGCAACCAGGCGCTCATCGACAACGGCATTGCCCGGGATGCCCTGGTCAGCACCGTGTTTCTTTTTGCCGGCGCAACCTTGCGCCCGGTAGCCACACGCAGCTTTTCCGGCAGCGATCTGGACCGACGTATTCCGGGCAAAAAAGGGCTGATCGGCAAAGCGCTGCGCGAAGTTGAAATCACCGCCTCCAACAACCTGGAGCGCGACCCGGAAATCCAGACGTTTCTGGCTTTTCGTTCTTGCCAGATGGCCGTTTGCATTCCGCTGCGAGCCGGGTTTAACATTTTTGGCGCAATGTTAATAGCTTCCAAAACGGCCGTGCAAATCAACGACGACCAGTACGAATTATTCGCTTCCGTAGCCGACCAGGCAGTCATCTCCCTGCAAAACGCCCGGCTGTACCAGGAATTGGAAGCCGAAAAGCAGCGCCTCATCGACGCCAACGAAAACGCCCGCAAAGAACTGGCTCGCGACTTGCACGACGGCCCGACCCAAAGCATCGCCGCCATCGCCATGCGCATCAACTTTATCCGGTCGCTGGTCAGCCGCGACCCGGAACAGGCGATTATGGAACTGCAAAAAGTCGAAGAATTGGCCAAACAGACCTCCAAAGATATTCGCGGCATGTTGTTTACATTACGGCCGTTAATTCTGGAAACACAAGGCCTCAGAGCCGCCGTGGAAACAGTCATCAATCGCCTGCGCGAAACCGACGGCCTCAATATCCAGCTCAACGGCGGCGAATACGGCGACCTGCTGGACGACGCCGGACAAAGCGTCGTCTTCTCCATCGTCGAAGAAGCGCTGGGCAATGCGCGTAAATATTCTCAGGCCACCCAAATTGAAGTGCGCTTCTGGAAAGAAGACAATCTCTTTGTCGCCCTCATTCAAGACAACGGCGTCGGGTTCGATACCCAGGATGTCAACCGCGACTACAGCTCGCGCGGCAGTCTGGGCATGGTCAACATGCGCGAACGCGCCGAACGCATCAACGGTTCCCTGCGCGTCGAATCTGTTCCCAAACAAGGCACCAAAATCACCCTGGTTGTGCCGCTGGAAAAACACGGCCGTGTCTTCACCCCCGGTTCACATCGTTAAGGCGGCCAGCTAGCTAACAGGTACCGTGTTTGCCTCCCCCCTTCTCCCGTATCCGAAATTAACCTCGGTCAGCCGCCGATTCCCCTTGTGGGGTCTGGTTGCCTTTAGCTTTTCCGGCTATCTGGCGCTTTGTTTATGGATGCCGTTGTTAGCCAATTACGGCCGTTTGCCCCTGGCCGACGTGCGCACATTTTCCCCTTCGCTGCTGCAAGGCTTGCTCTATGGCTTGTTGATCGGCGGGTTGTTTGCCCTGTACGCGGCCGCGTTTGCCCAGGTAAGGCAGCGGCAAAAGCCGGTCTCGCTGCCGCAGCTGCTGCTCACCACCCTTCTCTTCATTGTGCCGCTGCTCGTCACCTACCCCATCAACGCCACCGACATCTATCGCTACGTCATCGGCGGGCAAACCAGCAGCCTGTATGACGCCAATCCCTTCACCACCCCGCCCAGCCAGCTTCCCGATCCTACCATCGCGGCTTACGCCGGTGAATGGGCCGACGCGACCTCGCCTTATGGGCCAGTGTGGGAAACGGCCGCCGCCGCCATCACCCGCGTCAGTGGAAATAATCTGCTGCTGGGGCTGCTGCTGTTTAAAGGGCTGGCCGCGCTGCTGCATCTGGCCATCGCCGGGCTGATCTGGCAGGTGTTGGCCGGGCAGGAAACGGCCGTACGCGCCGCCTTCACCCTGCTCTGGGCCTGGAACCCCGGCCTGCTGCTCACCTTTGTGGTGGATGGGCACAACGACATTCTGATGCTCTTCTGGCTGCTGCTGGGCGTGTGGGCCATGCGCCGGGGACATCTAACCACCGGCCTGCTGCTGATGGCGCTGGCCCCCTTAACCAAGTTTATCGGGCTGCTGCCGCTGCCCTTTTTCTTCCTGGCGGCCTGGCGGCAAATTCCCGCCCTGCGGGGACGGGCGCGGCTGGCAGTGGGCACGGCCGTTGGCGGCCTGCTCCTGGTTTTCCTCGCCTTTTTACCCTTCGGCTCGCCCATTCAATATGCTCAACGGCTGCTGTATGAAGCGACAGGTGTGCCCGGCTTCTCGCCGTCCGTGCTGCTGTTTTACCTGGCGAATGTGCTGGGGATTCCGCCCACTTATCCCTTGCTGTACGGCGTCACCGGCATGTTGGCCGTGATAGCGGCGGGAATGGGTTTGTGGCTGTTGTGGCTGGCGGGACACGGCCGTTCCCCCATTCGCAGCGCCGCCGACATCTTCGCCCTCTACATCGCCCAGGCGCTCAGTTTTCGCATCTGGTACGCTTCCTGGCCGTTCCCCTGGCTGCTGCTAGACGCAGCCGAAGCGCCTGATCCGCGTCAGGCGTTCCGGCTGCAAGTCGGCCTCTGGTTCTTGCTCACCAGCCAGCTATCGGTGCTGATTTATGGGCATCTGCGCTTTTACGCTCTGGGCGGCAGCTCCTTGCTCGCCCATATCATCGGCGTGCCGTTCACCTTTGGCCTGCCATTCCTCTTTGCTTGGCTGCAAGCCAAACCTCCTGGAAGCTCGGAAGGTTCCAGGAGGTTCTAGATCAATTTATAAATAATGTCGAATGGCTCTTACTTAAGCGGAGTCTCCATTGCTGAATTCCATACGCTTCTCACCGGCGGCCGTTTCAAGGGCAAAACCACCCATACCGTCAGGTCCGCCGGCAACGACATTATTCAGCAAATCGATAAACTGCTGGTCTAGCGATGCTTCCCCGCAAAAAGCTAGTGTGGTAGGGCCTAGCGTAAGCTGGAAGCCGGATTCTTGTGAATAGGTTCCACTGATCTGGTTGCAATCAGCCTTCCCAGAAAAAGTGCCATCATCTAGAAATGTAAGCGTGTAATTCTCAGGGTTGGGAACGGTGGTCGTTTCCCCTGAAGCCCGTTCTGTGACACGCTCCCATTGCCAAACGATATTTGTGATTTCTGATCCGGTTGCCACCGAATCTCCCGTTAATGCCGAATCCGAAGCCGGCGAGTCGGAGGCCGGTGAACAGGAAACGAGCAGCATCAACATGCCCAAAATAGGGAGCAAGATCAACGATCTTTTCACGAAACGCAAGTTCATTTTTCTCTCCAATTTATTGTTAAACAAGTAAATCAGCGCCTGACATGCGCTCTGTTTGTCTATACACAGCCTGATTGGTATTACACCACGGAGAACACGGGGTTTTACAGGGTTAATCTATATGCCCTCCGTACCTCCGTGGTGAAAAGCTACTGCTATTATATGATATTTAATTACCCAGGTTGTGAATTTTGTTAATCAGATTTACATGGTCTAATCAGAGGATCTATGCTCCCAAAATTGGCAGGGCCATCTTTGACTTACCTCGCTTGCTAGACGGCATGGTAGGGACATAGACGGCAGCCATTCAAGTATGTAGCTCCTATATAGATGATTCCTCAGTTGGAAGTTTCTCCCCTTTTTCCGTGGTAGAGATTGCCAACCGCGTGTTAATCAGTTACCCTCTACTCGATCCCGGCAAACGGATCAGGTCTTTGAACCCCAGGCATCCGGGAAGTTGAGGCTGGCCTTACACCGCGCCGAAGCCCATCTTTTCCAACTGCTGCGCATCGTCGGCCAGGGCTACCTCAGCCACAGCTTTCAAGTCGGCCAGCCAGTCGTCCAATTCGTCTAGTTTGGCGTCGCGCAGTTGCGTCGCTTTTTGCGCATCACCCTTCTCGTTTTCCTGCGTCACGTTGGCGGCGCGCACGGCCGTTACCAGATCCATCTCCGCCTGCACCTTCGCCGCGTCATAGCCAAACTGCGCCATCGCCGCCAAAAAGTCCGGCGTTTGCAGCAGGCTGGCATAAAATTGCAGCGCCTGCTCCACCCAGCCAGAGATAGATTTTTTGCGACGGCCGTTCAGCCCCAACCCCTGCTGCGCCCGCACATCATCCTTAAAAGCCACCCGCGCCAGCTTCAACGAGCGCATATAAGCCGTGTCGGCCGCCTCATACGCCGCCTCAAAAGCCGCCGTCGCCCCAAACTGCTCGCCGTATTCCCGCTGCTGCGCCTGCTGCAGCGTTTCCGCCTCCGCAAACAAGGCGCGGCCCGCGGCCATCCGCTCCGGGCCGTAGCCAAACGGCGTGAGGGCGGCTTGCAGCGCCGCATCCCCAAGCACGGCGTCAATCGCCACCTGCGCGGCCATCAGCCGCTCCCCAATACTTTGTTTCGATCTTGTTGCCATGGTGTCAGCTCCTTTTTTGTTATGGCAAAAATAAAAAACGACCAGATAACAATATGTCGCGCAAGGTTGCGCTCAAGATTGGTCCAATCTTCCAAGATTGGACCAATCTGCAAACACCAAAGTGAGGCATCCCCCGGAGAAATGATGCCGACGCGGGAGAAATGGTTTCTTCGCCGGGAGAAGTCGTGCCGCCGCGGGAGAAATCGCTGCTTCACCGGGAGAAGTGGTTCCGACGCGGGAGAAATGATTGCTTCACCCGGAGAAATGATTGCTTCACCGGGAGAATTCGTGCCGCCGCGGGAGAAATGGCTGCTTCGCTGGGATAACTGGCTGCTTCGCGGGAGAACAGGCTGCTTCATAGTCTACGATGGTTACTCACC
>JAKQCM010000263.1 GCA_029559155.1 Chloroflexota bacterium
CGTGAGGAGTTAGACACCTTCTCGACAAAATTGATAAACATTTACTGTACCTTAACAATCGAATGAAACTGCCGATGATGAATAAACTTTGGCTGTATGAAAAATGACCATAGCGGATGGTTTGGTTTCAGGCAGGCTCTCCACCTGCCAGCCCTACGAATTAACCGAACTGTTGCTTTGAGGCAATGGTCAATGAACTGTTTAGGCGAAAATCCGCACGCCGCGGGGACAGCTTGCTGTAACCAGTCCAAACAATCGCAACGAAACATGCAGAAAGTTAAGTGGCATAAGAGCGCCTGGACCGAACGATTGTGGAAATCAAGCCAACCAGCTTCCTGTTTGCCATGACGATGGACAGCTTCTATCTTCGGGCGATAAGTAAACAAGCGCACAATGCGCTGGATACGATAGTGACGGCGATTGCAAACCAAGACCTTGTAACCCTTATCCTTATCTCGCGGCTTGTGTAACCCGGTTACGAGGACTAATTGCACCTTTTGGGGCACTTTGGTGTAGCGGTCTGGACGAATCACGGCCGGTAGACTGATAGCCTTGACCGACCGTTTCTGTCCGGGGACACGCTGGAGTTGGGCAGAATACCTGGCATAGATTTGGGGGACGTCCAAATAGCGCCCACCAACTTCAAATTTCTGCTTGGTATCCGCATCGCCAATCCAAGTGTTCCCCCTGTTTGTCAGTTCCTGACCAAACCAGCGGGCTGTATACCAACTGTCGAAGAGAAGCGCCGCAAAGTTCAGGCCTGACAGGAGGCGGTCTATGAGCAGAAGCGCAATATCCAACTTACTCTTTTCCTCATCTTCCCGCGCGGGACGTCGGGCTTGCCTTTTGGACTTTTTTTCTCCTGTCAACGATTTTTTCAACCAGGGATACATCCCTAAGGAATAGCTTTTCAGATAAGGATGATAGTAATGGAGATGGACAATGGCATAGCCCGGTAAGCTACACTTCAGGTTGTTATCCCAAACAGGTGATAGATAGGGCATAGCCGAGGCAAAGGCCTTTATCATGGGCCAATCATCGACGATAACGACGCCTTTGCGGTTTGTCTTGTAACCAGGTAATTGCTGCATCTGTTGCACCCGTGCGGCTTGAACCTGGAGCCAATCATATCGGTCAGTATTGACAAAGCGGTTTAATGTTCTCTGGCTTATACTCTCTTCTGTTTGTTCGGCCAGCAGTGGGTCTGTCTCCAACGCGGAGGCTTCTCCGCCAAAACGTTGGGTGACTTTTCTGTGTGATGGCGCATCCACAAATGGCGCACTCACCAGAAGAAAACTCATGTCGCCCGCTTTATCGTTAGCCTGTCCGTAGTGGACATTGGCCAATTGTAATGCCCTTTCCACGCCAACAGATTGCCAGCTTTGTTTCAAGGCCGGTATCCCCCCGAAGCGACATAGTAGCTCCTCGCTATTGTCCATGATGTAGGGGGTTGCCAGCTCTTTGCCAATAGATTTATGCTTATTCATGAGAATGTTCTCCTGGTGAATTAGTATGATCAGCTGATTACCTGATAACACTATACACAGAAGGGCATTCTCAATTCCATTCGATTGTTAAAGAACTGAAAATAACTATTTTTCGGAGTTGCTCACCCTAAGGGTGTCTAACTCCTCGCGTGATGCGTGATGTCTCTGTCACGCATCACGCATCATCAATTGTTATGAATTCCCCAAGAGCCTCGTGAACGCCCAGGCCCCATAACCCACCACGCGGTCTTTGCGCCCGGCGGTGTCGCCGGAGTTGCGCAAATCCAGGCGGTGGGCGGTGAGATCACGCCGGCGCGCGGCCAGCAGCAAGCCCTGAATGGGCAGCCGCCCGCAGGCCGATTCGCGGCCGAGTCCGGCCGGGTTCAACTGCTCGATGGCCTGCGCCGCGGCCGCGTCCAGCGCCTGCGCCGCAGCATAATCGTGGTAATGGCTCAGGTCGGAGCTGATGACGATAAGCGTTTCCGGGCCGCCCCAGAGTTGGTCGAGAACGGCCGTTACCTCCTCCGGCGTCACGTCCCCCACCACCAGCGGAACCAACTTAAACGCCCCCAAAACCATCTGCAAAAACGGCAGATGGACTTCCAGGCCGTGCTCGCGGTCGTGGGCTGCATCATTCATTTGAACCTGCGGCAGTGCCAGAATCGTTTCCAGCGCGGCGCGATCCAGCGGCACGTCCCCCAGCGGCGTGCGGAAAGCAGCGGCGTCGGGGGCGGCCAGGCCGCGCACGGGCATGGTGTGCGCCGGTCCCAGCAACACGACGCGCTCGATTGTGCCGGCCAACGGCCGTATCGCCGCATACGCCGCCCCGGCAATCGGGCCGGAATAGATGTACCCGGCGTGCGGGGCGATGATGGCTTTGGGCGGGGTGGGGAGGGATGGCGGGGAAACGGCCGTGTCGACAAAATCGTTCACCATGCGCCGCAGGTCATCCGGCCGCGCCGGATAAAACGTGCCGGCCACCGCCGATTGTCGTATCGTCGTCATAACACCCCCTTTAGCGAGAGCAAGAGCTAGAGCTAGAGCTAGAGCTAGAGTAAAGCTTATCCTCTTCCTCTCGCTCTCGCTTTCGCTCTAGCTATCCCGCTCATTTTTCACCAATCTACCCGTAGTATAATCAATTTTGGTGGGCTTTGGCCGAATGGATTGCGCCGCCCACCGGGAGAAATAGAATGACCCAGGTATTAACCGATACCATTCCGACCGTTTACTGGCATAAGCTGGATAACGGCCGTATCCAATGCGACGTCTGCCCGCGTGAATGCAAGCTGCACAACGGGCAGCGCGGCATGTGTTTTGTGCGCATGGCCCAGGATGACCAGATTGTTTTGACGACATACGGCCGTTCCAGCGGCTACTGCATCGATCCCATCGAGAAAAAACCGCTCAACCACTTCCATCCCGGCACACCCATTTTGTCCTTTGGCACGGCCGGCTGCAACCTGGCCTGCAAATTCTGCCAGAACTGGGACATCAGTAAATCGCGCGAATTTGATACGCTGGCCGATCAGGCCGCGCCGGAGACCATCGCCCGCGCCGCCCAGAAATTGGGCTGCCGCAGCGTGGCTTTCACCTACAACGACCCGACCATTTTCCTGGAATACGCCATCGACGTGGCCCAGGCGTGCCGTGAGGCCGGCGTTTACTCCGTCGCCGTGACCGCCGGTTACATCAACGAGCAGCCGCGCCGCGACTTTTACCGCCACATGGACGCCGCCAACGTCGACCTGAAGGGGTTCACCGAGAAGTTTTACCAACAGTTGTGCGCCGGGCAGTTAACGCCGGTGCTGGATACCCTGCTCTACCTGAAGCACGAGACCAACGTCTGGTTTGAGATCACCAATCTCATCATTCCGAGGCAAAACGACAGCAACGAGGAGTTGGAAGCGATGACCCG
>JAKQCM010000277.1 GCA_029559155.1 Chloroflexota bacterium
GGGGCGCATCGTCGTTGGACTTATCGGTTTTGCCTGGAACGTGGCTACTTTTCTGGTTGTCCCGACGTTGGTTGTGGAAGGCGTTGGTCCGGTGGACGGCGTCAAGCGCAGCGCCGCGCTGCTCAAAAAAACCTGGGGCGAACAGTTGGTGGGCAACTTTAGCATCGGCCTGATTTTTGGCTTGGTCATCTTTGGCGTCATTCTGGTTAGCAGCGCCCTGATCGTGATGGCTGCAATCGCTAACCTGATATGGTTGGTGGTGGCTTTGGTCATCCTGGATGTGATGGTATTGATTGTTTTGGGGCTGATCAGCTCATCGTTGAACGGCATTTTTACGGCGGCCGTTTACCAATACGCCACCACCGGCGAGAGCAAGTATTTCGACCCGGACATGGTGAAAAATACGTTTAAGCAAAAACGCTAGTAGCCGCGATTTCTGATCGCGTCGTATAGAGCAGGGTAGGGATACCCCAGCTAAGACAAGCAAGAGACAACAAAAAAGGCCACCGGTTCGCCGGTGGCCTTGATTTTTATTTATTGAGAGAACGCCTCACTGTCAATTTTTACCGGGCAGTTGGCTAAACCTTTTGACCGCTTTCCGTCCAGGTCGCCGTCTGACGCCAGTCGCTTACATCTCATTTGTTTGGGTTCTCTCAATAATCATTACGCAAAACCTGAAGCCAGGTTGCGGTGGCTGCCTGATTTAGACCTGACAGGTTTCAGAAAACCTGTCAGGTCTTGGAGCGGTTACCCATTGTGTTACGCGCCCAAATCTGACACAGGAGCCAGAGCAAAGGCCAGCGGCGAACCATCGCGGTCCAGGTAGCTGAGGCGATCCCAGCCATTGGTGGCCATTGCATCGACGCTGAGGGTTTCAGCGAAGGCGGCGCGGACGCAGGAGTCGCCTTCAGGGGTGAGGGCGCGGAGGAGGTAGGCGGCGGTGACGTTACGGCCGTATTCCCCATCAACCTCGCTGTACCCGCCTATGCTGCTGCCCACCTGCCCACTAACCGCTTCCACCGAACCGACACTGCCGCGATTGATGTTAAAACTGAACGTGGCAAAGTCATGTTCGTGGCGGGCTTTGAAGGAAATGGTCACCAGATCGGCGGTGGTGGCGTAATTCAGGAAACCGCATGGATTGGCTTCATTGAGGCCGATTTTGACCGGGTGCATTTGCGCTTCGCAGGGAATGTTATCTACGTGAACGATCATGCGGAAGGCAACCACTTTGCCGCTCTCGACGATGAGGTTGGCCGCCGGAGCCGGGTCTGTGTCAACCTCGCTTGTGCCAAAGGGAGCGTTGCCCACGGCCACGACGGGCTGCACGTTGGTGATGGCCCCATCCTGGAAGGGGATGCGCACGCCGGCGTTGTTGAACAGTTCCAGCTTCATTTCGTATTTGCCCGCGCCCAGAAAAGCGTCGCCGCCGGCCAGTAGATGGGTCTCGAAGTGGGCGCTGGCGGTGTTCTCGTGGGCGCTAACTTGCGGCGTCCAGGAGCCGGTGGGCGGATCTTCCGGCTGAATTTGGAAGAGATTGAGGCCGGTCACCGTGAGCGCCGGGTCGGTGTCCGGGCCGAGGGTATAGGGCTTGAATTTCAGGTGACCGTCGGGGGCGACGTAGGCGTAGTGGCGCACGACCTGCCGATCCATGGCGTGCCAGGTGTCGCTAACGGCCGTATTCCCACTATCTGCCACCTTCCGGTAAGACCAACGGTAATGGGTGATGCCGTTGCCGACCAGGTCTTCGCCAAAATAAACGCGGGGTTCCAGAACGCCGCCGAACGGCGAACCGGCGATTGTCCCGCCGCCGGAGATGGTCAGGCCGCGCTGCGCCCCGGCCAGCGGCCCTTCGATCTGCTCAAAGCCGATGTTTTCGCCGATGCCCAAAATCGCCAGATGGTTGCCGGGCACACGTGGAGCGGGGTCGCACCAGGGGACTCGCGGATCGGTGATGCGGATGGTCACTTCGCTGCCGCAGACGTAGTTCCAATAGGTGTTGCAGCGCACGGGCGGGTGATAAACGGTGGTCCAGACGCCGCCGATGGCGTATTCCACCCAGAAGTAGAGGTCGGGATGGTCGCCGAAGCAGAGGTACCAGATGTTGGTGTCGAAACGGCCGTGTTCATCCGTCACCACGACCGCCACTTCATCGCAGCGAATGATGTACCAGAACCAATCCAACAGGCACAGGTAAGGCAGAATCAGCGCCACATTGTCGATCAGCGCCTGACGAACGATGGGCAGAGAATTCGAGGTCAGGTTGGCGCGGGTGACCAGGGGTAGTTGGTTCAGGGCAGAGGCGGCCAGATTTGTCGGGGTGGAAACGGCCGTCAGGCGCATCTCTTTGGGCGGCAAGGGCTGTGGATTGAGCGCAACCTTCTCTAACGGCGCGGCGAAATGGTGCATCGCCGCGATTTTTTCCGGCGATGGGTCAATCACGCCGGGGTCAAAGCGAAAATAGGGCGGCGGATCGGGAATCGGCCGGGGATCGCGGAATGGCGGCCGTTCCAGCAGCGGGATCAACTCGTCACGCAGCCGCCAGATGTCACGGTCTGGCAGGGTGACAATAATTCGGGGGATGCGGTCTACTTCGCAAATGTGTACGCGGGCATGGCAGACAGGCATGTTTTGCGTGGCGCCGTGAATTTCCACAGGGCGCACCACCTGCCCGCGCACGCGGCAGCGGCACCAGATCCACCAGCGCCAGCGCAAATCGGGAATTGGCAGCAGTTCGTATTGGCGTTGTTTGGGGTCATACTGCCAGAGCGCTTCGTGGGCTTCCAGGCGCGCCATTGTTTTCAGGGTGATCTTTTCAGATTTGCGGCCTTCTTGCGGCGGCGGGCCAAAGAAGAGGCGGGCATGACGCGCGTCCTGGTCATCCAGATTCAGGACAACCTGTCCTTTGGCGGCGTTGAATTGTGAACTGGTCAGAAGCCGGCCGCGACGATCGAAGGCGTAGGCCATGACTTCTAATTCTTTGCCAGGGTCGCCTTCAAACGGCACATTGAATAAAAATCCTTTTTCTTTTCGACTACTTTTATCTTGAGCCATCGTTTTGCCTCCGATTGGTTGGGCGGACATCGTTCTGATGAGCGCCGATATGAATTTTTTTGTTACATCTAGCTAAACGATGGGTCTGGCGTTTTTCCCGTACTTGTTTGTGAATGGTTCGTGAAAGAAAAAGCCCCGGTCTAAAACCGGGGCTTGGGGCGATTGTCGGGATTGGTTTGATGGGTCAGGCCGCGGATGGTTTGGCGGCGATGCCCAGCTTTTCGCGGCATTGTTCAAAATTATCCAGCGTATTGCGGACGTTGATGACGCCTTTGCCTAGAGCAGGGTCGGACACGGCCGTTACCCCACATTCAATCAACAGCCGCACCTCATCCGGCGAAAGCTGGCCGCCGCCGCGCTCAATCACCAGGGCGGCCAGACCGGAGACCAGCGGCGTGGCGAAGGAAGTACCGCTCCAGTAGGCAAACCCGGTGTTGTGTTCCGTTTTGATCACCGGCCCGATGACGGCCGTTGGACAATCCTGATCGCCACAGACATCGTTGGCCGGCACGCATTTCGTGGGGTCGTTTTTGTCGGGACGGCCGTCGCCGCCCGGCGCGGCCAGATCTCCCCGATTCGAGAAGCAGCCGCGCCCCAACTGCTGATTGCTGCCCGCCACGCCAATGATCGGCGCCCAGTTGGCCGGCAGGTTGGCCGGTTCCGGCTGCGGCAGATTAGCCGAATCGTTGCCGGCCGCCGCCACCACGACGATGCCGGCGCAGTGCGCGGCGCGCAGCACGTCGCGCAGCGCCAACACCTCGACAGGCAGATTAAAACGCGCTTCATCCGGCGGCACGCGGATGCCTAGACTCATGTTGATAACTGCGCCCAGAACGCCTTCCGGCAGTTGCCCGTGGACGTTGTTGCTGACGAAATCGAACAGAGCCTGGCTGAGGGTAAACAGGTCGCCAATGTTGTTGTTGTTCAGCACTCGAATCAGCTGGATATCCGCAGCCGGAGCGACGGCGTGGGCCAGCCCGGCGGAGAATACGCCATGATTGCTGAGGTCTTTTTGGGCATTGTCGGCGGCGGGAACCGGGTAATTGGCCAGCTTCAGGGCGAGCGGCGAAGGTTTGTCGACCCAATCCAGAGTGGCGGCTGCCTGGTTTGCATAGGGCGACGTGTCGAACACGCCGATGCGCACGCCGCGTCCGGTTCCCGCCTGGCGCGGACCAAACAGGTCGATTTGTTGGAAGGCCCACTGCCGCAAGAACAATTCTGGCGGCGCGCTTTGGCTGCTGCCGCCGGAACTGCCGGTTGGGTCCCAGGGGCTGCCGGTGGGATCCCACGGACTGCCAGTGGGGTCCCAGGGGTGGCCGGAGAGCCAGTTGGGTTCGGCGCGCACGCTGCCGCCCCGCCCCACGGCGCGGTTAATGGCGGCGATGGCCTCGGCCACGGCCGTTTCACTGCCGCTGAGTTGG
>JAKQCM010000289.1 GCA_029559155.1 Chloroflexota bacterium
ACTTGCCCGGTTTGGATTTTGAAGACAACCTGCAAATCGTGTGCGCCGTCATGTCTAATCTGGATGCCATTGTCACTCGCAATCCTGGTGATTTTGATCAGGCATCTCTCCTAATCCTTTCTCCTACTGACGCCCTACAAAAGCTAAATAACCGTTGACTTCTAACTCCACAAAATTGGTCCAATCATCAAGACTGGACCAATCTGATAACCGCTTGCCTCGCTCCGGCTACTGCTCCGCCGAGATGGAGATGTAGACGTTGCTGATGGACGTGGGGTCGGCGGTGAACATGCGGCCGGCGGTGACATTGGCCATGCGTGTCAGCACGGCAACGTCTGCCTCTTCGCCAAAGGCGATGGGATAGATTTTCACGCCGTCAGCCTCGGCGTTGGCGGGCAGGCAGGTGGCGAACATCTGGTTTTCGGTGACGCGGCCTACCGTATCTTCCCCATCGGACAGCAAAACGATGCCGTATAAACGGGATTCGTTGTTTTGCAAATCTTCTTGCTGAATCTGATTGATGGTTTTGGTGGCTTCGCAAACGCTTTCGTACAGGGCTGTGTTGCCGTTGGCCACCAGGCCGCCGACGCGCTGGGTTAGGGATTCGACGATGTCGCCGGTGCGGGTCGGTTCGGCCAGCATGGTGGCTTCGTCGCTAAAAATCATCACGCCAACCCGGTCGTTGGGATCCAGGCGGCGTAAAAAGTCGATGGTGGCGTCGCGGGCGGTCTTGATGCGTTCGCCCGACATGCTGCCGGAGGTATCCAGCACGACCAGGATGGTGGCTTTGCGTTTGTTCAGATTAAAAATGTCGATGACCGCATTGCTAATTTCCGTGTTGGGGCTGGGCAGTGCAGGGATGGTTTGTGGACTGGCGTTGGGGTCGGTGCCGTTGCTCATGTCCATGGGCGCGTGGAGAGGGATGCTGGCGTCTAACGGCCGTAAATAATTATCAATCGCCATCTCCTGTTGTTCCGGGGCGCGCAGGTAATCGAGGAAGATTGTGGCCGCTTCGGCTTGCTCTGGCGACACCCAATCGGCGTTGTCCAGCACGCAGTACGGATGGTCGGCCCAAATTGTGCCGCCGGAGGGGAAGATAAAGACCAACGGAAAACTCAGTTCGCTGCCCCGTTCCACGTTGAAGCGCACCACGTCGGCTTCGGGCACGGCGGCGGCGTGCAGGTAACTTGGCCCTTCACGAGCCATCAGATCCAACAGGGCGGGCGATTGACGGCCGTATTTGCTCGTGTGCTGCTCTAGATCGCGCAGGGCGGTTTGCACCTCGTCGCTGTAAATGTCGGCCGGGGTCAGGTCTTGCCCGGCGATGCCGTAGACAAAGCTGGTCATGGAGAGCAGGCCGGAGTTGGCGTAGGCCGGGTGGGTGTGCCCAAAGCGGAACTGGCCCCATTCAGGACGGCCGTAACTACCCCAGCCTTCCGGATCAGCCGCCAAAGCGACGATGGTATCCCAGCCGATGGGTTTGTTTGGCCAGCCCAGCGTTTCGGCCATTGGCTGCCACATGGCAAAGCCCAGCGGCGCGTAAACAGTTGGCAGGCAGGCTTCGCTGGCGAGGGGTTTGTTGGTGCGGCTTTTCCACTGGTCGTTGACCTGATCGACCCAGGATTGGTCGCCCGGGCTCCAGGCGGTGGGTTGGGAACGGCCGTCTAAAATTGCCTCCATGGAATCGCCAGAAGTTACGTGGCTGACCTGCACCACAATGCGATTGCCATCGGCTGTGGTTACATTGGCCGCGTTAAATTTTTCCACCACGGCATTTAGCCAGTTTTGTTTGGTGTTTGAACTGGACAAGGTAACCAAAACGGTGTCTCGGGGCAAAGCCGTCGGCTGTTCCGTCAATTCGCCGGTCGCCACATCGTTATTCCCGCCGAGATTAGACACAAATTGAAAGCCGACGATACAGGCGATCAATAAAAAAGCGACCCCAATAATGCCAATAAAGATGATTCGTGTGCGGTCCATGTGGTTGCTCCTTGGCTAAACGGCCGTAACAAGATTCTAAATTTGCGGCAGATGCGCCATTGGGAAAGGAGGCCGCATCTGCCTGAACTCATGACGCTTATTTTACCCCCACATATCCTCAAAGATCACCTTGTCGCGGTCTTCTTCAAACAGCCATTCGGGGATGTTGATGGGATACTGGCCGGAAAAGCAGGCATTACAATGGCCGGAACGTTTCCCAATCGCCTCAGCCACCGCTTTATCCAATCCTTCCAGGCTGAGATAGGCCAGGCTGTCGGCCCCGATGCGTTGGCGGATGCCTTCGATATCCATCTTGTGGGCGATCAACTGCTTGTAAGTGGCCATATCCACGCCCATGAAGCAGGGGTGGCGCACCGGCGGCGCGGCGACGCGCACATGGACTTCCGTCGCTCCGCCATCACGAATGAGCTGAATCAACGGCCCGGCGGTGTTGCCCCGCACAATTGAATCATCGATCAGGATGACCCGTTTGCCCTGTAAGTTGCTGGTGAGCGGATTGTATTTGAGAGAAACGCCCACCTTGCGCAGTTGATCGTCGGGCTGGATGAAGGTGCGGCCGATGTAGCGATTTTTGGTGAGTCCTTCGGAGTAAGGGATGTCGGATTCCAGGCTGTAGCCGATAGCGTGGGGCGTGGCGGAATCGGGCACGCCGACCACAATGTCGGCTTCGACCGGGGCTTCGCGGGCCAATTCGCGCCCAAGCTGCTGCCGCACCTGATGGACCACTTTGCCCTCAAAATGGGAATCGGGGCGGGCAAAGTAGACGTATTCAAAGATACACAGGGCGCGTTTGGGTGATGGTTTGCCGACGAAGGAGGTGAGGCCGCTGCCATTCAGGCGCAGGATTTCGCCTGGTTCTACGTCGCGCACATATCTGGCGCCGATGGTGTGCAGGGCGCAGGATTCGGAGGCCACAATGTAGCCGCCGCTGTCGAGCTGGCCCAGGCATAACGGCCGTAACCCCAATGGATCACGCACGGCATAAATTGCATGGCGTGTGAGAATGGCGAGCGAGTAAGCGCCTTCGGCCACTTCCATGAAGCTGCGAATTCGCGCCGCCCAGCGGTCGCCTTCCAGCCCGTTTTCTTCCGGATTGGCGTAGACGTTTGCCGGCGCGGCCAACATCTGGGTAATCACTTCGCTGTCGGACGAGGAGGACAGGCCGACGCCGCGTTCTAGCAGTTTTTTACGCAGCTCAAGGGTGTTGGTGAGGTTGCCGTTGTGGGCCACGCCCAGCGGACCGAAAATGGTTTCGATCAGAAAGGGTTGGGCATTGCGCAGATGGGAGGACCCGGTGGTAGAGTAACGATTTTGCCCGATGGCCAGGTGGCCTTTGAGTGGGCGCAAATTATCCTCGTTGAATACTTGCGCCACCAACCCCATGCCTTTGTGAATATGGGCGATACGGCCGTCGCTGGTGGCGATCCCCGCGCTTTCCTGCCCGCGATGCTGCAGCGAATAGAGGCCAAAAAAGGCCAGCCGGGCCACCTCGCGCCCTGGCGCGTACACACCGACCACGCCGCATTCGTCGTGGGGTTTGTCGTCGGAAAGAAAGTCTATGTTCATAAGTTCTCCTCTGAAGAGCAAGAGCGAGAGCGAGAGCTAGAGTATGGTTCTTCCTCTAGCTCTCGCTCTCGCTCTTGCTTCACGCACAATATTGGCGGCTTCTTCCCCGGTGGCGGCTAACGCCGTGAGGTGCCCCATTTTGCGGCCGGGGCGGGCTTCTGTTTTGCCGTAGAGGTGCAGTTTGACGGCGGGATGGTGGGCAAGAACGGCCGTCCAGTTGGGCGAGTGCGGAGTGCGGAGTGCGGAGTGCGGAGTGTGGTGGGGGAACCACAAGTCGCCCAGCAGGTTGGCCATGGCGGCGGGGCTGAGGTAGCGGGTGTCGCCGAGGGGCAGGCCGCAGATGGCGCGG
>JAKQCM010000325.1 GCA_029559155.1 Chloroflexota bacterium
CGGCTTGCGCTCTGGATACACCGGAATCGTTAGCCGGTTTGGAATTTGAACAGCGCATTTACCAGGAGTTTAACGTGGCTGTGCCTTATGGCGAAGACAGCGAACCGCCATTCCTGGCCGGTAAGGTTGGTATGTTCCAAAACGGCCGTTGGGCCACCCCCGGCACCCGCTCCAGCGCCAACTTCAACTGGGACGTTGTCGAACTGCCGGATGGTCCGGCTGGCCCGAGCAACTGGCTCTTCTGGGGCGCTTACGTTGTCAACGCCAACACCCAGCATCCTGAAGAAGCCTGGAAACTGGTTCAGGCTCTGACCACCGCCGAAGTACAGGGTAAAATCGCTTCTTTGGGCGCCAATGTTCCCAGCCGCGTCAGCCAGGCCGCTTTGGATTCTTTCCTGACCTACACGCCGCCGGCGAACAATCAGGCTTTCCTGAATGGTTTGGCCAACAATCCCGCCACCGAAGGCCCATTGTGGGCTGGCAACTGGCCGGAATTTGACGCCGTGATGGGGCCGGCTGTGGCTGCTGTCTTAAATGGCGAAATGACCATCGACGACTATGCCGCCAGCATCTGCAACGAAGCCAACAAAGTTTTCAATCCGTAACATTTAGCTGACAGAGAAAGGGCGGGCTTAGGCCCGCCCTTTTTGTAAATTGGAGTTTTCCCATGACCGCTGCAACTGTTGGTTCGCGCGAGAAACAATCCCCGGAGTCTCGAGTTGATTTGTGGCTGCGCCTGGTGATGATCTGGCATGTGATTTTGGGCCTGGGCAGCCTGGGAGGCATCGCTTATGTGTGGGCGGGAGCCGACCTGGCCGATTGGGTGAAGATATTGGTTTCGGTGGCCTTGGGGTTAACGGCCGTTGCCTCCGTGGTAGCCGTGAATGATATTAACGGCCGTAAACACCGCGGCCGCACTATTTCGCTGGCGGTCAACTATTTGGGTTTCCTGGTCGCATTTTTTGGCAGTTTGCACCTCATCGGCGTCTTCACCGGCATCGACTCGTTGGCCGACTCCTTTCTGCAAGGTTTGCCTTTCTTGATTTTGGTGTTTGCCGGTTTTTTCATCGGCACACTCACCGACCGTTACCAGAAACCGGCGACGCAGCGGGCGCTGAAACAAACCAGCAAAGCCATGATGATCGTTGCCGGTATTGCGTTTTTGCTGGCTGTGGGCATTCACAATGGTATTTTGGTTTTGCTGGGCAAACTGACAAACCCGGTCATTTTGCTGTTGGTGGTGGTAACGGCCGTGTTTGGCCTGATGCTCTGGGCCATGTGGCGGCAGCCAAGCGCCGAAGCCATGCACGCCACCAACGCTGACAACGAAATGCTCAGCGGTTACCTGTTTTTATCGCCCAACTTGCTCGGCTTTCTCTTCTTTTTTGCCGGACCGCTGCTCCTGTCGCTGTATGTTAGCTTTACCAACTGGGATGCGTTTGGCACCAAAGATTGGGTAGGGCTGGCGAATTACGGCCGTATCGTCAACATCGACGTCGCCCGCCTCAACACCATCACCCAGCTGGCCAGCGAAGCCATCGACGTCACCGTCTACGACGAACTGACCCGCTTCGAGTTATTTGGCAAAAGCTACATCGTCGGCGCCCAGGACAAACTATTCTGGCTTTCCCTGCGCAACACCCTCACCTTTGTGCTGCTGTCTGTGCCGCTCAGCGTCATTCCCGCCTTATTTCTCTCCAACTTACTCAACAGCAAAATAGCCGGCATGAAATTTTTCCGGGCCGTCTATTTTTTGCCCAGCGTAGCGGCCGTTGTCGGCATCGCTCTGGTCTGGCAGTGGTTGTTCAACGCCACCATCGGTTACATCAACTACTTCATCACCGTGTTGGTCAATTTTCTCAACAGTCTTGGCGGCTCATTTTTCGACCCCCAAATTCGCTGGTTATCCGACAGCAATACCGCCTTGCTGGCGGTAGTCATTGTCGCCGCCTGGCAGTGGATGGGTTTTAATACCGTCCTGTTTCTGGCCGGTCTGCAAAATATCCCGCGCTCGCTTTACGAAGCGGCTACAGTTGATGGCGCCAATTCCTGGCAGCAGTTTTGGAAAGTCACCCTACCGCTGCTGGCCCCCACCACTTTCTTTGTCATAACGACCACCACAATTCAGGCCATGCAGATTTTCGAGCAGGTATTTATTTTGATTCCCACCAATCCGGCCGGACCCAACAACTCCACCCTCACCCTGGTGCTTTACCTGTACCAAAAAGGGTTCCAACGCTTCGAGCAGGGGTACGCTTCGGCCATTGCCTGGGTATTATTTGTCATTATCTTTGGCGCGACCCTTTTCCAATTCCAACGCCAACGCGCCAGTGGTTCGTCGTATGATGCGTAATCGGGGAAATTCATCTGTTACCCGTTTGCCCACAGCAGGAAACCTACCATGAAATCTTACAGACTGACCGAAACGCTCAAAAAATTTCTCATTTACGCGGTGCTGATCATCTTTGCTTTCGTCATGATCTTTCCGTTCTTATACATGCTCACCACGTCGTTTAAGCTGCCCAAGGACACGTTCCGTTACCCGCCCCGGCTGCTGCCCCGCGACGCCCTGACGATGGAAGTAGAAGGTTTTGACGACCCGCTGCCGCTGTATTATGTGACGGTAGACGGCCGTCAAGAACAATTTGTCCTCCTCGAAAGCAACATCCGTATTGGCGTCTACGCCGACCCCAACAACCCGGATGTAACCATCGAACTGCCGGTAAGCGAGGTAGAGCCACGCGGCGGCTTCACCAACCAGGAGGCCATCACCGTAGCCGGCGAAGAGCAAAAATTGTGGGATGTGCCGGTCAACGGCGAAATTGTGCCCATGATCCAGATCAGCCAGACAGCGCTCGGCCGTTTCGCCGACCCCAACGACCTCTCCCGTGAAGTGCTGCAAAACGTGCGTCTCAGCCAGCCTGTGGAAGAGCTTTCCGCCCATCCACAGAACTACAACGAAGTAGTTGATTTACAAGGCATGGATCGCAGCCTGTCCAACACCGCGTTAGTTACCATTTTGGTAGTAACCGGGCAGCTAACCACCTCCATTCTCGGCGGTTACGCCTTTGCCCGCCTCAGATTTCCCGGCCGCGACAAGCTGTTTGTGGTTTATCTGGGCACAATCATGATTCCGTTCGTGGTGCTCATTACGCCGCTCTACCAACTGATGGTCACCATTGGCTGGGTGGATAAGCTGGCGGCGCTGATTGTGCCCTGGATTTTTACAGCCTATGGCACGTTTTTAATGCGCCAATTTTTCATCACCATTCCCAAAGAAATCGAGGAAGCAGCCCTGATTGACGGCGCTTCGCGGCTGGAAATATTGCTGCGCATTTTTATTCCGGCCAGCACGCCGGCCCTGGCCACCCTGGCTACGTTCACCTTCTTGTATGCCTGGAACAGCTTTTTCTGGCCGCTGGTGGTTATCAACACCGGCAACGTGGAAAACCACGTCCTAACCCTTTCGCTCAACGTTTTGCGTGGGCGAGCCTCCGACAGCCCCAACCTGATTCTGGCCGGCGCGGCCATCGCCATTTTGCCGCCGATGATTATCTTTATATTCGGCCAGCGCTTCTTTGTAGAAAGCGCAACGAGCAGCGGCGTAAAAGGCTGAGCGATTGACGATTTGCGATTTACGATTCGTCAATCGTAAAGCGCAAATCGCAAATCGCAAATCCAAAATCGGAAATCGGAAATCGAAAATCATGAAACAATACGATGCTTACATTTTCGACCTGGATGGGACGGTATATCTGGGGGAGGCGATGCTGCCAACAGCTCAGGAAACCATCACCCATCTGCGCGGCCTGGGCAAACGCACGGTCTTCCTCTCCAACAACCCCACGCATACCCGCGAGGAATACGCGGCCAAACTCACGCGCCTCGGCCTGCCCACCCCGGCTTACGACGTCATCAATTCTTCTTACGTGATGGCCGATTTCCTGACTAAGCAAATGCCCGAAGCCAAACTATTTGTCGTCGGCGAAGAATCGTTGTGCGAAGAACTGCGCCGCGCCGGATTCCAATTAACCGATAATGCGCTGGAAGTAGATGCCGTCATCGCCAGCTTTGATCGCACGTTTGTTTATCGCAAACTGCAAATCGCTTTCGACGCCATCCGCCACGGCGCACGCTTTTTCGCCACCAATGCCGACCGGTATTGCCCGGTCCCCGGCGGCGGCGAACCCGACGCTGCCGCCATGATCGCGGCTATCGAAGCCTGCACCGGTACACAGGTGGAAGCAGTCGTCGGCAAACCATCGCACCACATGGCCGAGGCTATCCTGACCCTGTTGGAAATATCACCCGACCGCTGTATCATGACCGGCGACCGGCTGGAAACCGATGTGCAGATGGGTTTAAACGCCGGTATGGCCGGCGCGCTTACGCTGACCGGCGCAACAACTGAGGCCGTTTTGGCTCAATCAACAATAAAACCAACCTATGTCATTCGGCGGCTCAGCGACTTGCTGCCGTGAAGAACGGGGACTGGAGACTGGGGACTGGAGATTGGAGTTTAGTGATTTCCTACTCTCCAATTTCTACTCTCCAATCTCTATCTCTACTCTCCCTTCCCAACACACCTATGGCTAAACCATTCTTACTCGGCATCGATCAGGGAACCAGCGGCAGCAAAGCCGTTATTTTAGACCGCGAAGGGCAGGTGCATGGGTATGCATATCGCCCGCTGGACCGGCTTTATCCGCAGCCCAACTGGGTGGAGCAAGACCCTGATGCTGTCGCGCGGGGCGTGGCCACGGCCGTTACCGAAGCCATCGGTAAAGCAGGCATCCGCCCTGACGAGATTGCCGCCTGCGGCCTGACCAGCCAGCGCAACACAGAATTCGTTTGGGACAAACGCGACGGCCGTTCCCTGGCCAACGCCATCACCTGGCAAGATCTACGCGTCCAACCCATCCTCGACGCTTTCAAACACTGGCCACAGGCCGGGGAAGCCGCCTACCGCCTTGGCTATCCGCCTGGCTCCTACATGGCCGCCCTGCACCTGGCCTGGCGCATGAAAAACCAGACGGCCGTCATCGAAGCCGCCCGCAACCACCACCTCCACCTCGGCCTCTCCACCGCCTGGTTAATTCGCGCTCTAGGACGGCCGTCCGCCCACCTGATGGATTCATCTCTGGTCCAAGCCACCGGTCTTTACGATTTTCGCCAGCAAACCTACTGGCCGGAATGGCTGGAGTGGCTCGGCGTGCCCGGCGATTCCCTGCCAACGGCCGTACCCACCATCCACGACTTCGGCAGCCTGCACGTCACCGCCCCCAACGGCCAATCCGCCGACATACCCGTCCTGGCCATGATCGCCGACCAGCAGGCCGCCCTGTTTGGCCACGGCTGCCGCACGCCCGGAGCCGCCGAATGCACCCACGGAACCGCCTCCTACGTGAAAGTATTCCTGGGCCAACAGGCCGCCGAGCAAGACAACATCAACGTGTACTACGCCTGGAATCTCGACGGCCGTCAGACCTACTGCCTGGAAGCGCCCACCACCGTCACCGGGGCAGCCATCCGCTGGCTGCGCGACAACGCCCGCCTGATAGACAGCTACGAACACCTCAGCGAACTCGCCGCCGACGTGCCCGACACCGGCGGCATGACCGTGGTACCCGCCTTCACCGGCCTGGATGTGCCCTACAACGACGCCCGCGCCCGCGCCACTTTCTTTGGCATGGCCCTCGGCCACGACCGGCGGCACATCGCTCGCGCCTTCCTGGAATCCATCGGCTACCAAATTCGCACCATTTTGGAAACAATCACCAACGAAGCCGGCGTACAGGTGGCCCAACTCCTCGTCGGCGGCGGCGTATCCGCCAGCGACCTGGCCTGCCAGATTCAGGCCGATTTATTAGGCATCCCGGTCCTGCGCCCCACCTTCGCCGAAACAACTGCCTGGGCCGCCGGTTTACTGTCCGGTCTGGGGGCGGGTTTCTGGGACAATCCCGACGCGCTGCCCTCGCTGCCCGGCTCGCACACCTTATTCGAGCCAACCATGCAGGTTTCAGTCAGAGATGAGGGATACGGCCGTTGGCTCCGCGCTATCGAACTGGTTAGAGCATGGAATAGTTGATATGAAATTTGGCGTCTGTTATTACCCAGAACATTGGCCGCAAACCCGTTGGCCGCAAGACGCGCGGATGATGCGCGAACTTGGCCTGGAAATCGTGCGTATCGCCGAATTTGCCTGGGCCAAACTAGAACCAACGCCGGGACAATACGATTGGTCCTGGCTGGACGAGGCCATCGGCGTGCTGGCCGCCGCCGGATTAGAAATTATTCTGGGCACGCCCACCGTAACGCCGCCCGCCTGGCTGACCAGAGCATACCCGGAGATTTTGCGCGTGGACGCCAACGGCCGTGCCCGCGACCACGGCACACGCCGCCACACCTGCCCCAACAGCCCCACCTACCGCCAATTCAGCCGCCAAATTGTCCGCGCCATAGGTGAACGTTACGGCAGCGACCCGCGCATCTCCGGCTGGCAAATCGACAACGAATTTGGCGGCGGCGGCACTGCCCGCTGCTACTGCGAAAACTGCGCCGCAGCGTTCCGCGATTGGCTGCAAGCCCGTTACGGCACCCTCGCCGCCCTCAACGACGCCTGGGGAACCATCTTCTGGTCGCAAACTTACACCGATTGGGCGCAAATTCGCCCGCCCAGCGACCACATCGACAAAAAGAACCCCAGCCACGTCCTCGATTATTACCGCTTCGCCTCCGATAGTTTTGTCAGCTACCAGCAGGAACAGGTGGATATTTTGCGGGAATTGGCCCACGGCCGTTTCATCACCACCAATTTCATGGGCCTCTACCGTGATTTAGACCAGTTCGACATGGCTGAAACACTCGATTTTGCCACCTGGGACAACTATCCCACCGGCAACCCTGAACGCTGGCGTCCCCTGCTCTATCCCCCAGGCGCAGACGCCAAAACCAACAACCCGCTCTATGCCTACGATGTGGGCGACCCGATGGTCACAGGTCTGGCCCACGCTCTGACGCGCGGCCTGAAAAATGCCCCTTTTTGGATTATGGAACAGCAGTGCGGGCACATCAACTGGGCGCAGTTTAATCCGGGCATACGCCCCGGCACGCCGCGCCTGTGGACCTGGCACGCCATCGCCGAGGGGGCGGACACCATCGTTTATTTCCGCTGGCGGGCGACATTGTTCGCTCAAGAGCAATACCACTCCGGCTTGCTGCGCCACGACGCCACGCCAGACGTGGGCTACCACGATCACCTCACGTTTCAGGCGGACAGAGACTTGCTCGACGACCTCGCCCGCCAGCCCATCACCGCTCCGGTAGGCATTTTGTTTGATTTTGCCGACTTGTGGGCGCTGCAATTGCAGCCCCACCGGCAAGATTTTGGTTATTTGCGTTTGCTTTATGTCTACTACACAACCTTGCAGCGATTGGGCATCCCGGTAAATTTGGTGCCGAAAACGGCCGATTTCACCCCCTACCCACTTCTCATCGCCCCCACCACCCACCTGGCCGATGCCCAGTTGGCCAGCAAACTGAATGATTACACGCAAAACGGCGGCACGCTGCTGCTGGGCGTGCGCTCCGGCTTCAAAACGACCAGCAACCTGGTCACCGACGAACCGCTGCCCGGTGCGCTGCGCAAACTGGTTGGAGCGACGGTGACTAGCTGGCAGGCGCTGCCGCCAGACGTGGGCTGGGAACTGGAAACGGCCGTGCCCCATCTTCATGGCCCCGCCGGCTACTGGTTAGAAACCCTGAACGCGCAAACAGCCAGCGTATTGGCAACCTACAAACCCGGCGGCGCGGCGGCATTAACTGAACATAAAGTGGGTAACGGCCGTGTCCTTTACCTCGGTTTCTACCCCACCAACGAACAGGCGCGGGCGCTGCTGCTGCATCTGGCCGGGCAGCTTGGCCTGAACTGGCTGCCAGACTTGCCGGAAGGATTGGTCGCCGCGCAGCGCGGACCATACACCATCCTGCTCAACTTCACCGAACAACCCATTTCTTACCCCCTCAACGGGCAGGCGGTGCTTGTCAACAGCCGCGATGTGGCGGTAATCCGCCGTTGACAGTTGGTGATGAAGACCGGAAAATCGTCACTTAACGTAAAGACCCCAAGGGTTTGATACCCTAATAATCCAAATTCTCGGGCGCAAACCCTTGGGGTCTGGATAGCGACCACTTAACACCAATATTTACTCGAGGAGTTGATCGTGCCACCATTAAAAGAACGTGTCCTAAACGAATTTACGGCCCGATTTGGCGAACGGCCGTCACACATCGTGCGCGCGCCAGGACGGGTAAATCTCATCGGCGAACACACCGATTACAACGACGGTTTTGTGCTGCCGATGGCCATTGACCGGACCATCTGGATCGCCCTGCGGCCGCGCAGCGACCGGCGCGTGATGCTTCACTCGCTGGATTTGCAACCGGCGGCCGACTTTTCCCTCGACAACCTGAAACACAGCGAGGGCGGCTGGACAGAGTACGTCAAAGGCATGGCCTGGGCGCTGCAAGGCGCCAATCTGGCCTTGCGGGGCTGGGAAGGCGTGTCGGCCGGAGATATTCCGGTTGGCGCAGGGCTGTCATCGTCGGCGGCGCTGGAATTGGCGGTGGCCCGGGCCTTTGCCGCTGTGTCCGGCTTCACCTGGGAACCGGCGCAGATGGCCCGGCTGGCCCAATTGGCCGAAAACAAGTGGGTAGGCGTAAACTGCGGCATCATGGATCAGATGATTTCGGCGGCGGGCAAAGCCGGTCACGCCCTGCTGATTGACTGCCGCACCCTGGACACAACACTCGCGCCGCTGCCGCCGGGAACGGCCGTGGTCATCATGGACACCGCCACCCGCCGTGGACTGGTCGATTCCGCCTACAATGAACGCCGGAGCCAATGCGAAACGGCCGCTCGCTTTTTTGCCGTTCCCGCGCTGCGCGATGTAAGCCTGGAAACCTTTGCCGCCCACGCCGCCGAACTGGACGACCTGACCCGCCAGCGCGCACGCCACGTCATCAGCGAAAACCAACGCACCCTCGACGCCATGACCGCCATGCGGCAGTATGACGCAAACAGCCTGGGACAGCTCATCAACGCCAGCCATGCCAGCCTGCGCGATGATTTCGCCGTCTCCAGCCTGGAACTGAACCAGATTGTAGACTGCGCCCAACGCCAAACCGATGCCTGTTTTGGCGCGCGCATGACCGGCGCTGGTTTTGGCGGCTGCGCGGTAGCGCTGGTCCAAGACAGCAGCGCCCAGGCTTTCGCCGCTGCGGTGGCGGCCTGTTATCAGGCCGCGAGCGGCTTGCAGCCCAACATCTACATCTGCCAACCGGCGGATGGGGCCAGCGAAGAGTAGAATGACGCGCAAGATTGGTCCAATCTCCAGGATTGGACCAATCTAAAATCCAGGCCGCCTATGGCTGCCAATACGCCAGTTTATGGAGTCAATTAGATGAGTAAGGGATTGGTGAAATATCCCTTCCTGGCCTGTCCGGGCTTACAATAAGGCATCTTAAATTTTTAGGTTTTGCGGCCAATACCTTATCTTCCCATTCGCCGCGCAGCCGACAATACAAGAAGCCAACCTTATGATAAAAAGAGCTCTCACTTTAGCCTTGTTGTTGCTTGTGGGCACGGCCGTTGCCTGCGCCAACACCCCCACGGTGCCCACCGCGCCTGCGCCTACCCAAACGCCCATCATCCTCATCGCCACGCCCACTCCCCTGTCAGACACCGATTTGGCGCCGATTGACATTGAGGAACAATTGATCACGAATTTGTATGATCGTGTCGGCCCATCCGTTGTCCACATCGCCTCGCAGGTGGTGACGATGAATTTCTTCTTTGGCCCTGTTCCCAGTGAAGGCACAGGATCGGGCTTTGTGTATGACGACGCGGGGCATATTGTCACCAACAACCACGTCGTGGACGGCGCGCAAAGCATTGAAGTGCGCTTTTCCGACGACACCCAGCTTCCGGCGACGGTGGTCGGCACGGATCCGGCCAACGATTTGGCGGTGATTCAGGTGGCGTCGCTGCCGGAGAGCGCAAAACCGCTGCCGCTGGCCGACAACATGGATTTGCGCGTGGGGCAGCGAGCCATCGCCATTGGCAACCCCTTTGGCCTGGACCGCACCTTGACGACAGGGGTCATTAGCGCCCTGGGACGGCCGTTGCAAACCAACAACGACAGCTACATCTATAACGTCATCCAGACAGACGCGGCCATCAACCCGGGTAATTCCGGCGGGCCGCTGCTCAACTCGCGCGGCGAAGTTGTCGGCGTCAATACGGCCATCCAACAAGACGCGCAGGGCATCGGCTTTGCCGTGCCCGTGGAAACCATTCAGCGCATTGTGCCCATTTTAATTGCCAACGGATCCTATCCGCACCCCTGGCTAGGCTTGTTGGGCTACGATGTGACCGCCGACCTGGTGCAGGCGTTAAAACTGCCGGTGGATAAAGGTGTTTTGGTGGCCCAGTTGTACCGCGAAGGTCCGGCGGCCGCCGCCGGTATTCAAGGGGGAACCGACCAGGCCATTGTCGGCAACCGGCGGATGCTGATCGGCGGCGACATCATCACGGCCGTTAACGGCACAGACATCGCCGATTGGGCCAGCCTCTCAAAATATATCGAGCTAGATACCCAGGTAGGACAAACGATATCGCTGACTGTGGTGCGTAACGGCCGTGTGCAAGACATCCGCCTCACGCTGGCCGCCCAACCTTAGCCCGGTAAGCCCAATCGTAACGTTGGCAGGTGTAAAGTATCTCCGGCAACCGCCGGCACGCTGACGGTTGACGCCATCATCATTTCACAGAAAAGAGGTATTTTTAATGAAAGTTTTGGTTACCGGCGGGGCCGGTTATATCGGCAGTGTCGCCGTAGAGCAGTTGATTGAGGCCGGAGAAGAAGTGGTTGTGTTCGACAACCTGTTCCAGGGGCATCGGGCGGCCGTGCATCCGAAAGCCGTCTTTGTCCAGGGCGATTTATGTGACAAAACGGCCGTCGATGCGGTGATGAAAACCCATCAGCCGGATGGCATTATGCACTTTGCTTCGTATACGCTGGTGGGAGAATCGATGGAACGGCCGTTTCTCTATTTACGCGATAACGTCGTCAACGGTCTGAACCTGATCCAGAGCGCGGTGGAACACGGCGTGCGCCGGTTCATCCTCTCGTCCACGGCCAATTTGTTCGACGACCCGCTGTCCATGCCCATCGCCGAAGATGAGCGCATTGTACCGGGCAGCCCATACGGCGAATCGAAATTCATTCTGGAGCGCTATTTACACTGGATGGACCAGCTCTATGATTTCCGGTATGCCTGCCTGCGCTATTTTAACGCCAGCGGCGCCAGCGCCGAGCGCGGCGAAGACCACGACCCGGAAACCCACATTATTCCGCTGGTTCTGCAGGTGGCTTTAGGCCAACGGGAGCAGTTCACCATTTTTGGCGATGATTATGACACGCCAGATGGAACCTGCGTGCGCGACTATATTCATGTCATCGACTTGGCCCAGGCGCATATTTTGGCGCTGCGCGATCTGGATGCTGGCAGCCGGAAATATAATTTGGGCAACGGCCGTGGCTACTCCATCAAACAAGTCATCGACACCGCGCGCGAAGTAACCGGGCATCCTATCCCGGCAGTTATTGGCCCGCGCCGCCCAGGCGACCCGGACATTCTCATCGCCAGCAGCGAATCCATCAACCACGATCTCGGCTGGCGGCCGCGCTATCCGAACCTGAAAGATATTATTGAGACAGCCTGGAACTGGCACGTAGCCCACCCGAAAGGATACGGAGAAGCGTGAAGTTGATGCGTGACCAGTTGGTTTTTACGCATCACGCATCCGCGTTTTGTTGACTTTGGGGGTGTAACAAGTAGAAAATCGGCTCTGTCTAATCCGCCCCACCCTGCTTAAACATTTCCCGCCCGACAAAGATGCGTACGGTTTGCGCCATGGCCAACGCCCGGTCAACGGCCGTGCCGGTGTGGGCCGAGGCATCCATCAGGCTGCGAACCTGTTCCGCAGACAAATAGGGGCCGATTTGCGCGTCGGCCGTCAGCAAATCGACCAGCGGGTTGGGTTCGCCGCGCCGGAGAGCCGCCCAGGCTTCCAGGCTGGCGGCGCGGATCCATTCATGGCCATCCTGCCGGCTGGCGCCGGCCGCCACCAACGCCATAAGCACCCGTTCTGTAGCCGCAAACGGGCCATAGACAGCCATGTTACGGGCAATCGCTTCCCGATCGATCACCATCTCGGCCACAATCCGATCGGCGCGCAGCAAAATTTCATCGACAGCCAAAAAACTCTCAGCCTGGAAAACACGCCGGTTGGCGGAATCATCCAGGCTGCGCTCTAAAATGGCCTGGCTGGCGTTGTCCCAGGCCACGGCCG
>JAKQCM010000332.1 GCA_029559155.1 Chloroflexota bacterium
AGGCGGAAAATGCACTGCGCGACAGCGAAGAAAAAATGCGCTTGTTCATGGAACACGCGCCGGCCTCCCTGGCCATGTTCGATACCGACATGCGGTATCTGTTTGTGAGCAATCGCTGGGTATCCGACCACTCGTTGGCTACACGAGATATCATTGGACAATCTCATTATGATATATTCCCGGAGATAACAGAAGAGTGGAAATCGGTGCACCGCCGGGGAATGGCGGGTGAAGTCATACGAAATAATGAAGACAAATTCCTTCGGGCAGACGGAACGGTTCAATGGCTGCGTTGGGAGGTGCGCCCCTGGTATGATACGAATGGCGTCATCGGCGGCATCGTTATCTTTTCAGAAGATATCACGGAACGCAAGCAAACCCGGCAAGAATTGGACAACCTACAAGGTATCCTGACCGCCGCCGAGATGGTGGCCGGAATCGGCAGTTGGAAATGGGATCTGAAGACACAAAAAGTAGTCTGGTCCGATGAAATGTTCCGCCTCTTTGGGGTGGATCGGGAAAACTTTGACGGTGATGTTAACCGGGTAATCAATTCTCGCATTCACCCCGATGACATAGAGACGGTCAACCAATCCAACCGCAACGTATTAGAGGACTATAAGCCCACGCCCACAGAGTACCGAATTGTGTTGCCCGATGGCACACAGCGCACGGTTTGGGCGGAAGGCCAGTTAATGAATGATCAAGACGGCCGTCCGGCATCGCTGGTTGGTTATGTACAGGACATCACCAAACGAAAAGAGGCCGAGGCGATCATTGACCGGCTGAACCGGCGGATGGAACTCATTTTAAATTCCGCCGGTGAAGGGATTTATGGCACGGACATTAACGGCCGTATCACCTTCATCAACCCCGCCATGGCCACAATGCTGGGCTGGGAACCGGCCAACCTGATCGGTCAGAATGCTCACCACAAGTTTCACCACACCCGCCCAAACGGCCGTGCCTACCCCGCCGCCGAATGCACCATACACCGCGCCATGCTCAACGGCCAAACCTACCATTCCGACGACGACATCTATTGGCACAAAGACGGCTCCCCCCTCGCTGTCGAATTCACCAGCACCCCCATCTGGGAAGAAGGTCAGATTGCCGGCACAGTTATCGTCGCCCGAGACATAACCGAACGCAAACAAGCCGCCGAAGAACAGGCCAGACTGGAAGAACAACTGCGCCAATCCCAGAAAATGGAAGGCATCGGCCGGCTCGCCGGCGGCATAGCCCACGACTTCAACAACCAACTCACCATCATCCAGATTTACTGTGAACTCATGCGCAATCAGATGAGCGACACAGATCCCCTCTTGCCAAAACTGGAACAAATCTACCAGGCCAGCCAACACGCGGTCGGCCTGACAACGCAGCTGCTTGCTTTTAGCCGCAAGCAGCTCCTGCAACCTGTCAGCTTAAACCTGAACAGCCTGATCGGGAATTTAAAAAGTATGTTGTCCCGCATGATTGGCGAAGACATCACCCTCAACACGGTCCTGCAGCCCGAGGTGTGGCCTGTCAAAGCCGACCCCGGGCAGATAGAACAGGTCATCATGAATCTGACCGTTAATGCGCGTGATGCCATGCCGACGGGCGGCATCTTAACCATGGAAACCAGCAATCAGATATTCGATGGCTCTATCAAAGGCGCTCATCTGGATGCGCCGTTAGGCCCATGCGTCATGATGGCCATCACCGATACGGGCCATGGCATGGATGCGGCCACGAAAAAGCAAATTTTCGAGCCTTTTTTCACAACCAAGCAGCCGGGAAAGGGAACCGGGCTGGGATTATCAACCGTACACGGCATCATTAAACAAAGCGGCGGCGCTATTTTTGTCTACAGCGAATTGGAAAAGGGCACAACCTTCAAGATATACTTGCCGGCCGATGTCGGCGTTATCAACAAGCCCACACAACCTTCGCCAGTTGTGCCTTTGAGTCGTGGCAACGAAACGATATTGCTGGTTGAAGATGAGGATGCCGTACGCAACCTGGTACACCTCACTTTAGACGAAATGGGTTACACCGTCCTGGAAGCCAATGATCCGAATCTGGCAATTGATTTGGTCGAAACCTCCCAAACGCCCATTGATTTACTCTTGACAGATGTGGTGATGCCGCACATGAGCGGGCGTGAACTGGCCGAAACTCTCACCCCACGTTATCCGAAGATGAAAGTGCTTTACATGTCCGGCTACCTGGACGACGCAGTGATGCGTCATGGCCTGTTAACGGCTCAGGTGGAATTCTTACCCAAACCATTCACCCGGAGTACCCTGGTGGCCAAGGTACGTGAAGTCCTGGACAAGTAAGACAGCATCGACCTCGCCCAAACTCGTGGCGGTTGTCTGCTCTAACCAGGCAATAGCCCAGGCTTTGAACATTAAGGACTTGGTAAGAGTCTGTCGCTGTGCTTTGGGGGCCTGAATTCGTGCGCTATAATGCCCAACGTTGGAAAAAACGATGAGCAGACGAAACATCACCCTGTTGGTATTCCTTGGATTAATCACGGTGGGATTATTGGCCACGCCGACGATTTTGCGCGCCGTGCCGCCGCGCTATCTGGCGCGCCTGCCTAAACCTATTCAGGACATCGGCGCGCCGCCGCAAACAGTCGCCATCTTGCCCACGGCCGCCGCGACCGCCAATGTCGCTTTGCTGCTGAATACGGCAACGGCCGTTTCCTTGCCGCCCACCAACACCCCCATGCCCATCACCAACCAATCCGCCACAGCTACGCCGCCCGCCAGCCCTACGCTGCCGCCCACCTTCACCCCGCCGCCGCCCACACCCACACAGGTTCCCATTCCGGCCGCCGCACGCCTGCAAGGCATCACTCACCAGTTTCAGGAATGGAACAACTGCGGCCCGGCCACGTTGGCCATGACCCTGAGCTATTTTGGCGTGCGCACCAATCAAAAAGAAACGGCCGCCATCCTTAAACCCAGCCCTGAGGACCGCAACGTAAGTCCGGCCGAAATGGTTGCTTATGTCAATAATCACACCGACTTACAAGCCCTCTCCCGCGCCAACGGCGATCAATACACCATTCGCCGCCTCATCGCCAATGGGTTCCCGGTCATTCTGGAAATTGGCATCGACCCGCCCGGCGAATTTCGCTGGATGGGCTGGTATGGCCATTACATGCTCGTCGTAGCCTACGACGACGCCCGACAGCAGTTCTGGACCTACGATTCCTGGCTGGGCACCAGCGATGAACCCCTGCAAAATGCGGACGCCGACGGCCGTGATCTTTCCTATGTCGATTTAGCCACCTACTGGCCGCACTTCAACCGCAACTACATCGTCCTATACGAACCGGCGCGCGCCGCCGAAGTAGCCGATATCATCGGCCAAAACATGGACGACGCGACGATGTGGCAAAACGCCCTGCAAACTGTTCGCGCCGAGACGGCCGCAGCCCCCGAGAACGCCTTTAACTGGTTTAACCTGGGCACCATTTACAACGCCCTGGGGCAATATGATGAAGCTGCGGCCGCTTATGATCAGGCGCGAGCCATTGGCCTACCCTGGCGCATGTTGTGGTACCAATTTGGCCCCTACGAAGCTTATTTCCGGTCTGGCCGCTACGAAGATGTCATCCTTCTGGCCGATGTGACCCTGGAAAACCGACCCTATTTTGAAGAATCATTCTACTACAAAGGATTAGCTGAGGAAGCGCTGGGGAATCTGGACACAGCCCAGCAAGACCTGCTGCAAGCCGCTAACTTTAACCCGAATTTTGCCCCCGCGGCTTCGGCGCTGTCCGAAATCCAAAACGGAGGAAGTTAATTCGGAGCGGAGGTTGGAGGCCGAAAAGCTGACTCTTTCTTTCGGCAATAATATCCGCTGCGAATGCTTTGACGCTTATGAAAAATCGCACACGAAATCTTATTCTCGCAGTTGTGGGAATCCAATTTGTTGTCATTATCGGTTTACTGGCTTTGCCGACAGTGGTCCAGGCCATTCCTGGCCGCTACCGCGTCGCTTTGCAAGAACGCAGCCCGTTTCTTGGCAGCATCAGTGAAGAAGTGATCGCCCAGGTGGCTCCGGTGGCTACAGCTCTGCCGGCCCCTGAATTAGATGACACCAGCAACCATGTTGATTTGAGCGCTCTGGCGGCCGCCAAACCAACTACGACCCCGATGGTGGTGCCTACGGAAACGGCCGTGCCCACCCAGCAACCCATCACCGCCGCCGACGACATCACGCCGGAACCCACACTACCGCCCACAGCCACACCAGCCCCTACCATGACCCCCACGCCCGAACCCTTACCCGTCAGCAAAATTCTGCCCGACATGAAAGTTGTGAAACAAAGCTTCAACAACTGCGGGCCGGCCAATTTGACCCAGGTGCTCAACTGGTGGGGCAACCCCGTCACCCAAGAAGAGGTGGCCAGCTATCTCAAACCCAATTCCGAAGACCGCAACGTCAGCGCCTGGCAAATCGCCGATTACGTTAACGAACAAACGCCCGGCTACAACGCCATCGCCCGATCCGGCGGCTCGCTGGAAATGGTCAAAAAATTCATCGCCGCCGGTTATCCTGTGGTCATCGAAAAAGGATACGAGCTGCCGGAATCCGGCTGGTGGGGTCATTACATTACCATTTACGGCTACGACGACACCAAACAAGAGCTGTACAGCCAGGACAGCTACCTTGGTCCCTGGGATAACAGCGGTCGTACCGACAGCTACGATGAAATCGAAAAGTATTGGCAGCAGTTCAACTACACGTTCTATGTTGTCTATACCCCGGACAAAGCCGACGAAGTAGCCTCTATTTTGGGCGAGGAAATGTTCGACGACCTGAAAATGTGGCAGTACGTCGCCACCTTGGCGGAATCGGAAACAAAGGCCAACCCAGATGACGCGATGGCCTGGTTTAACATGGGCACGGCCTTTACGCGCATCGCCGGCCTTACCGGCGACCAGACCTATTACCAGGGCGGCGCTCAGGCTTACGACAAAGCCCGGGAAATCGGCCTGCCACCGCGGATGTTGTGGTATCAATTCCAGCCGTACCTGGCTTATTGGAAAGTAGGCCGTTATCAGGACGTGCTCGATCTGGCCAATGCCACCCTGGACACCCAGGGCGGCCGTAACGTCGAAGAGACCTATTGGTACATGGGCCATGTTTTGTTGGAGATGGGCCGCGTCACCGAGGCGCGTCAGGCGTATGAATCCGCTCTGGCCGTCAATGAAAACTTCTACCCGGCGCAAATTTCCATCGATTACATCGATTCGCTCGGCGGCTAAACCTTGTTTTTATGGGCATGAAGACAGGACCCTAAGGGTTTGCTTTAGAGAAGCCAGACTTTCTGGACCTCAAACCCTTAGGGTCTTTTCATGCCAGATAGATAGCCCGCACGGCCGTTTCCCACCCCGCTCCCCATCTCCAATCCACCGGCACAATAAAATACCAGTCCCAACCTTGCCAGGCGCGTAATAGTTATGTCTACATTATTGTCAAAAGTCCAGTTTTTCAGTAGGCTCAACAATCGAACCGCTTAACGACCAAAAGCTTACATTGGAGACATAGCCGATTGCCCCTTGATCTTGCCAGCCTGCTGACTTTTGCCACGGCCGCCGTGTTATACGCCGGGCTGTTAAACGGCCGTTGGCGCGGTTGGGCTTTGCTCATTGGCAGCGCCCTGGCAATCTACTGGCTTCAGCCGCCGCTGGCGCCCCGTTTCGCCGATTACGTCTTGCCGACGGCAACCCTGGCCCTGGCCATTTTTGGCTGGCTGCTCACCCGCCCGCCAGACGCAGAAGCCCGGCAAGCCACGCTGCGCGAAGATCGCCGCACGCTGGTGGTGCTTTTTGTGCTGGCAGTGGGCATGGCTTTTAACCGCTATCTCGATGCCGCCTACCGCCTGACCGCTTCGCGCCCGCCATCGCCGCTGTGGACGGCCGTCATCCTGCTGGGGCTTGGCGGGTTATTCCTGCTCAGTGCAAAGCTGGCAGCCAAAGCCGACCAACGGCGCGTGTTGAGCGGCGGCATCCTGTTCATGGTTGTGCTGTTTGTGGCGCTGAAAACGGCCGTACTCAGCACGGCCGTGGCCCAACTCTGGCGCACCCTCACCGACCAAAATCCCGCCCTCGCCGCCCCAACCGATCTGGCCTGGCTGGGTTTTTCCTACGTTGCCTTTCGCCTCATCCACACCCTGCGCGACAGGCAAACCGGTTTGCTGCCGGCGCTTTCCCTGCGCGAATACGTCACCTACATCATCTTTGCCCCGGCGTTTATTGCCGGGCCGATTGATCGCGCCGAACGGTTTGCGCAGGACCTGCGCGCCCTGCCCCAAATGGTCGGCCTCGACGCTGCCCGCTTCGGCGAAGCCGGGCTGCGCCTTGCCAGCGGCCTGTTCAAAAA
Source organism: Chloroflexota bacterium (assembly GCA_029559155.1). Taxonomy (GTDB): domain Bacteria; phylum Chloroflexota; class Anaerolineae; order Promineifilales; family Promineifilaceae; genus Leptovillus. The sequence goes on from JAKQCM010000332.1 coordinate 6,394, forward strand.
GTTTGTGATCGCCGATTCGCTGGCGCAAGGGATGTCGTTAACGGCCGTCAACGCCGCCCAGGCCACCTCAACCCTGGGATTGTGGATGCTGCTCTATGGATATGCGCTGCGTCTTTACTTCGATTTCGCCGGCTATACCGACATAGCCATCGGCCTGGGACTTCTTTTCGGCGTTCGCCTGCCGGAAAACTTCGACCGCCCCTACCTGAAAAGCAACATCACCACCTTCTGGCAAAGCTGGCACATGACCCTGAGCAGTTGGGCACGATTTTACGTCTTCACGTCGCTGTCGCGCAGCTTGCTGCGGCGCAAGCCACGGCCGTCGCCCACGCTCATCGTCCTCGTGGCCCAGATTGCCACCATGACCACCATCGGGCTGTGGCATGGCATTTCCTGGACCTTTTTCATTTGGGGACTGTGGCACGGCGTGGGACTATTTGTCCACAAGCAGTGGAGCGACCGCACGCGCAAATGGTATCGAGAACTGGCGGACAAACCCCGGCAAAAGCGTGCCTGGACGGTGTTTAGCTGGTTTGTAACCTTGCAATTTGTCGTATTGGGCTGGGTCTGGTTCTTGCTGCCGGAGGTGGGCCTGGCAGCCGCCACTTTTGGCAGATTATTTGGCTTCGGCTGGTAGAGAATGGTCAATGGCTAATGGACAATCGTCAACAATAACCTGGCGGATGATCGGGCGCGTTTTGGGGAAAACGGCCGTTCTCTTCCTGCTCCTCAATCTGCTGTTTGCCTGGCTGGAGCCGATGGAAACGCTGGGACACTTTTCGCTTTACAACTGGCTGCTGCCGGGGCGGCTGCGCCTGCCCTACGGCGAAAATCCGGCCGAAAGCTACAATCTGAGCCTGAACAACGTGCCGGCCATGCTGGCCAGCCACACCATCAACCGCCCCAAAGACGCCGCTGAATTTCGCGTGTTGCTCATCGGCGATTCGGGGACATGGGGCTGGTTTTTGCCCAACGAGGACACGCTCGCCGGGCAGTTGAACGCCCTGCGGCTGGAAACAGCCGACGGCCGTGCCGTCACCGTCTACAATTTTGGTTATCCCGTCATGGCGCTCAGCAAAGACCTGCTGCTGCTGGATGCCGCCATGCAAACCGACCCCGACCTCATCCTCTGGCCGGTGACCCTGGAATCTTTCCCGCGCGAAAAGCAGTTGTTCCCGCCATTGGTGCAGGCCAATCCGGCGCGGATGCGCCGCCTGATTGCCGATTATGCGTTAGATTTGGACGCCAATGACGGCCGTTTCATCACCCCCACCTTTCTTGACCAGACCATTGTCGGGCAGCGGCGTAATCTGGCCGATTGGCTGCGCTTGCAGCAAATGGGTTTCGCCTGGGCGGCCACGGGCATCGACCAGGCCATTCCGGCGCAGTTCGATCTGCGTCGCTCCGATTTTGAGGCCGATGAAAGCTGGCAAACGTTCACCCAGGCCGCCACACTGACCACCGACGATCTGGCGTTCGATGTACTGACGGCCGGCATGGCCACAGCCGGCCCGGTTCCTGTCTTGCTCATCAACGAGCCGATGTTTATTAGCAGCGGCCAAAACAGCGACCTGCGGTACAATGCCTTTTATCCACGTTGGGCTTATGATCAATATCGGTCATTGTTGAGCGAAACGGCCGTCGCCCACGACTGGCCTTACCTCGACCTGTGGGATACCATTCCCCCCGATGAGTTTACCGATACGCCGGTTCACCTGACGGCCGTCGGCAACAAGTTGTACGCGGCGATGGTGGCGGAGGGGATACGGCCGTTTTTGGCCGAGAAGCCAGACCTCAGGCGCCCAAAGCCTCAGGGTCCAATGACCAGGTAAGGACAGACGATGAACGAAGAACAAACCATTCGAGAGAAACTGCGAACCTTTATCACCCGCGAACTAATCCGCGACGAAAGCTACAACCTGCGCGATGACGAGGGAATTGTCACCGGCGGGCTGATGGATTCGTTTTCACTGGCCGAATTTGGCGTCTATGTAGAGGACGAATTTAACATTTACATCCCCGATTCTGACCTGACTGTGGAAAACCTGGATACGCTTAACCAGATGGTCGCCCGCATCCTCCGCGATTTGGGCGGTGGCTAATCCCAGGTGATATTGCGAATGGAAACAGTCACATCAGGATTGTCTAGCAGGCCGCCGCGCTCAGTTTTTTCTTTATGAAAGGTGTCCAGCACCACAAACACCAGTTCGCCATACATATCAATTTCGTCGAATTCCTTTAAAGCCGTCTCCGGAAAAGAAATTTCAAACTCGCCATTGTCTTTCAGGACTTTGCCATCTGGGTAGGTAACAGCGATGTCATAATCAAACGTACAAATTGCGTTCATGGATTCCTCCGTGTTTTTTGGCGTTTCGGGAATTCGGGGGGCAAGGGTATTTCTGATGCCCGCGAAATCCAAAAGGTTCATTATGCTTCCGCAGGGGGTTCGACGCCCAGAGTAAGGCCTAAAATGGAGCTTAATTGGCGCAAATTGAGCGGTTTGGCAATCCAACCGGCCAGACCGCGCCCGCGCAGTTTTTCCAACTCATTATCAAGCGGGTGACCGGTCATCAAGATCAGCGGCAGGTTTAAGCCTTTTTCTTGCATGGCGTAAAAAAGCGCCTGGCCGCCCATTTCTGGCATGACGACATCGCTGAGAACCAGGGTGATATCTGCGGCTTGTGATTCCAGAATGGTCAGGGCGTCCAGGCCGCTGGCAGCCTCGATAAGCTTATAACCTAACGAGCGCAGGCCAACGGCCGTTATCTCGCGCAGTTCTTCATTATCTTCCACTAACAGGATGGTATTATCCCCGGCAGAGCGCAAGAGCGGCGAAGCGGCGATCGGCTCAGTCACCCTTAGAGAATTATGGGCCGGGAAGTAAAGGCTAAATGTCGTTCCTTTGCCCGGCGTAGTCTCGACAACGACTTCGCCGGCGTGCTGCTTCACCAGTCCCTGAACCTGCGCCAAACCCAACCCACTGCCCATGCCAACCTCTTTGGTGGTAAAAAACGGGTCAAAGATGTGGGGCAGCACATCTTCCGGGATGCCTGTGCCGGTATCGGCGATTTGTATCCGCACCCAGGACCCCGTCCGCATCCCATTGACCGGCGCATCTTCGGGGAGAACAAGATCAAGATTGTCCAGGTTGATGCGAATACTGCCGCCGTCGGGCATGGCATCGCGGGCGTTGACAACGAGGTTCATCACCACTTGCTGGATACGTGTCGGGTCGGCCAGGATGATGGACTGAACCGAGTCGTGGGCCATCTGGATGGTGATATTTTCCGGTAACATACGACGCATGAGTTTGATTTGTTCGCGGAGGAAGGGGGAGAGAGGTAACGGCCGTCGCTCCATTGCCGTGCGCCGGCCAAAATCCAATATCTGCTGGATCATGTTGCTGGCCTGTTTTGCCTGCACCAAGATGGAATCCAGCCATTTTTTGTGGTTTTCCTTCGGGTTGGTCAGCAAAACGAGATCAGCATCGAGGGTAATGACCGAAAGGATATTATTGAAATCGTGGGCGATTCCGGCAGCCAACTGCCCCACTACCGCCAGCCGGTCTTGCTGCTGCGCCCGTCGCTGCATCTCCCGCTCTTCGGTGGCATCGTGAATCACCAAAACCCAGCGCTCCGAATCCGAGCCGTTTTTCACCGGGCGCACAATGGCCACGTAATGGCGGCTGCCCGCGACAATTTCATGCCAGACGCCGCGCACCGGCGGCGAGGTGAGCAGCTCCTCGAGCTGGCGGTCGCCCAAACGAGTAACGACGCCATCAATCATGGAACCGGCAAGAACCGCCAGGTATTGCACGCCAGGGGCATTGGCCAACAACACCCGATAATCTGAATCCAGGAGAAGAATGGCATCTGGCACAGTGTCTAAAATAGCGCGCAGCCGCTTTTGTTCTTCTTTGACTTGACCGAAATAGAAGGCCTGGGTTTCTTCGGCTTTTTGGAGCAGTCTGTACTGCTGACGAAGCGCTTCTTCCGTTTCCTTTTGGTCACTGATGTCGGCATAGATGACGGTGGCGAAACGAGGATCACCCTGAAAATCGCGCACCAGGGACACACCCAGACGGAACCAGGCGACACGGCCGTCTTTGCGAATATTGCGTTTGTCCAATGAAAAAGATTCACGCTCGCCGCGCAGCAGCTCATCGTAAAGCTGCTGATGCTCGCCCAAGTCTTCGGGGTAGGTCAGTTCGGCAAATGACATACCCAAAATCTCTTCCTCAGGATACCCCATGAAGTCGCACTGCTTTTTGTTAATGGCGACAATTTGCCCAGTTTTGTTGAGAAGCGCCAGGCCAAAGGTGGCATTCTGAAAGATGCTGATAAAAAGTTTCTGATAGAGAGAATCTTCGCCTGTATGCCTTTCTTGTAAAAAGTTCAGTTCAGCGTTTTCTGCCTCCAACGCTGCTATCCGATACCGTAAGTGGTCCAATTCAACTACCAACTCAGCCTTGCTTTTTTCCAGGTCGTTCATGTGTGTTTATATGCCAACCGTGATCTTTGAGATTGCCAAATAAAGGGATTGTACGGCTCCTTGCTAGATCATGAAGGCATGATCCTCATGATAGTATTGTAGCCGCAATTGATTGACTTGAATATCCTCAAGATAAGCTTCAAAGGGCATCACCCGATCAATCACCCCACCCGGTGTAATCTCGATGATCCGATTGGCGATGGTGCTGACAAATTCATAATCGTGGGAAGCAAAGAGGAGAACTTCCGGGAATTTAATGAGTCCCTGGTTCAAGGCGGTAATGGCTTCCAGGTCGAGGTGGTTGGTGGGTTCATCGAGCATGAGGACGTTGGCTCCACTGAGCATCATGCGGGCCAACATACAGCGCACTTTTTCGCCGCCGGAGAGGACGCGGGCAGGTTTAAGGGCTTCTTCGCCGGAGAAAAGCATGCGCCCCAGGTAGCCGCGGATGAATGTGTCGCTGTCTTCAGTGGGTGAGAAGGGACGCAGCCAGTCGATGATGTTGTCGTCGGTGTCGAAGTAGTGGCTGTTTTCTTTGGGGAAGTAAGACATGGTAATGGTGGTGCCCCATTCGTAACGGCCGTTTCCCGCTTCCATCTCGCCCGCCAAAATCTCAAACAACGTTGTTTTTACCAGGTCGTTTTCTCCGATGAAGGCGATCTTGTCCCCCTGGTTCACCTCCAGGTTGAAGTGCGACAGCACCGGCTCGCCATCCACGTTGGCGCTGAGATCCTGAACGCGTAATACCACTTTGCCACACGGCCGTTCCGGAGCAAACCCCACATACGGAAACCGGCGCGAACTGGCCGGCAGTTCATCCACCGTCAGCTTGTCAATCAGCTTCTTGCGTGACGTAGCCTGCCGCGCTTTGGCCACATTGGCGCTAAACCGGCGCACAAACGCTTCCAACTCCTTAATTTTCTCTTCGCGCTTCTTACTTTCATTCTTGCGCTGCTGCAAAGCCAACTGGCTGGCCTCGTACCAAAATTCATAATTGCCCACATACATGCGAATCTGGCTGAAATCGATGTCCACAATATGCGTGCATACGTTGTTCAAAAAATGCCGGTCATGAGACACAACAATCAACGTGTTGTTAAACCGCATCAGGTAATCTTCCAGCCAGCGAATCGTCTTCAAATCCAGCTGATTGGTCGGCTCGTCCAGCAGCAAAATGTCCGGGTTGCCAAACATGGCCTGCGCCAGCAGCACACGCACCTTTTGCATGGCCTCCAATTCGCCCATGTCGCGCTCCAAAAACGATTCATCGATGCCCAGACCCTTCAGCAGCGTGGCCGCTTCTGATTCAGCGTCATAACCATTGAGATCGGCAAATTCTGTTTCCAATTCGGCCGCGCGCACCCCATCCTCATCAGAAAAATCCGGCTTGCTATAAAGCGCATCGCGCTTTTGCATCAGATCATACAACCGTTGATGCCCCATGATGACGGTTTCGATGACCGTAAACTCATCAAACGCAAACTGGTCTTGCTGCAAGACGGCAATCCGGTCCTTGGGATCGGTAATTACTTCTCCGCTGGTAGCTTCAAGCTGGCCGGATAAAATTTTGAGGAATGTGGATTTACCGGCGCCGTTGGCGCCAATCAGGCCATAACAATGACCCGGCAAAAATTTAAGATTGACGTCCTTAAAGAGGACTCGCGGCCCAAAAGACAGCGTGAGATTACTGGTGGCAATCATATTCGTTTTCCTTGACGGTGTGATGTTGTGAGCAGAGGCTTGCCGGAGACCATGAAATAGACACACGGATTATACGGATTCGCCGGATGTCGGCCTGATCCGTGCCATTCGTGTACCTATTTTATTTTCGACAACCTGTCAATGGCTGATGATAGGGGCATTGGCTGAATAAATCAAATTTTTTCACAGCATTCTCAGAGCAATTGCGCCTGCGATTTTAGCCTGCCTGCCCGGCGCTTGGGCGCCAGCTTACAAACAAAGCCCCGAGAACGGGGATGTCGCCGGGTTGTGGCGGTTTGCTTATAATCACGGCGCCGGCAAATTTTACCGGCGAAGGAATAATGATGATACTCACGCAGGCCACACGGCCGTATGCCCACACCCTCTTAGACGCCCGCGCCCTCACCGACCCGGACGACAGTCAGGACGCCATCATCTACGTGGCCACCGGCCAGCCGGATGTGCATATAACACGGCGCGAGTTCCGCACGGCCGTTACCCGCACCGCCCATACTTTAAGCCAGTTCGGCTTGCAGCCCGGCGATCTGGTCATCATCGCCCACACGCAAAACCTGGAAAGCATCTTCCTCTTTTGGGGCGCGCTGCAAATGGGCGCAGTCCCCTCCATGTTCCCCACCCTTACCGAAAAGCTGGACCCGGCCATCTATTTGCGCAATCTGGCCGAACTGGTGCGCTTCTCCGGCGTGCAGGCCATCCTGACCACGGAAACGTTTGCGCCGGAACTCGCCAATCATGTAAACTGCGCGGTCTACAGCTCCACCCAGTTATCCGCCCACACGCCCACTCTCCGCCCGCCAATCGCCAAGCCCCAATCTCCAATTCCGCACCACACCGCTTTCTTGCAACATTCTTCCGGCACAACGGGCCTGCAAAAAGGGGTAGCGCTGTCGCACACGGCCGTGCTCAACCAGATCGCCGCTTACAGCGAGGCCATCCAACTGACGGCCGAGGATGTGATTGTAAGCTGGCTGCCCCTGTACCACGACATGGGTCTCATCGCCGGATTTTTACTGCCGCTGGTCCAGGGCATTCCCCTGGTACTCATGTCGCCGTTCGATTGGGTGCAGCACCCGGCGCTGCTGCTGAAGGCCATCCACGCCCACCAGGGCACTTTGTGCTGGCTGCCTAATTTTGCCTATAACCACTGCGCCCGCCGCATTCGCCGCCGCGACATGGACGGCGTGTCGTTGGCCTCGATGCGCCTCTTCATCAACTGTTCTGAGCCGGTGCGCCACGAGAGCCACCAGCTGTTTCTGGAGCGATTTGCGGAGATGGGGGTAACGGCCGTTACCCTCAGCGTCAGTTATGCGATGGCCGAAAACACCTTTGCCGTCACGCAGACTCCTGCCGGCCAACCGGCGCGGCTGGATGTGATTGATCAGGCCGTGCTGGAGGCCGCCGGACGCGCCCAACCGGTCGCCGCCGACCATCCGCAAGCGACAGTGAAGGTGTCTTGTGGACCACCGATAGCCGGAACGGCCGTGCGCGTGTTGGACGCAGACGGCCGTATCCTGCCGGAACGCATCGTCGGCGAACTGGCCATCCACAGCCCCTACATGCTCAATGAATACTACCGCCGCCCCGATTTGCAGCCCTTTCAGGATGGCTGGTTCCGCACCGGCGACAAAGGATATCT
>JAKQCM010000333.1 GCA_029559155.1 Chloroflexota bacterium
GGCGCGGCTGCTGCGCCAGGGCAACCAGGCCTTCGCCGACAACAACTTTATGGATGCGCTGGGCATTTACCAGCTGGCGCAAAGCCGCTTCCCGCAGTTGGCCGAGCCGTTTTACAACGCCGCCAACGCCCTTTACCGGCAGGAAAGCTACCCAGACGCCATCGCTCAAATCGATCAGGCGCTGTTGCACAACGCCAGCGATGATCTGGCTCAGAGCAGTTTTTATAACAAGGGGAACGCCGCCTACAGAAGCCAGGATTTGGCAACGGCCGTGCAATCCTACATCCAGGCCCTGCTCATCAATCCGCAGGACGCCGACGCCAAATACAACCTGGAACTGGCCCTGCAGCAGCAGCAAGAACAACAGCAGAACCAGGAACAACAGGACCAGGACCAGCAAAATCAAGATCAACAGAATCAGGATCAGCAAAATCAGGACCAACAAGATCAACCCGCGCCAGACGAGTCTAAAGACGGGCAAAATCAGGACGGCCAGCCGCAAGATCAGCCGCAAAACGGCGATCAGCCAACGGACCAGCCCCAAGACCAAAACCAGGACGGGCAAAATTCTGACCAGACTGACCCAACAGACCAAAGCGGCCAGGGCGACCAGGGCGAGCAGCCGCCACAAGATAATCAGCCCCAACCAGGCCAGGGACAGCCGCAAGAGGGCAATTCGCCCAACCAGCCGCCGCAAAACGGCATGGTTCCGCAGCCCGGCCAGCGCATGACTTCCGAGCAGGCTCGCCAACTGCTGCTGTCTATTGCCCAAGGGTCCGGCACGCTGCAAGAACGATTACAACAAATTTTCACATCACAGCGCCCACCATCGGCGCAGGATTGGTAAGCAACCATGAACAAGCACCGACAAACAAACAACGAAAACCTAAAAGCGAGAACCGGCATGAAAAAATCATGGAAACTCACGAGCGTCATTGTCGCGGTTGTGGCCGCCCTGCTGATTGTGGCCGCGCCCGGTTTTGCCCAAAACAATCCGATTACGGCCGTTGTAGACCGCAACACCTTATCCACCGACGAGACGCTCGTCCTAACCGTCGAGGTAACCGGCCAGGCCGACCCGCCGCTCATCCCTTACCTGGATGGGTTTGATGTGGTGGCCACCGGCAGCAGCACCAACATCAGCATCACAAACGGCGCCATCAGCTCCGGCACGAGCTACCAATATCGCCTGCAGCCCATCATGACCGGCGATCTGACTATTCCGGCGGTGAGCGTGGTGATCGATGGCGTGACCTACAGCACCATGCCCATTGCCGTGCGCGTGACCCAGGGCGGCGGAGTAGCCCAACCGAACAGCGGGTTTGCGCAGCCTGCGCCCGCTGCCGGTCAATCCGCCGCCGCGCCGACCGAATTAAACGGCCAGGATTTGTACGTGGAAGCCATTGTGGATAATCCCGCCCCTTACCAGGGCCAAACGATGACCTACATTTTCCGCTTTTATCAGGCAGTAAATATTGGCCGTGATCCCAGCTACGAACCCCCGGCGTTCAGCGGCTTTTGGACCGATGGCGACCCGCAGCAAAACGATTACACCGTGGAAGCGGCCAATCGCACCTACCGCGTCAGTGAAGTGCAGACGACGCTGGCCCCCACGGCCGTTGGCCCGGTTACCATCAGCCCCACCAGGTTATACATCCCCGGCAGCCTGTTCGAAAGCAGCCGCACGCTGCAAACCTACCCGGTCACCGTCGATGTGCAGCCCTGGCCGCAAGGCGCGCCCGCCGATTTTAAAGGCGCGGTGGGCAAATTCAGCCTCACTGCCAAAGTAGACGCGACCCAAACCAAAGTCAACGAACCGGTGACGCTGCAACTGATTTTGAGCGGCGAAGGCAACCTGAACACTGCCGGCGACCCCGTCTGGACGGAAGGCGCGGAATGGCGCGCCTTTGACCAGCAAGCCACTCTGGACACGCAAAAACAAGCGGGCAAAATCAGCGGGCAGAAGGTGTTCGAGCGGCTGCTCATCCCCACGCAAGCGGGCGATCTGACCATTCCGGCCATCAGCTACAGCTATTTCAACCCGGAAACGGCCGTCTACGAAACACTCACCACCGACCCTATCATCATCGCCGTCGCGCCGGGAGCCGCCGACACAGCCGTCGCCGATGCGCCCGCCTCCGTGCCCGCCGCGCCAGACCTTGCCAGCGACATCCGGGCTTTCAAAGTGGCGTCCGGCAAATCGGCCGCCGCGCCGC
>JAKQCM010000339.1 GCA_029559155.1 Chloroflexota bacterium
CGGCCAGACGGTCATCATCGACGGGGATGTCAATGGCAGTCTATTTGTATTTGGCAACAAAGTGGTCATCAATGGCCAGATTGGGGGCAGTGTTTACGTGGGTTCGGTATCGACGCAGGTGGGGGGAACGGCCGTTATTGAACGCAGCCTGTACAATGCCGGCCTGAGTTTGCTCACAGAACGAGGCTCAACCGTTGGCCGCGACCTGTTTGCGGTGACGTTTAGCGCCCGGTTAGCCGGCAGCGTAGAGCGCAATACCCAGGCAGTGATTGGTCTTATTGAAGTGGTGCGATTTGTCTTGAACTCAGTCAATCGGGTCACCACCGGTCAGTCGGTTTCCTTTCTGGAGCCGGGCTTAACCATTGATACCCGGAACAAATCCACCATGTACCGGGTGCGCGCCCAGGCCGAGGACATAAATCCGCAGATGGTGGCAGCAGGAAACTGGGCCGCTGACCGCGGGCGGCTGCTGGTGAGTTATCTGGTAGTGGGCGTGCTGGCTTTGTGGCTGCTGCCCAATTGGCTGCAAAAGTGGTCGGGCCAGGCGGGGAAACGGCCGTTACCTGCGCTTGGTTCAGGACTAGGGGCCTACATTTTCGGCTTTATCGGCTCGTTCATTGCCCTGATCGTTTTAATTGCCCTGGGCGCAGGATTGGCCATGGTTACATTTTGGGGGCTGGCGTTTACGTGGTGGGGCATTTCGTTATCGTTGTTAAGCCTGTTTTTCTGGGTTTTCATTCTCTTTGTCTCTTACCTGAGCAAAGTCATCGTGGCCTACCGCTTTGGCGGCTGGTTCCTGGGCCGCTTCCTGCCGCGCGCGCAGCGCCGCGTGTGGCCGCTGTTGTTCGGTCTGGTTGTCTTTGTTTTGCTGGCTGCCATCCCATATGCGGGGTGGGCTTTGAGCCTGATCGTGACCTTTATTGGTTTGGGCGCGGTGGTTGTGGCCTTTTTCGTGGACCAGCAGAGCGGGAGGAGCGGGGAAACGGCCACGGCCGTGACTCCGACGAAATAAAATGTATTCATTTGACCTGACGACAATCGGCGGGTTTTTGGCCTCCTTGTGGGCGTTGATTCAGGGCGTGTTGTCGCTGGATCCACAAGCCTACAACGCCGCGCTCACCCAAGAGGGCGGCGGCCGATTGTCGTTGGCGGTGCTTTTTGTTGCCGGGCTGTCCATCACCATTGGCCAGAGCGTGGTACTGTTCGCCAACCGCTTGCCGCGACGCCGGTTTATGGTCAGCCTGGTGTTGTCTTCGCTGTTGCTTTTGGTAGGCGTGCTGTTTTGGGCGACCAGTGTCTGGGCATTGGCCACCTATGTGTTTGGCGCGGAGCGCTCCATTCGCCTGGTGATGATCGTGGTTAGCCTGAGTTACGCGCCTATGTTGTACGGCGTGTTTGTTTTAGTGCCCTATTTGGGCAATATCCTCTACATATTTTTGCGTGTCTGGATTTTGATCGCTTTGGTGGGGGCTGTGACGGTGATTTTTCCTCTGGCTGTGTGGCAGGCGATGATTTGCTGCTTGCTGGGCTGGTTGATGCTGGAAGTGGTGACGCGCTTGCCGGTGGTTACGGCCGTGGAAAACTGGTTGTGGCTCAAAACAACCGGCGCGCGAGAACTTCTGCCGACTGAAGATGTGGTGGATAGGTTTGTCCGCGAGCTGCGGGCGGCATCACGGCCGTTGCCCGATGCCACTTCCGATCAGGAGGAACGGGCGTGAACCTGGTCGAACTGCTTTTCTGCCTGTTCTCCATCGGGCTGTTTCTTTTTGTTCTTGTGGCCATGGCTTCGCCGTTGGAGGCTTTGGGCTGGTGGTCTGGGTGGTCTAAGCGGCAGACTGCGCCGGTACGGCCGTCCGAATCCGCCCCTTTGCCCATTCCCGCCTCCGACGCCGATTATTTTATCGTGTACCTGACGGCCATCGGCGGCATTTCTGCCGAAGATATTTCCAAACGCGAGTTGGCCTTTCTCGCTCATTTGCAGGCCCAGGTACCCACAGCCGAGATCGTCCATGACGTTTTCCCGTTTTCGGTGACCAATAATCCACTTAACGGCGAACGCCAGCTAAGCTGGCTCTGGCAAAAAATCCACAACAGTCGCATGGGCGGCAAAAAGAGCTTTATTTCGACATTGATTTTTGTGCGCAATTTGCTGCAAGTTGGCGTTTCCAGCGATCCACGGTATGGCCCAATCTATAATGTAGGCGTCGCCCGCGAGATTGCCCTCAGTTTGCTGCGCCACGGCTACCGTCCTGGCAGCGGCAAACCCATCAGCGTGATGGGTTGGAGCGGCGGCGGGCAAATTGCCGTGGGCGTTGTGCCTTATTTGTATCAGGCGTTGGATGCCCCGGTGTATGTTGTGTCTGTTGGCGGGGTGATGAGTGACGACCCGGGTGTGGCTTTCATGGAGCATATGCTTCATCTGCAAAGCTCCAAAGATAACATTCCTGATATTGGCAAAATTTTGTTCCCTGGTCGCTGGCCGATAGTGCGTTATTCCGGCTGGAACCAGGCGTTGGCCGACGGCCGTATTACCATCATTGACCCCGGTCCGATGATCCACACCGGGCGCGGCGATTACTTTGATTACCGGGCTAAACTGCCAGACGGCCGTACCCACGTCGAAAAAACCACTGCTCTCATCGGCGAGTTTATTCGCCAGCAAGTACCCGCCCCAACAACCTGAAAAGGTTTCCCATGCGCGTTTTTGGTCTGATTATGGCGTTTGTCACGACGACGACGTTGTTAAACCCCCGCAACGGTCTGCTGCACTTCTTGTTATGGCTGCCTAAATTATTGGCCTCGGCACTGTCTCCGCTGGTGGTGGTGGCGAGTTGGCTGCCGATTTTGGTTGGCCGCCGCCGCCGCGACCCACTGCTGGTAGGGCTGGGGATTAGCAGTACGTTTCTGGCGCTGCGGCAGTTGTCTGCGGTGACTGCGCCAAGAGAGGCGAACCTGGTTGAGGCCTTTGGGGCCGATTGGGAAGCTAAGATTCCCCAGGTGATGCGCGCCCGATTTTTGCGCTATCGCTGGCGGCCGTTTGTTTGGGGCGGCGCTGTCGGGCGGGTGCAGCGTAACGTGGTGTATGGCGTGAATCCGGATGCCGGCGCGCCGCTCATCGCCGACTTCTTGCGCCCGCCGGAAGGCGTGCCGCCCAGTGGTCTGGCGATGATTTTTGTTCATGGAGGGGCGTGGCGTTACGGCCGTCGCAATATCGACAAATTCCCCTACTTCCATCAGCTGGCCGGCCAAGGCCACCTGATTATGGACATTGATTACACGCTGAACCCTAAAACGTCGGTTCCCGGCATGGTCATGGATGTGAAACGGGCCATTTTGTGGCTGAAAGAACATGCCGACGAGTACGCCATCAACCCAGAACGGATTGTGTTGACGGGGCAGTCGGCCGGCGGTCATTTGTCGCTGCTGGCAGCGTATACGCCCAATTATTTGGGCTTGCAGCCTAAAGGCGTAGACGGCCGTATTATGGCGGGGGATACGGCCGTGCGGGCGGTCATCTCCTATTACGGACCGCCGGACATGGTGGCATTGTTTGACGATATTGAAGCGCGTTTTGGCGGGGTGATGTCTCAGCGCGTGAACCGGCGCGTGAACCAACTGTTGGAGCGTATCGGCGAGGAGGGCTGGGACCAAGGGCTTTCTGCGCTGCTAGGCGGCCCATTGGCGGATATTCCCGACATGTACCGGCTCATTTCGCCCATCACCTACGTCGACAAAGATTGCCCGCCGACCATGCTGCTGCATGGAACCCACGATTTGCTGGTGAATCCATTGGCCGTGAAGCAGTTGTATCAGGCGCTGCGGTTGGCCAACGTGCCGGTGTTGTATTTGCCCATGCCGGGTTGCGAACACAGTTTTGAATCTGTTTTGCCGCGTTTGTCGCCGGGGGCGCAAACGGCCGCGTATTACATGGAGCGGTTTTTGGCTTTGATGGTCTGAGAGTAACCGGTTGAGACAGGAGAGAAGAGACTGGAGATACGATTCTCCAGTCTCTTCTTTTGTATTTATCGGGGACTGATCAGCGGTTCGTAGCGCAGAATGACCTGACCAGACATGTCTTTGACGATTAATTCGTTGGGGTTGATCTGGTAAGTGGCGGCTTGTGGCACCAATTGGAAGTACCGCGCCTCTTGTTCCATGATGCCGGGCGGATCGCCGCAGGCGATGTTGGTGCTGGTAAGACCGGTGATGGTTACCTGCCCGTTGGCGCCGGTGAAACGGCCGTTATACGTGTTGCAGCCGCCCGTGCCGGTTAGCTGGCCATCGTTGCCAAAGAGGGCGGTGACTTCTGTGCCGTTGATGACAGACACCAGCGCGCCCACGCCATCATAGTAATAAGACAATTTCCAGGATGTTCCGGCCAGCGGCGGGATGGTGGTTACGGCCGTTACCGTCACCGTGCGCTCCTGCACATCCTGACGGCCGTCACTCCCATTTGCTTCTAGCCGGTAAACATAGGAACCGGCGTCGTTCAGGCAATCTGGCGCTGCACCGCTGGCCGGGGCGTTGTCTAAAATCGCGGCCCCATTGCGCAGCAAACGGATGGTGCTGATGGAACCGCCCACCGACCAGTTGATGCTGACGCAGTTGCCGGCCTGAATTTGTGTCGGCGAGACATTGAAAGAGAGAATTTGCGGCGGGGCAGCAGTGGTGGCGGTGGGGGGAACGGCCGTGGGCGTGTTGGGCTGTGGCGTGGCTGTTGGCTGCGCCGGAGCTAACACATTGATTGTTCGTGACTGGTTTGTCGTGCCGCCGGGTCCGGTGGCTTCGATGCGATACGTGGTAATGCCGGTCTGCGTGGGGCAATCGGAGGTCGAGCCGTTGACCGGGGCGCTGTCCCAGATAATAACATTGTCGCGGAAGAGGCGAATCGTGGTAATTCGGCCCTCAACCCACCAATTCAGCGTGACGCACTGCCCCAAAGTAACCTGATCCGCCGGGGTGACGGTGAACCGGTGAATAACCGGCGCGCCAATCACCGGTTGGACGAATACGGTAATTTCGCGTACTTCCACAGTGTTGTCCAGCCTATCGACGCGCAGTTGGTAAACAGTTGTTTCCGGCGGGCATTCAGACCGCGTGCCCACGGCCGGAACCGGGAAGTTTTGCCAATTTTGCCCCCGTTGGAAGAAATATACCGCTCTGGCCCCAACCACATTCCAGTTAAAGGTCACGCATTGGCCGGCGGTGATGTTAGAGCGGTCTACCGTGAACTGGATGTTGGCCGACGGGGTTTGGGTTGGAGCGGGCGTCGCAGTAGCCGGACTGGGCACGCGGATGCCTACCCAAATGCGGTCGCCAAATGTTCTGCCTTGCGGGTTGCGCATTGACCAAAAGGCCTGATAGGTTCCCGGAGTCAGGGGCGAGACCAGGTCGACAAATATGTCGTAGGTCTGGCCGGGCGCGACGCTGCCCTGGATAACGGCCGGTTGGCCGCCCATTTGGGCCAGCGGCGAATTGCCATTTACAAAAACCAGCGCGTACCTGTTGTCCCAGGTGCAGGTGCCAGAATTGCGAATGCGCCACCATTTGCGGAAGGGCTGCCCTGGGGCAATTTCTGGCGGGGTGGTCATGTTGTTGTCGTCCAGGTTCAGGTCTTGGACGAAGGTCATCTGGTCGATGCAGGGGATGGGTGTGGCCGTGGGGAAGGGCGTGGCCGTGACCGGCAGCGGCGTAGGCGGCGGCACAATTTCGCCTGGCCCCAGACCAAGATATTGCTGCACCAGGGCGTTCAGACGGCCGGAGTTTTGGATTTGGATGAGGGCGTTGTTGATCTGGGCCTGGGTGGTGGCTGCGCCGTTGACCATTGCGATGGCCAATCGCTGCGGGTTCAGGCCCTGGCCGACAATGCGCACGCCGCCGGCGGCCACGGCCGTTTGGGCTACCGGTATGTCGACAATGGCCAGGTCGATACGGCCGTTACGTACATCTTCAATTGCCTGGCTGGCTTGCTGGTAAATTTGCAATCTTTCGGCCGGCATGATGCCCGTATCGACCAACGATTCTTGCAGCCAGCGTTGGTACACTGTCGAGCGCTGCACGCCGACGCGATAAGCCGCCAGTTGGGTGACGGAAGTGATGGCGGCAATGTTGGCGTTTTGGTTGGCCAGAATCGCATCGTCGCTGACAAAGTAAATGTTGGAAAAATCAAACAAGGCTTCTCGTTCTGGCGTGACGGAAATGGCGGAGATGGCCACGTCGATTTGCTGCAGCTGCAGCGCGCCGGCCAGCCCATCAAAGGACATGTCTTTGATTTCGACGGCTACGCCTAACGCCTGGCCGATCTCCCGAATGAGGGCAATGTCGAAGCCATCAGGTTGAAACGTGTCGTTGTAGAAGGAAAAGGGCGGGTAATCCAGAGAAGACCCCACAACCATTTTTCCGGAGCTGCGGATGCGTTCCCACGGATCGCTGGGCGGCAGCACGGGCGGCGGCGTAGGGGTGGCTGGCTGGCTGCCGCGGGAGAAATAATCGAGCAGCGCTGAGGTGAAGGCAATGGAAACGATACAAGCTAACGCTAACAAAATGATTAGCAGGATGTTCGACGGTTTTCTGGCCATGTTTCCCTCCAACTCCTCGGGGCATTTTTCCGGGGAGTCTTGTTACTCAAATGGAAATAAAATTGTGTCCCCAAGCTGGGTTATTTATATCATAATTGGCGGAAAATTGTCTACATAATCCTAAACGGCCGTTCGTGTGCCAATTGTGGCTGTCGGTGGTAAAGTGGAAGCAGGTGAGAGAGGGCTTGGCCCAGACCACTGTCAGCAGTTTGTGCGGGTGAAATAATGCAAACGGGAACGGTATTCTGCGATTGACGCTGGCAGGCCGTTAACCATAGAAACCTAAAACCCAAAGCGAAACACAAAAAACGAAAGTTCAAAATTTATCATCCGGGTGGGTCCTCGTCTTGTCTGGTGGGCTGCCGGATTAAAATTAAATTGGAAACATTGGAAAAGATGCAAGGAAAAGGTTGTTGGCAAAAAATTGCCTGGCTGGCGGCGCTTGTGTTGGTTGTTGCCCTGTTCGGTGCGGCAGCGATTAGCCGCTGGCCTGGGTTGGCCGCGCAGGCTGCGCGGCCGCTGCGCCAGATCATTGGCAATCGTGGGGTAGCCGCGCTGGAGACTGTGTTGTTTGAAGCGCAAGATGGAGTGCGTCAGGCGGAGTATCGGCTGGGTTTGCAGGCTGCGGAAGCGCCCTGGCCAACGGCCGTGCCGCCACAGATAACGGCCGTGCCCGTCCAGCCATCACCCGGTCCAACAATTGCGCCGCCTACTGCCACACGGCCGTCGCCTGTCGCTGCCGCTGATGCCACCCAGGCGCCCGAACCAACCGCGCAGCCCGAGGCTACGGTTGCGCCCACGCTGCCGCCAACTCCGGTTCCCTGGACGCTGTCGCCGCTAACTCCTTTTGGCAGGCTGGCGGGCGAGGGGGAATGGCAGGCATATTTGCACAATGAAGCGGGTGATGTTGTGGGATTGCGTACGTTTTTGCAGCCGGATGCGGAACGGCCGTATGCCCTGGTAGCTGTGGTGGCCTTTGATTTAAGAAAGGTGGATTTGCGGTATGTATTAGGCTCGCAGGAACCGGCCGTTGACGGCGGCCCGCGCGGCAGCGGTTTCATTCCGGCCGATCATTTACAGGCCAACCGGCTCATCGCCACGTTTAATGGCGGTTTTATGGCCTCGCATGGCGCGTATGGCGCAATGGCGGATGGATTGGAAGCTCTGCCCGCCAAGGACGGCTACGCCACTGTGGCCATCTACCGCGACGGCGAAGTGCGCATTGGCAACTGGGGCGACACGATTTCGGCTGACGGTGATTTTGTCGCCTGGCGTCAGAATGCGCGTCTGGTCGTGGAAGATGGTGAAATCAACCCCCGTGTTTATAATGGATCCATCACCACCTGGGGCGGCAATATCAATGGGGACATTGTCACCTGGCGTTCGGGGTTAGGCATCAATTCGGATAACACGGTGCTTTATTTTTTGGCCGGTCCGAGTATGAGTATGCCCACATTGGCCGCAGCGATGACGGCCGTTGGTCTGGAAAACGGCTTTTTGCTAGACATAAACGAGTCCTGGGTTCATTTCGCCCAAATTACGCCCGGTATAGACAATGAAATGGTCGCCGTACCATTGTTTGCTGAAGGCATGGAAACCAAACCCGACCGCTATTTGCGCCAATCCGATCGGGATTTTTTCTACATCATTACCACTGAAACCGCAAAATGAGTACAAAGTAAGAGGGGCAACCTTTTGTTTCTGGTGGTCGTTTAGAAGCATGTTACAAAAATTTTACTGTGTTCATGGCGGTGAAAAATAAATCCAACCGCCGGCAAATAAAGAAGGAGATATATAGAGATGAAAAAGAGATCGAGATGGCTGTTGTTGACCCTTTTGACGGCCGGGATTGCCGTGTTGGTAGCTTGCGGCGGTAATCCGCAGTCTGCCGGTCCGGAGCAAACGTTGTACGTTGGGCCGAATTTGGTGGAATGCACGGGCGTTGCGCCGCAAATGTGTATGCAGGTAAAAGACACGCCGGATGGCGACTATCGCCTTTTTTATGACCAGATCGAAGGGTTTACCTTTGAAGAAGGGTTTGAATATGAGCTGCGTGTGCGCACCGAAACGGTAGAAAACCCGGCGGCCGACGCCTCCTCGCTGCGGTACATTCTGGTGGAAGAAGTCAGCAAAAACCCGGTGACTTCTGGTTCTGCCGACACGTCGGCCGATGGGCAAATGAAGATATTGTATGTTGGCCCGGAATTGGTTGACTGTGTGGGTGTTGCCCCGCAGCAATGTATGCAGGTGAAAGAGAACCTGGCCGATGAGTACACGCTTTTTTATGGTCAGATTGAGGGCTTTACCTTTGAACCGGGTTATGAATATGAATTGCAGGTGAAGGTAGAAACTGTGGATAACCCACCGGCGGATGGTTCATCTTTGAAATATACGCTGGTTGCCGTGGTCAGTCAGACGCCTGTAGGGGAAACTGCCCCGGCTAGTGTTGCTAATGCGTCGTCCCTGACAGGAGTCTTATGGCGCTTGCAATCTTACCAGGGCACGGCCGTTGCTGCTGGCGCGGAGATTACGGCCGTTTTCGGTGAAGACGGCTCGTTGGTTGGCAGCTCTGGGTGCAACAATTACAACACATCCTTCACGACAAACGGCAGTGTACTGGCCATCAACCCCATCATGGCGGCCACAATGATGGCTTGCGAGGACACCATCATGCAGCAGGAAATGGCGTATCTGGCCGCGCTGCCCACGGCAACCGCCTGGGCCGTTGCCGGCGACACGCTGACGCTGAGTGATGCTTCGGGCGCGGCGCTGTTGGTTTATACGGCCGTTACCCCCACTTCGCTCACCGGCACAATCTGGCAGCTTACCGGCTATAACAATGGCGTTGGCGGCGTTGTTTCGCTGGTAGAGGGTTCAGAGATTACGGCCGTTTTTGGTGAAGATGGCACATTGTCTGGCAATTCTGGCTGCAATAACTATTCCACATCGTTTACCGTCGATAGCGGGAGCATAGCCATTGATGCGGCTATCGCCAGCACCATGATGGCCTGCCCGGAAGAGTTGATGACCCAGGAAGCTGCGTATCTGGCGGCCCTGCCAAACGCTGCTGTTTACCAGATTCAGGCTGATACTCTGGAACTGCGAGATGCGGAAGGCGCTTTGCTGGCCCGGTATACGGCCGTCACTCCAGCCACCCTCACCGGCATTACCTGGCTGCTTACCGGCTACAACAATGGCAATGACGCTGTGGTTTCGGCGATGAGTGGGGTGGAAGTAACGGCCGTCTTCGGTGAAGATGGCACGCTTTCCGGTACAGGCGGCTGCAACAACTACAGCACCACCTATACCCTCGACGGCAGCACGCTCACCATCAATTCGGCCATTGCCAGCACCATGATGGCCTGCGCCGAAGATGTGATGGCTCAAGAAACCGCATTTCTGGCCGCTTTGCCCACAGCGACAACCTACACAATCCAAGGAGACGTTCTGGAACTGCGCGATGCCAATGGGGCGTTTGTCGCTTCATTTACTTCCGCTCCTCCAGCCGCAACGACGCTTGTTGGGGCCGAATGGACGGTTACGGTGATTAACAATGGCAACCAGGCAGCCGTGAGTCTGGTTGGCGGCACGGGAATTACCATGTTGTTCGGCGAAGATGGCAATGTTTCGGGTTCCGCCAGCTGCAACCAATACTTCGGACCTTATACGGTCAGCGGCGAAACAATTAGCGTCGGGCCTTTGGCTACCACGCGCGCCTATTGCCCGGAACCTGAAGGCATTATGGATCAGGAAGCGCAGTTCTTGAAGGCGTTGCAAACGGCCGTATCCTACACCATCCAAAACGGCGTGTTAGACATGCGCACCGCCGACGGGGCAATTGCAGTGATGGCCAGTTCTGGTGCTATCGCCGCCATGCCTGCGGAAGGCGGAACGGCCGTTGCGGTCCCGCTGGCTGCTCCGGCCGCCGCAGCCGCCGCGCCCACCGATTCTCGCCTGGAAGCATTGGCCAACGCCACCTTCCAAACGAGCATTCTACCGGCTGGCAGCGTTACCCTGTCCGGTGGGCAGTACAGCGAACCGGCTGCTCCTGGTTCCGCCAGCGCTATTTCAGTCATGCTAACCGACAAGGTCGCTTTTGGTGAAATCAATGGGCAGCCTGTTGCGGCCGTTGTTCTGGTCTCCAGCGGCGGCGGCACGGGCAACTTCTACGAATTGGCCCTGGTGAGCTTTGAAAGCGGCCAGCCGGTGAACGTCGCCAAAACCTTTTTGGGTGATCGCGTCCAGGTGAACTCGGTGAGCATTGATCCCAATGGCGTCATCTCCATCGATATGATCACCCACGGTCCGGACGATCCGATGTGCTGCCCAACGCAGCCGGTTGTCAACACATACGAACTACAAAACGGCGAACTTGTCCAAACTGCCTCCACGCCGAAGGCATAAGCAGGTTCATTGGACGGCTGCTCGTAAAAAAATATTCAAGACCCTAAGGGTTTTTGCATCGTCAGCAGCAAAACGCCCCAGGCCAAACCCTTAGGGTCTGTAGGACCACTTGGCCTGTTTTGTATAATTAGTCCATAAGAAGTATTGCCAGACAGCTTCGCAACCAGTAGACTATTGCACGCAGCAGTAGTCTACTGCTTGTTTTTTGCTGCTGCGCGGATGATAAATTTGAACAAAAAGGTGACACATGACGGCAATAAAACCTGAACTCATAACAATTATCGAGGGTCCAACACCTGATTTTCATCCCACGCCGCACCGTTGGTTACAGTCCATTCATGAAGGTCCAGACGATCGGGCGATCGCCTTGTGCCAACTGCGCACCAATAATGGGAATGATATCGTCACCCGTTGCGAGGATGCCTGGCATGAAGGCCGCCCGGTAAAATTAGACTACCCAGATGAAATGCGGATGCGCCAGCAAGCAGATGTGGTGGCTATGCGTTTGGAATCTTTGGAAGAAGGTCCGATGTTATCGCTTTGGGTTTCACTCGATTTTGACCTGGAATATGACGAGGGCGAATTCGATGATGAAGAGTTCGACGAAGAAGATTTTGACGATGAGTTTGACGATGAGGATGATGGCCTCAATTATTTTTAATTGAGAGAGCCTGGCGGCGAATGACAAAACTGCTTTGTCATTCGCCGCTTTTTTGTATTTGTTTGCTGCTTTTCAGCGCCAGTAGTGTAGCCCCTCGGATATTTCCCTGTGTAACCAAGCCAAGAGAGATGCCTTATGACTCAGATAGTTGATCGATTGCAACAATGGTTTTTACTCCATGGCCTCACGATTTTAGTTATTTTGCTGTTGAGTGTGGCTGGTTATTATTTGCTTGAGGCCGTTGTGCGGTTTTTGGGTCGCCAGATTAAGGGGCTGGATCATGAGGTCGGCAGTGGTTTTGAGAAGCGGACCGAGACAATATCGAATGTGGTGCATAGCGCCGGGTTGGTAGCGATTGGAGCAACGGCCGTTGTCATGATTTTGCAAGAAGTCGGCGTGCCTATTGCGCCATTGTTGGCCAGTGTGGGTGTGGTTGGGTTGGCGTTAGGGTTGGGCGCGCAAACCCTTGTGAAAGACGTGATTAGCGGCGTGTTCATTCTGCTGGAAAATCAGTACATGATTGAAGATGTAATCCAGGTGAATGCCATTGTTGGCAATGTGGAGGAGATGACGCTGCGGACAACGGCCGTGCGCGATTCCACCGGCACACTTTTCGTGATCCCCAACGGCGAAATTCGCATTGTGGCCAATCGCTCCCGCGACTGGTCGCGGGCGATTGTGGACGTGGGTATTGCTTACGAAGCCAACGTCGATCGTGCGCTGGCTGTGCTGCAAACCATCGGTGAAACCCTGGCCCATGACGAAGAAATGAGCGATTTGCTGCTGGAGTCACCACAAGTCACCGGCATCGAAGGCCTGGACGAATGGGCCGTGCGTCTGCGGCTGATGGTCAAGACCAAGCCGAACAAACAATGGGAAGTTCAGCGTTATTTGCGCCGTCAGATACGCCTGGATTTTGCAAACGAGGGAATTGAAATGGCTTTTTCTCGCCGTGAAGTTGCCGTGCTCAGAGCAGAACGCAGCGAAAGTGAGTAACAAAATCGGGCTGGCTTATGTAAAATAGCGTTGGATCGAATGCAAAAAATCTTGGAATTTAAGATCAATCTGCAAACCAAAACGCCGCCGCACCATTACAACAGTTTAAAACTGATGCGCCAAAGGACTTGAGCATACAGCTTATAACTTAACTGCGGACATTTAGTAGGATATTTGTCAAAAGTAAGGCGTGATTCATGACCAATTATGATCAGCAATATCAAGTCGAAAGAGATTTGTTCGGATCGCCGTACGTTGA
>JAKQCM010000392.1 GCA_029559155.1 Chloroflexota bacterium
AGGCGCTGCAGCCGGCCGTCAGGGTGCGATCGCCGTTCATCTGCTGGGCGGCCAGGGCCAGGTTACGCGCCACCAGCGCGTAGGAAGGGATGCGATGAACGGCCGCATACTCAGTCGCGCCGCAGCAGTTCCAATCCTGCACGTCTTCAAACGTCATATCCATATCCGGGCCAATGGTCATCAACGAATCCAGATATGGGCGAGCGCTGCGCTGCATGGAGCAGCCGGGATAAAAGAGATATTTGGTCATGTCGGCGCCTCCAATTCTTTGGCTCGGGCCAGAATAGCCTGAAGTTGGCCGAGGTTTTCGATGCGGCTTGGGGTCAGGTCTATACGCTTTTTGCTGAGCATGCCCAGCCCCATGGATGCCCGGCGCATCAGGCTGAGCGGCTGGTGACGTAGATACTGGCGGGTGGCCAGGCCAAATTCAAAACTACGGCCGTAATTTTCCACGTACCCCACAAAGTTTTGCGATAAATCGGCCGCCGAATTCGTCTCGTACACATCGGCCGCAATGGCCATGCTTTTCAATGTATACATAATGTCGGTAATGTGGACTTCTTGTGGGCAGCGCACCATGCAAAAATAGCATGACACGCAGTACCAGGGTGTGTTACTGCGCAGCACTTCCTCACGCATGTCGGCGCGTATCATGGCAAACAACTGTCTGGGCGTGTGGTCCATATCCTGACCGGAAGGACACGAACCACCACAAGTGCCGCACTGAATGCACATGGTGAGGCGTGAATCTCCGGGAGTTGCCTGTTTGACCGTTTCTAGAAAATTTAGAGATGGATTGGTTAATACTGGCGGGCTGTTCGTCAACAAAGGTCACCTCCTCGAATGAACAAAACGCTGATAAACGCCAAATCGATTTGGCGTCAACGAAATCAAAACACTCACCACAGCTGGTAGTGATGAGATGAATGTAACTTGTTTGCGCTCCCGCGATGAGGATTCTTGTTAGGATAACGGGTTAGTAATGAACCCTGAGTAGATAGATGGATGGATGGGTAAAAATAGCTGGGTGAAGACTGTTTTAATGCTAAAATGCTAGCATTGAGGCGTCAGGTTTCGTCATGACAATTGTCACATCTTGTTTGTGACAATTGTCACTTTCCGAATCGGAAGTACTAGTTCTTTTTTTCACAATTGCCAAACGGGACGGGGAAAGAGTTTGGGTGGAGACGCCAAACGGCCGTTACGCCAGCAGCATAACGGCCGTTTACTTTAACCAGATTAGATGTGTAGGTGGATCAGACCGGGTGACGGCCGTTAAACCCTTCATGCAAATCGTGATAATACGCTACCTCCGGCTCGCCATAACGCCAACACAGGTAGACATCACGGCCGTCACGGTTATACAAAAAATCCAACAAACCGACGTTGATATCTTTCACCACGCAACCCATTTCTTGCAGCTGCAAAATCAACTGGTCGATGATGGCAAAATCCTGCGCCAACTGCGCAGGCACCGGGCCGCCTACATCGAGGCGCAAATCAGACAAAAGCGGCTCGACTTGTTGATAAAAATGAACGGCTCTGGCTCGTTTTTCCAACAACTTGGCCATAATGGGTTCAACGGTGGGCAGCATTGCATTGGCTTCAGCCACTGTAAAATATTTTGCGCTCATAAGTACACTTGGTCGTCAGGCTGCATGGGTTACGCCTGGATAACAAAAACGGGGCGCTCTGATGCGCCCCGCTCGACGGTAATAAGGTAACAGGCGGTGGTTAGCCGCAGCTGCTGCAACCGCCGGAAGCAGCGCCAGCGCTGTCGGAGGTTTTGAAAGAAGTTCCGCAGCCGCAGGTGGAAACTGCATTGGGATTATCGATTTTGAAGCCACCGCCCATGATGCTGTCTTCGTAATCAATCGTAGCATTGGTGAGATACATCATGCTGGTGGGATCAATAAATACTTTCACGCCATCTCGTTCGACGACGTTATCGTAAGGGCGAGCTTCGGCTTCCAGGGCCATGCCATATTGTAAGCCGGAGCAACCGCCGCCGGCGACAAATACGCGCAGACCGTAGTCGGGCACGTTCTTTTCTACCAACAGCTTACGGACTACTGCTAAAGCGGCGTCCGTGACATTGATTGTGGTTGTTTGTTCTAAAACGTCCATTCTTCACTCATCCTTATATGTATTCGAGTAAGTCCACAAGATTTTAGCAATAAAGCGGACTGGTGTCAATTTTTATCAACTTTTTCTTAATAACTGATATTACCTGCCCAAAACCCTTGGGGTTTTTATACTGGCGGACCGGCCAGGCCATATTGCACCAGTTCTTGCAGGAGATGGCGCAGGCTGTACTGCGGTTCGTAACCCAGCAGGCGGCGCGTTTCGCTGATGTCTAGCACGTGGGGTTTGACGGCGGGGTCGAGATTGTACTGTTGGACAACGGCCGTATACCCCGGGTACACGCGGGCAAATGTGCTGCCCGGCCCGGCGGCGTCCCAATCGGCCAGGTCGGCCGGGCTAAAATCATACGCGCCATCTACTGTCAGGATGGGCGGCTCGGTGAAGGTCTGGCGGGTGAGCAAGTCGATGCTTTTTAGGGTGGCCTGGGCCACGTCGTTGATGTGCACGGCCCCTTTCCAGAACCAGCGCGCCCATTCAACGTAGTTGGCGTAGGTGGCTTTGTTCCAGTAGGGGATGAAGGCGCGCGGGCGCAGGATGAGGGCGTTGAGGCCGTGGCGGGCGGCGTAGGTGCGCACCAATTCTTCGGCCATGATTTTGCTGCTGCCGTAGACGCCCGGCCATTCGTCTGTGCTGGTGGAGGAGATGTGGAGGAAGTGGGGGATGTGGGCGCGCACGGCCGTTTCCAGCACATAAAACGTCCCGGTGACATTCAATTCCCAGAAGTCGAAGACGTCTTTTTCGCCGCGCACTTCGTGGATGCCGTGCCAGGCGGCGATGTGGACGACCATGTCCACGCCGGACATGGCGGTGGCCAGTTGGTCGCGGTTAAGGATGGAGCCGGGATGATAGACGGCTGGGGGCGTAACGGCCGTTGGGGTCTGCGGCGGGCGCACATCAAACACAATAGGGACATCGCCGCGTTGGGCCAGTTGGGGGGCAAGCACAGCGCCGAGGTCGCCGCTGCCGCCGGTGAGGAGAATTTTCATGGTGATCCTTTTGTCGCTGCTGTACGAGGAGAAACGATGGGTGATTACATCTGTCTTTTGCTCACCGCACGTACTTCTCACATATTCCTTCTATACTGCCCGCCTACCGCATACAACGCCTGCGTAATCTGCCCCAGCGAGCAGACCTTCACAGCTTCCATCAGGGTGGTGAACATATTTTGACTGTGCACGGCCGTTTCCTGCAACCCCTGCAACTGCGCCGCCGCCTGCTCCGGCTGCCGCGCCTGCAATGCCCGCACCTCGGCAATTTGCCGCTCCTTCTCGGCCGTCGTGGCGCGAATCACTTCCCCCGGCACAATCGTCGGCGACCCCTCATCCGACAGGAAGGTGTTCACGCCGATGATCGGCAATTCGCC
>JAKQCM010000402.1 GCA_029559155.1 Chloroflexota bacterium
TGAAGTGCGGCATCCTGATTGTCCCAAGACAATCGGTAGCAAAAAAGCGGATGTTAAAGGTCGTGGAGGTTTTAGACAACCCAGATGTACTGATCGGCCAGGCGCGGCGTCATGTTGAGGAACTGCGCAACAAAACGGAAACGGCCGTTACCGAACAAGACGCCCTACAAAAAGAACTTGATAATCTTCTCGCTGAACGCCAATGGATCATCACCCAGGCGCGTAAGGGCAGGATTACCGAAGGGGATATGGACCATCAACTTGGTCAATTGACCATACAGGAGCAATACTTGAAGCGCGAGGTTTCCAACTTCGGCACGATTCATGAAATGCGCCTGTTGGATAATTGGGAAGAGGTTGCCATAGAATATCTGGCAGACCTGCACGCAGGCCTTGAAACCCTCAACAGAGTGCCGGAATCCGATGAGGAGAAGAGGGTACTATTTCAGTTAAAGAGGGAGATAGTCTTGGCTTTGGTAGAGAGGGTACTAATAAAGAAAGATCGAGAGATGAAGGTGATTTTCAAGCTAGATGTGTTGTCGCTCTTAGGGTTACACCACGACAACACACCTAGCCGAACCGGTTCATCTGGAGCTAACTCACAACTTGCTCAAAACAAATCGGCCGGAACTTATACCCATACACAATCATCCCCTCGTCCCCGTCGGTGCGCAGCTTACGGGTTACCATTTCGACGGGCATCCCAATCACCGCTTCAGACGGGTCGATATCCGTCAACTGGGCCGTGACCAGGGGGCCTTCTTCCAATTTGATGAGCGCTACCATATATGGCGTGTTATGTTCAAAACCGGCCGGCGCATCATAAATTGTGGTGTAAGAGTAGATTTCACCCAGACCGGTGAATGTGTAAAGCGCTTGCGCGGGCGCTTCGCATTCCAGACAGACATCCCGTGGCGGGAATAATTTTACGCCGCAAGAATCGCATGTTTCGCCAACCAATTGGTACCGCTGTGCTTGTAAACGCCAATGACGTGATACTTCCATTTTATTTTTATTGCCTCCGACTCATTCCGAAGATGTCGAATAAATCAGTTTAATTTCAAGTGATGCGTTCCATTGCAAGTTTTCTGCACGTCCGCATCCACAGATAATTATCCACGGAATAACTCCCATTCACTGCCAACATACGCCAAAACGACTGTCAAAAACTATCACACGGCCGTTTTCTGAGTAAAAATTAATATATTGTCGATGAATTGCACTGAAAATGTCGGTATTTACTGGGCGGCTCGTAAAATGTGGGTGACGGCCGTTGCGCCGCTCGTACCCAAATTTTGCGCCATGCCGATTTTGGCATCGGCTACCTGGCAGTCGCCGGCCAAGCCGCGCAGCTGCCGCGCGACCTCGACGATCTGGTACATGCCGGTTGCCCCCATGGGATTACCCCGCGCTTTCAATCCGCCGAATGTGCTGATGGGAATACGGCCGTTGCGCCCAATCGCACCATCTCGCGCCAACTGCCATCCTTCACCCCGCGCGGCAAACCCGGCCGCTTCCAACGACAGAGCCGCCAGCACCGTAAATGAATCGTGCAGCTCAAACAGATCGATGTCATTTGGCGTCAGGCCGGCCTGGGCTAACGCTTTTTGGGCGCTAATTTCCGCGGCGCGCAGACGCAAAATATCCTGGCGGTCATGGAGGGCCACGGTGTCCGTCGCCGCCGCCGAGCCGATGATTTCCACGGGCTGCGGCACCATGTCCATCGCCCTTTCCCGGCTGGTCACAATCACCGCCGCCGCGCCGTCCGCCGCCGGAGCCATGTCGAACAAATTCACCGGATCGGCGACCACAGGGGCAGAAGCAAAACGCTCTGGCTTGATCCGGTTGCGGAACATTGCCAGCGGGTTGGCTGCGCCGTTTGCATGGGCGTTGACGCTGAAACCGGCAAAATCGGCTACGCCCACACCATGCTCGAACATATAGCGGCGCATCAGCAGCGCCCCCATGCCGGCCATTGTCAACCCTTGCATGGCCTCATAATCGGCGTCCAGGCCGTAGGCCATCGCCGATGTCACCGCCGAGCCGGTCTGATCGGTCATTTTTTCCACGCCGACGGCCAGCGCCGTTTCCACCAGTCCGCTTTTGACGGCCAAAATGGCCTGTCGCAGCGCCATCCCGCCGGAAGCGTCGGCCGCTTCCACCGTGACCGCCTCGATGCCGCGCATGCCGGCAAAATCGGCAACCAGCGCGCCCAAATGGTTTTGCTGGCTCAGTTCGCCGGAGAGCATGTTGCCCACGAACAGCGCGCCTACTTTGCTGATGTGGGCGTCATCCAAAGCCGCTTCGATGGCATACCACGCCAGATGGCGGATGGAGGTTTCCCACATTTCTTTAACTTCAGTTTGTCCAAGGCCAATGATTGATACGTTCATAGTGATTTGCGATTTGTGATTTGCGATTTGCGATTGAATCGTCAATCGTCAATCGTAAATTTAAAGTTTGAGTTTGTCCCGGAAGCGAGTATAGGTAGCGTAGTCAATTTCGGTGCGGCGGGCGATATAGCCTTCGGTGGAAATGGCCAGATTGCGCATTTCTGGCAACCGTTCGGTGACTTGCAGATCGAAGGCGTCGGAGCCGGCGCCTGAGCCATAGCTGACCATGAGAATACGGTCGCCGGGTTCGGCTACATCCAGAATGGCGGTCAGACCGATCATGGTAGAGCCAGAATAGGTGTTGCCAATGCGTGGGCTGAGCAGACCAACTTTGAATTGGTCGGGGGCGAAGCCCAGGGTTTGCGCGGCGCGTTCGGGGAATTTGGCGTTAGGCTGGTGGAAGACGGCCCAGCGGTAGTCGCTGGCGGTGCGGTTAACGGCCGTCATCAAAGCCTCCGCCGCGCCCAGCACATGCTTAAAATAAGCCGGTTCACCGGTAAAGCGGTCGCCATGCGACGGGTAGTCGGCGTGAGCGCGCCGCCAGAAATCCGGCGTATCGGTGACGAAAGAGTAAGAGCCATCAATCAGGGCCAACGATTCAGCGGCCGGCCCGATAAGCACGGCCGCGCCGCCGGCAGCGGCCGTATATTCCAGCGCATCGCCGGGTCGCCCCTGGGCCGTGTCCATGCCAATGCTCAGGGCATAGCGGGCCATGCCGGAACCGACAAAGGCGATGGCCGCCTGCATCGCTTCCGTGCCCGCCTTGCAGGCGAATTCCCAATCGGCGGCCTGCGTATTGGGCACCGCGCCGATGGCTTCAGCGACGATGGTGCTGGTGGGTTTGACGGCATAGGGATGACTTTCGCTGCCTACCCAGACGGCGCGAATCTCTTGAGGATTGATTTGGGCGCGCAGCATGGCGTTGCGCGCAGCCTCAATCGACATGGTGGCGACGTCTTCATCCAGGCCGTTGACGGCTTTTTCTTTGATGGGCACGCCGCCCGTGCCGCCGGTCCACATGCGCGAAATTTCGGCGGCGGGAATGCGATAACGGGGCACGTAAGCCCCATACCCCACAATGCCCACCGGCCTGTCGGGTCTCATAAGTCCGTTAGATGGATTATATGCGTTCATAATTTCCTTTTTGAGCCGCTTAGGGCTAACAGCTAACAACGCCGTAGCCAACAGCTTTTAGCGATAGGCTTATCTTTGATTCAGTTCCGCCAGCAGTTCCTGTGCGCGGACGATGTTAATTTTCTTTTCGGCGGCCAATTGGTTGGCAATGGCCTGGACCTGATCGTTGGTTGCGCCGGCGGCGATGGCTACCTGGCGGGCGTGCAGGCGCATGTGGCCTTTTTGGATGCCGACCGTAGACAGGGCTTTGATGGCCGCCAGGTTTTGCGCCAGGCCAACACAGGCCAAAACCATGGCCAGTTCAGGCGCAGATTGGATGCCCATGAGTTTCATGGCGACTTTGGCGGTGGGGTGGACTTTGGTGGCGCCGCCGACGATGCCGACGGCCATGGGCAGGGTAATTTCGCCGTAGAGGTCGCCGTTTTCGGTGACGTGCCAGTCGGTGAGGGCTTGATAACGGCCGTTTCGCGCAGCATACGAGTGCGCCCCGGCTTCAATCGCTCGCCAATCATTGCCCGTGGCAATGACCACGGCATCGATGCCGTTCATGATGCCTTTGTTGTGGGTGGCGGCGCGATAGGGATCGACGACGGCGAAAGCGTTGGCCTCGGCAATGAAACGGGCGACTTCCGTACCGGTGTAGCCGTCTCGCTCCAGCGCGGCGGCGGGGATGACGCCGCTGGCCGTGGCCGTGCGCTGGTCGGCCAGATTGGAGAGGATGCGCAAGTTGGTGCGCCCGCCGGTGATGTCGGCGATCATGGGGGCGAGGTTTTCCACGGCCGTGTTCACGGCATTGGCGCCCATCGCATCGCGGCAGTCGTAGTGCAGGTGGACGATGAGCATGGGGCCGACCGGCGTATCCGGGAAGGGGCGGAATTCCAGCGCGCGCGCCCCGCCGCCCAGGGAAACCATCAGCTTGTCGCAGCAGTCGGCCTGTTCCAGCAGTTCGGGTTTGTGGGCTTCCAGGGCGGCGATGGCAGCATCCATGTCGGGGATATCCAGCACCTGAATCTGGCCGATCATGACCGGGTCGCTGGTGGAGGCGGTGAAGCCGCCGCCGGCGCGGATGAGCTTGGCGGCGTGGCTGATGGCGGCGACCACACTGGGTTCTTCGACGACCATGGGAATGAGGTAATCACGGCCGTTAATCTGGAAATTGGCAGCCACGCCAAAGGGCAAAGCGTAGGTGCCAATGACGTTTTCGATCATCAATTCGGCTTGTTCCGGCTGCAGCCCATTTGTAGTGATGGTGGCTATTTCTTCTGGCGTCAGGTTGGCCCATTGGGCTACTTCTGCGGCGCGTTCGGCTAATGTCTTTTTATAAAAGCCGGGCAAACGGGAAGATTTTTCAGTCACAACTATCTCCTTCCTGCACAATACTCCCGCAGGCTTTTGGGCTGCGGGAGTAAATTTAATCCTAGAATGTTTTATACGGTCTTTAACCTGTTTTTTCAGGAAAAGTCACGCTATTTATAGCTTTGCTTTGCTGTCAAAAGCTATCTAGTTGTCAGCGGCCCGGTTTACAGGAGGGAAACGGCCGTACAATTCGCGCTGTGGGCATGGATTCTCATCGGCGGTTAAAGTTGGCTGGCGTGCGGGCGCGCCTTACCTTGACCCGGACCCGCTCCTCGTGTAGCATTCTGTTGGCTGACGCCTCGTGACCGGCACGGCCGTATCGTTTTTTAACCTCGCCCGCACAGTTCCTAAATCGTCGCCAGGGCAACAATGCACAGGCTGCGACAAGGTTATTCCTATGAAAACTTCTTCTTCTCCGTTACGCGCTCTCGTTCTGGCAATGTTGATGGTTATTCTGGTGATGGTAGCTTTGTTTTGGTTTTTGTATCGTGGCTGGGGGCCGTTGGAGCAGCAAGCGCAGCAGGCCGATGCGCGGGCGACGCGGATTGTGAGTTTGGAGGGCGATCTGCGGCAAAATGAGGCGCGGTTGACGGCCGTGCAGGCGGAGGGAACGGCCGTAGCCGGCGAACGCGACACAGCTATCAACAATCACCAACTGGCTGAACGGGAACTGAACGATCAACAGCAGCAAATTGATTTGCTGCTGACCCGCGTGTTTACGCAGGAAACAACCATAACCGGCCAGTCGGCGGCGCAAAGTGTGCCGCGCGTCACGATCATTGAGCCGATAAGCGGCGGTGTGGCGCAGGTGAATGAACCGGTGTCGATTGTGGCAGTGGCCGCCGACGAATCGGGGTTGGCGCTGGTGTTGGTGGCCCGGGCCGGCGATGTGGTGACCCAAACGCTGGCCGGCGAAACGCTGCATCAGGTTAGAATGGCATGGATTCCCACGGCCGTGGGCGAATATGACATTGTGATAACGGCCGTAAACTCAGCCCAAATGACCAGCTCGCCCGTCAGCGTAACGCTTCAGGTAGTAGACACCGCTGCAGAAATGGCGGCCTTCACGCAAACGGTCGCCGATATTTTGGGCCAACCAGCCGCCGCGGCGGCCGGCAGCGAACAACAAACCCTCGCTACGGATAGCGGCGACAGGCAAACTGCCAACCTTCTCTTTTTACGCGCTTTTGATTTTGTTTTGCCTGGGGGCGACGTGGATACAACGCTCGTCAACGAGTACTGCTCCCTGCCAACCGGCGCGGATTCGCCGCTGCCGCCAGAACCCGGAGGCAGCGCAGATGCCCGACTGGCCTATATCCGCGCAGTCGTGGGCCAGCAACAGCTTGCGAGCAATTCCTTTGCCGATCTGCCCAATGCCGATGCCCGCGCCGCGCTTTGCGCTTTGGCCGAGGGACAAATCCGGCTGGCGCAAGAGCTATATATTGCCCAGGCGGATCCGGCGCTGCAAGCCGCATTGCAAACCAGCCTAAACAATAGCCTGCTTCCTTTGCCCGCTAACGTGCCGGAAATTGTGAATAAACAGCAGGCGTTTCCTGTGGTGGACGGATTGGCGTTTGCGCGGGCATTGTATCAGTTAAATGGCAACTTTAGCGCTGTGGATGAGGCCTGGCAGCAGCCGCCGCAGTCGACCGCGCAAATTTTGCGCCCGGAAGCGGTCTTGCCTGCTCCGGTAATGGTTTCTTTGCCGCCTCTGGCTGCTGTGCTGCCGCCCGAATGGAGCATGGTGGATGAGGGCGTGGTGGGTGAATGGCTGATGGGGCAATATCTGAGCCAGCGGTTGGATGGGGAAACGGCCGTATCCGCCGCCGCCGGTTGGCGTGGGGATCGTTACGCGCTGTACCACAATCCTACGGATGACGGGCTGGTAACACTTTGGCATGTAGTCTGGGATTCGGCGGATGAGGCGGCCGAATTTGCCGCCGGTTACGACAGTTATCTGAGCAATCTCTGGCGGACATCTGGCCTGGAGCAGTTAGGCGCGAGCAATATCCGCTGTTGGGATGGCCTGACAGGCGCCACTTGCGTGTATCCGGCGGAAGTGCAGAACGAGACTGAAACGATTATCGTTCGGGCGATGGACAAAACGACGGCGCAAGAAGTTCTGGGGTTTGTTTTAGCTGAAGGTTTGTCGGGTTAACAAGAATTAACCGGGTTTGGTTTTGGCGGTGGTACTGACCACGCGCTGCCAGATCACTTCGGCCATGCGATTCATCATGGTGGGCATGGGGGATTTGGCTGAGGTAAGTGTCAGGGGGACGCCTTGGGCCAGGGCGCGTGACTGATTGGGGTCGTAATTGATTTTGGAGGCGACGCGGGCGTTCAAGCCGCGTTCGACGGTGGATTGGGGGAGTTCGGCTTCGGGTTGGATGTGGTTGAGAACGTAGCTTTTCTGGCGGAAGGTGATGCCTGTTTTGCCGAGGAGGCGGTCTACCTGCACGGCCGTTTGCACCGACACCACATCTGCCGCCAAAACATGCAGGGCGATATCGGCGGATTCGAGAACGGCCGTAAACGTTGGCCCGAATACGCGCGGCATATCTACCACGGTAAACATCATCTTTTCGCGTAAAAGATGCAGGCAAGCTTGCACCAGTTCTGCTGACGGTTCGCTTGCTGCCTGGGGCATGGTTGGCGCAGCCAGCAAACGCAGCCCAGAGGGGTGAATCGTGAGCCGCTCCTTTAGCACAGACCAGTCCAATTCGTTGGCTGTGGGGAGGTCGGCCCAGGTGGCCCGGGTTTGCAGGCGTAAATGCATGGCGGCCTGCCCGCCGGCCGGGGACAAATCGACAAGGCAAACTTCTTCTTGCGACAAACGGCGCAGCGCGCTCGCCAGGTTAACCGCCAATGTTGTTTGTCCGACGCCGCCGCGCATCCCAAACATGGCAATGAGAATGCCTTGTTCCGGCTTGGTGCGGTTTTCTCGCTTGTGCAGTAAGTTGTCCACTCGTTCAATCAATTCTTGGGAGGTTACTGGCTTGCTGAGGTAGTCGTCGGCGCCGCTTTTGAGGGCGGTGGCGCGGTCTACGTCTTGGGAGCGGGCGGTGAGGATGAGAATGGGAAGGGTTTCTAGCCCTTTGTGGGTGCGTAATTGACGGGCGATATCGTGGCCACTCATATCGGGCATCATGACATCCAGGACAAGTAAGTCTGGTTTATCGTTTTTAACTTGTTCCAGGCCGTCGACTGGGTCGCTAATTAGGGTCGTGGTATGGCCGCCACGGTCTAACATGAGACCCACCATGCGTAGTAGCTGTTCGTCGTCATCAATTACGTAAATCCGCGCCACGCTTTAGACTCCTTTGTTCAGGCTGCTGTTCTTAGTTGGCATAAGGTGCATCATAACATAATTACGCCAAGTTGGGAATGGGTGAACGATTTAAGCCCCAAGGCAGAACAGACCGATCCGGTCTTTGTGAATCAAGATCAGATCACCGCTGTAAGAGATGTCCGGGTAAAGAGAGGCTGAGGCTTTGGCCGAAAAGACAAGGAGGAAGCGGCCAATAGATTGAACGAGGATTTCTCTGGGAGCGAGTTTGCCATCGTGCATAATTTCACCGGCGATTTCGAAGGATGGGACGGTGAGAAATATGCTGATGGGGCGGCCGCGCGTGAAAACGGAACGGCCGTGCTGCGTGCCAACCGGAATTCCTTCCCGCCGGTCTTGTAACACAATGAAGTTGATATTGTCTTTGCGGAACGCGGCTACTTTGTAGTGGGAAATGATCTCGCCGGGCAAATGTATTCGGGAGATGTAGGCGTCTTGTAACTCCAAAAAATCTGAATTGGGGTTTGCCAGCTCGGCATGGATGCCGCCAGTTCCAACCATGACGTGCCCAGTCACACGATAAGCGTCTGTAAACAGATCGACATTGATGAGTTGATTTCTACCAAAGTGCGTACTGCCCATGGATCCTCCTTCGTGCTAGATAACGGACCTCATGACCCTATGATAACAAAAAATTACAATTTTCGGGCATTTCGGAACTTATTCCATTCGTCGATGTTCCAGGAACGTCCTGGCTCTTCGTGTAGGCGCATAAATGCCTGATCAACCGGAACCTGGGAATAGTCACCGTTAGCGACGAGTTGGGTTAATAGATCGGCGTAGAGGCTGCGCAGCACGGCCGTGCGTGCCAGATATCCGTCGTAGGTTAAGTTGGGGGGCGTGACGGCCGTTAATACGCGCGTTTCGAAATCAGGCGGCAGCCAATCCAGCCGGAGCAAATGCCCCATTTCCCGATTGCGCCAAATGCGCCACTGCCGATTATAAGCAAACAAGGCATCTACCAGATTGCGATACGCCGCTTGCAGCCGGTCGTAGGCTATCACCGGTCCCAATGTGTGCCAGACGTTGGCCGGCGTGTCTTCTCCGAGCAGTTCATCCAGCCAGACTATCGCTTCGTCCAGCCTGCTTAAGCGCACGGTGTCATTGTAAGCGGTTTTTTGGGCGATCAATTGGGTAATTTCGCCGGAGGGGTCGTGGGTTATCCAGCCGCCGCTCAGTTCGGCGCGGCGTTCTTCCGGCCAGATGAAGTCTGGCTCGGCCCATTGTTTGTACGGCAGCCGCAAAAAGTCTACCTGCAAGCCGTTGGCCTGGTGACGGCCGTCGAAGATGCTGTAAAACGTGTCTTCCTCTGGCTGCCATATCGCTTCCGCCGGCACGATGTATAAATCGAACGGATCTAAAAAGATGATGGCGTCAATATCCGATTCCGGGCGCATGTGACCCGAAGCCAGGCTGCCAATACCCACCACGCCGCGTACAGCGTCTTCTTCGGCTATTACTTTTTCGATAAATGCTTTGAACTGGGTTCGTTTTGTTTCAGTTGCGGGTGTCATACTATCTTCTGGCTGTTTTTTCTGACACGTTGATTCTGTTTTGGGTTACGCGAAAGCGTTTGTTACAAAATGTGTACTGGAATTGGCGGCGGGGGAAGATGGTGGCGGAAACGGCCGTGTCCCCTAACGGCTCCGTGTTGGATGCCATTGGGCGGCCTTTTCAGATGCAACCGCCCGTGAAGGCTGCCTTTCCAGCGGCAAGCCAACCTCCAATTCTTGCAAAAGAATATCCATCGAGTCCAAAAAATCCTCGTCATACTGCAATTGGCCACAAATATCACAAGAATAAGCAGGAGCGTTGGGCAACACCATGACGTGTTTATCTACCCAGTAGATAAACGGCGCTTTTGTTGGTTGGCAACGACCAATCCGGCAGAGTTCACAGGTCTGGACTTGCGGTTCAATTGTCATTTTGGAATCCATAGTGCGGCACGGTTTCCCAATCGCTGGGCGGCCAATAGACAACCATTGCTTTGCCAACGATATTTTCCTTCGGCAAAAAAGACCAGGAATGAGAGTCGCTCGAATTGTTACGGTTGTCCCCCAGAACAAAATACTCCCCTTCCGGCACCACGCCACTGTAGGTGTATTGAGGCTCATCCTTGATGTAGGGTTCATTCAGCACAACCCCGTTGACGATCACCTGTTGATTGCGGATTTCAACTTCATCGCCCGGCACGCCAATCACCCGCTTGATCAGATTGAGATCACTCTTTGGATGATGGAACACGATCACATCACCGTGCTGCGGGTTGTTTAGATAGTAGCTGATGTTGTTGATGATGAGGTACTGCCCATTTTGCAAAGTAGGGTTCATGCTGCTGCCCTCGATGCGGTAACGCCCGATTAAACTGTTGACCAGCCAAAAGATGAAAAAAGTTAGCAGCAGCGTTTCAATGATTTCGCGAACGATTGTTTCGGTGGGCTGACGCAACTCGGTTTCAGGGAGTCTTTGGGGTATTGGATGTGATGTAGATGAGCCAGATTCTGCAACGGCCATAAATTATCAACCTAAAGGGTACTTGTACCCGGGATTTCAATCAAAGATTATAGACGAGCGCCAAGGGTGTTGCAACCGAGGACAATATCTATCACGAAATTATAAGATGAGGCGCTTAAGAGATTTCTTTCTTGCAATTGGCACGAGGCGGGGCTATAATCCTCGCTCGTTGGGTCATTAGCTCAGCTGGCAGAGCAGTGGACTTTTAATCCATTGGTCGAAGGTTCGAATCCTTCATGACCCATGAATAGGAATGAAAGCAGAAGGAAGAAGGCAGAAAGAAATCTGCTTTTGGCCTTCTGCTTTTTTGTTTGGTTTTTGCGGCCAATACCCGAACGATTTGCAAGGTGGTGGGGGAAGGGGGTACGGCCACAAAAGTCTTTGGTTTTTGAGTGAGTTTGGATGCAGTTTTGGGTAGTGGGGCAACTATGAAACGACACGTCTATCTGGAAGATATCCCGTTAACTGAAGCGCAAAAGGTTTTGCAAACAGCCCTGGTTGAGGCGGGATTGTGGGGGCCGCTGGCGGCCGAGGTTGTGCCGATTGCTGAAGCCAACGGCCGTATCACCGCCACGGCCGTTTGGGCCAAACTCTCCGCCCCCCACTATCACGCCAGCGCCATGGATGGCTATGCCCTCCGCGCGCAAGACACGGCCGGAGCCACCGAAACCAACCCGCTCCACTTCACGCTGGTCACAAGCCCGGAAGAAGCCGAGCGTTCCCGCCGACCGGCGCAGGCTGTCAACACCGGCCACCCCCTGCCATCCTGGGCCAATGCGGTGGTGATGATCGAACACACCCAGACCGTCAGCGCCGAGGATGGGTCAGGCATTGAAATTCGCGCGGCCCTGCCGCCCTGGCATCATGTGCGCCCCATGGGTGAAGATATGGTCGCCACAGAACTGGTGCTGCCGGCCAACCACAAACTGCGCCCGGTTGACCTGGGCGCATTGGCCGGTTCCGGCCATGCCACTGTGTCTGTGTACAAACGGCCGTCTGTAGCCATCATTCCCACCGGTTCAGAATTGGTGTCGGGCGAAACGGCCGTGGCCCAGGGCATCGCTCCCGGCCAAATTATCGAATATAACAGCCTGGTCCTGGCCGCCCAGGTGGCCGACTGGGGTGGGCTGCCTACCCGCTGGCCCATTGTCGCCGATGATTTTGTGGCTATCAAAACGGCCGTCACCCAGGCCGCCCAAACCCACGACCTCATCCTCCTCAACGCCGGCTCCTCCGCCGGCAGCGAAGATTATACCGCCCACGTCGTCGCCGACCTCGGCCAACTGCTCGTCCACGGCGTCGCCGTCCGCCCCGGCCATCCCGTCATCCTTGGCCTCATCGATCCCCACTCCGCACTCCGCACTCCGCACTCCGCACTCCCCGCTCCCCACCCACCGGTCCCCATCATCGGCGTGCCCGGCTATCCGGTCAGCGCCGCGCTCACCGGCGAGATTTTTGTCGAGCCGCTGCTGGCTCGCTGGCAAGGCCAGCCGCCCTATGAGCCGCCCACCATGAGCGCCACCCTTACGCGCAAGCTCAATTCGCCCACCGGCGATGACGATTTTGTGCGTGTGGCGGTGGGCAAAGTGGGCGACAAGGTGATGGCAACTCCCATGAATCGCGGCGCGGGCGTCATCACTTCCCTGGTGCGGGCCGATGGACTGCTCCACGTGCCGCGGTTCAGCGAAGGATTGGAAGCCGGAACCAACGTGACCATCCACCTTTACCGCACGCCGCGCGAGATCGAGCGCACGCTGGTAGCCATCGGCAGCCACGACCTGACGCTCGACTTGCTGGCCCAATTTTTGGCCGAAAAAGGCAGCGGGCTGCGTCTGGCCTCGGCCAACGTGGGCAGTTTGGGCGGTTTGATGGCCCTGCGGCGCGGCGAAGCCCATTTTGGCGGCTGCCATCTGCTCGACCCCGACACCGGCATCTATAACGAAAGCTACGTGCGCCGCTATTTGCCCGGTCAGGACATTGTCCTGGTGACGTTGGTCGGGCGGGAGCAAGGTTGGATTGTGCCGCCCGGCAATCCGCGCGGTCTGGCCGATTGGGCCGACGCAGGCGGCGGCGACATACGTATTGTCAACCGGCAGCGTGGCGCAGGGACGCGCGTGCTGTTGGATTATGAATTGGGTCGTCGAGGCATTCAGGCGGCAGAGGTGGCCGGTTATGACCACGAAGAGTATACCCATCTGGCGGTGGCGGCGGCTGTGGCTTCCGGCACGGCCGATGCCGGGCTGGGCATTCGCGCGGCGGCGCGGGCGTTGCAGCTTGATTTTGTGCCGCTGACCCATGAGCAGTATGACCTGGTTTTACCGGGCGCGGTGTATGAGAGCGATTTGTTGCAGCCGCTGTTGGCGCTGTTGGCCGATGATGGGTTTAAAACGGCCGTCGCCGCCCTCCCCGGTTACGATGTGTCGCCGATGGGACAGATTCGGAGGATTACCACGTGACAAAATCAGTCGTTATTACCGGCGTTTCTACGGGAATTGGTTACGCCACAGCGGCGCAGCTTGTGGCCTATGGCTATCGGGTTTATGGCAGCGTGCGCAAACAAGCCGACGCCGACCGGGTGCGGGCAGAGTTAGGTGAGCGGTTTACGCCGCTGGTGTTTGATGTGAGCGACCATGCGGGGGTGGAAACGGCCGTTTCCCTCGTTCAGGCCGCACTGGGGGAGCAAAACCTGGCCGGATTGGTCAATAACGCGGGCATCTCCACCCTTGGCCCGCTCATGCACATGCCTCTGGAGGATTTCCGTCGGCAGTTTGAGGTGAATTTGTTCGGCTTGCTGGATGTGACACAGCAGTTTTTACCGCTGTTGGGCGCCCGCCCTGGCGCGCCGGAGCCACACGGCCGTATCGTCAACGTCAGCTCTGTCAGCGGCCGGATTTCGTACCCGTTTTTTGGCGCGTATGCTGCATCCAAACATGCCCTGGAAGCGCTCTCCGACGCCCTGCGCCGCGAGTTGCTGGTGTATGGCATCGACGTCATCGTCGTGGAACCGGGCACAACCAGCACGCCGATCATCGACAAAGCCAGCGAAGGCGCGGCGCAGTACCAAGATACGCCATATGGCGACATCATCGCCCGGATGCAGGCAGAATCGGTCGCCGAACGGCGCGCATCGGCCATTCCCGTGGAAAAGGTGAGCAACATCATCATCGCCGCCCTGGAAAAGGAGCAGCCAAAAACGCGTTACCCTGTTCCCCGTAAAAAATTATCAGGCTGGCTTCTCCCCCGCTGGCTGCCGGATAGATGGTTGGACCGCATTGTAGCGATGCAACTGGGGCTCCATCGGTTGGACTAGGGCGGTGGGAGATTGGAGATTGGAGACTGGAGATTGGAGATTGCAATAGTCTCCGGTCTCTAGTCGCTAATCTCTATTTCTACAAAACTGGTGCGATAGGGGAAAACCCACAATTCTTGGGTGACTTTGGTTTTGCCGCTGCCGACGGTAATTTCATAATAACCGGCGGGCACGTCGTCGAGGGCAAAATTTTCCTGCCAGTGGTCATCGGGGTTGACGGTTGTGCCGGCATAGGAAGTGGTGGCCAGATAGCGTGATTCGGCGTCGATGCGGCGCAGCGAGATGGGCGCTTCTTCTACCAGGGAGCCATTTTGACGGGTAATGCGCCCGGCGACTGCGCCAAAATCGGGGAAGGGGTAAAGCCACAGCAGCGGGTTGCGGGTGTTGTCGTAGCTGTTGGTTCCCAGGCGCACTTCAAAGTGCAGGTGAGGACCATCGGCGACGCCGGTTGCGCCTGACTGGGCGATGGGGTCGAGGGCGTTGACTTTTTGGCCTTCCACAACCAGAATTTTGGACAGATGGCCGTAGAGGTTGTAAACCGCCTCTCCATCCAGCGATGAATCCAGTTGAATCACCACCAGATTGCCATAAAAATTGGTTTGCGGCCCATAAGCCAGACTGAGGTCGTCGCCGGCGACGATGACGGTTCCGCTGGCGGCGGCGAGAACTTCTGTGCCTGTGGGCACGTAGAATTCGACGCCGTGGTGGGGGCTAAGGGTTCCGCCTCGTGTGCTGCCGTAAGGGTAGGATTTGTCTGTCCAGACTGTGCCGCCTTCGGCGATGGGGCGTTGGAGCCAGTAATGGTCGTCGTTGGAAGTGAAAGGGAGAGCGGGCGGCGTGAAGGTGGGTTGCGGGGTGGTGGTTTCGGTGGGCACGGCCGTTTCCGTAGCGGTTGGCGCGTTGG
>JAKQCM010000411.1 GCA_029559155.1 Chloroflexota bacterium
GCGGGAACAAACGCGGATCGACGAAGTGACTTATGCCTACAAACCGGAGGCCCGCCGGCGCAGTGTGGTAGTGACCCGCCGCTCGACCAAGAAACAAAAAGCGACGTTGTTGGATGAGGAAACGGCCGTGGCTCTCAAACAACCGCGCAACCGATCTCCCCAGGCTTATCGGGACGCACTGCTTATGTGTTTGCTGTTAAACCATGGCTTGCGCGCCAGCGAAGTCGCGCTGCTAAAAGCCGGTGACATAGACCTGGTCAGCGGCGAGATGCGCTTCTACCGACCCAAAGTCAAAGGTACGCCCCATGAATGGACTACCCATAAATTGACGCCAGACACCGTGAAACTCGCTGCCTATTACATTGGCGTACTTTATCCTCCCGCCCTGATGCCGGATGGGCCGCTGATCGTGGCCACTACTCGCCTGCTGAAAAACGGCGAAGGGGGACAATTGTTAGCCGAAGGGCTAAACCGGGTGCGCCTCAGCGAGCGAGTTGCCTGGCTGGGCAAACAATTCAGTTTACCTAAAAAATTGTCGGCCCATGACTGCCGCCACACCTGCGCCACAAAGATGGCTCGCCTGGATTACAGCGTTGACGAGTTGATGGCCTGGTTTGGCTGGACAAGCGCTCAGACGGCCATGCGGTACGTAACGGCCGTAGATGTCAAAGAGCGATACAAGGGGTAGGCAACAAAATGACTGATGAGGGCGCGTCAGAACGAATCATTGAGTTTTCAGTTTGAGAGTTATCCTTATCGTGTAGAAAATAAACGGGCTTGTGCTGCTGTAACCGAACCAATAGGTTTGTAAAAGAGGCGAGGAACCGTGGACGATAACGAGAAGACCAGGTCGCAATTAATCGCTGAATTGAACCAACTGCGAGCAAGAAATGCCGCATTGGAGCTGACCGAAGAAAAATACCGAGGCTTGTTTGAAAATTTGCCGGTAGGCATCTTCCAATCCACGCCAGATGGCCAATACCGTCTGGTAAACCCGGCGTTTGTTCAGATGGCCGGGTTTAATTCGCCTGAAGAGATGATCCATGGCGTAAAAAACATCTCTACCCTGTACGCCGATCCGGTCGACCGTGAAGAAGTTAAGATTTTATTTGCCCAACATGGACATTTAAACGGACACACCATTCGCTACAGACGTCAGAATGGCGAGCTGCGGTGGATGAGCATTTTCGCCAAATGTGTGTACGACGATGCCGGGGCGATCAGTTATTATGACGGGTTCACACTGGATATTACCGAGCGCAAGCGAACTGAGGAGGAACTGCAATACAAGGCCGTCTTATTAGACGCCATTTCGGATGCAGTAATCACCACGGATTTGGAATTTATTATTCAGAGCCTGAATCAGGCGGCAGAGTCTATGTATGGCTGGACGGCCGAAGAAGTTGTTGGAAAACGAATGGGGGAAATGATTCCCACATTTTTTATTAACGCCAGTAATGAGGCGGTCATTTCTCAATTCTTGGCTGAGGGAACCTGGCGAGGCGAGGCCATTCAGCATCATAAGAACGGCTCCAAATTGAACGTGCTTTCATCGGTCAACCTGGTGAGAGATCGAGACGGCCGTCCGACCAACGTTTTGGCCATTAACCGCGACATCACCCACCGTAAACAAACGGAAGAAGACCTGGAGGCTAGCGGGGCGGACCTGACCGCATTATTAAACGCGCCGACTGATTCCGTCGCCCTTGTCGATCCGGAAGGGTATTTATTAAAGATCAACGACAGCGGCGCGCGCCGGTTTAACAGTACACCAGACGATCTGCTGGGCGTTAATATCTATTCCAAATTGCCGCCACAACTTGCAGAATCCAGAAAAGCGCAAATCGATCGTGTTTTTCAAACCGGCATTCCGGCGCATTTTATCGATACGCGGAATGGGAGACATTTGTCGAATCATGTTTACCCGATATTTGCTAAAGACAACAAAACCGTAACCCGAGCCGCCATCTTTGCCACGGATATTACTGAACAAAGACAGACCGCTGAAGCCTTGCAGAAGAGCGAGGAGGAATATCGGAATTTGTTTAATAATGCCCTGGTGGCGTTGTTTAAAACGGCCGTACACACCGGCAAAATCCTCGCCGCCAACAGCGCCGCCGCGCGCCTGTTTGGTTATCCATCCCTCGACGCCTTCACCGCAGAATCCACAAGCTATGCCCAATTTGTCGATTCGTCTGACTGGGAAAAAATCCTCCAGGAATTACACGAAAAAGGCCGCATCGACAGAATTGAACTGCGTTCGCGCAATAAAAGCGGCGCGCCTTTCTGGTCAGAAGCCTCGTTTCGTCTGAACCGTGAAGAAAGCGCCGTGGAATGCGTAGCCTACGACATTACCGAACGCAAACTAGCCCATGAAATTCAAAAACGATTGACCGATCGTCTGGAAACAGGGCTGCGCACCGGCAATATCGCCTGGTGGGAAATGGAACTGCCGTCTGGCGAGGTAGTCTTTGATGATCGTAAAACCGAAATGTTGGGGTATGCGCCATCCATGTTCCGAACGTTTGAAGATTTTACGGCGCTGCTGCATCCGGATGATTATGAAAAGACCCTCCAGGCGATGGGCGCTCATCTCCGAGGCGCGGCCGACACCTACGAAGTCGAAAGCCGCCTGAAAACGGTCACCGGGGAATACAAATGGTTTCATGACATCGGCAGAATTACCGAAAAGGATGAAGAAACAGGCTTTGTGCGTCTTGTGGGCATTGTAGAAGATATAACCAGACGCAAAGAATCTGAAGAAGCCTTAAAACAAAGCGAAGCGCGCTATAAATCTGTGGTCAGCGCGTTAAGCGAAGGCCTGGTCTTGCAAGACAAGAGCGGCAAAATCATCATGGGCAACCGGTCTGCCGCCGAGATTTTAGGCTTAACCGAGAATCAGCTTTTGGGCCAATATCTTTTTGATCCTCAATGGCAGGCGTTGGATGAAAACGATCAGCCTCTCGCGCCGGAAGATCACCCGGCCATGATTACCTTGCGAACCGGTAAGGCGGTCGACGACACGATGATGAGCATCCACGTTGGCGCAGGCAAACGGGCGATCATTTCCATCAACTCCAGATCTATCCTGAACAGCCATCAGGAAGTGATCGGGGCTGTGGCGACCTTTACAGACATCACCGAACGCAAACAGGCGGAAAATATCCAAAAACAGTTAACCTTGCAGCTTCAGCAGCAGGCGCACCAATTGC
Source organism: Chloroflexota bacterium (assembly GCA_029559155.1). GTDB lineage: Bacteria > Chloroflexota > Anaerolineae > Promineifilales > Promineifilaceae > Leptovillus. The sequence continues at coordinate 3,213 of JAKQCM010000411.1, forward strand.
AATTGGTGATGGAGAGTGTGCCAGAAGGGGTGCTGGTCATTGATTTGCACGGCCGTATCCTCCTAACCAACCCCGCCGCCACCCAAAACCTGGCCGTCCTCGCCGACGGCGTAAGAATCGGTGACATCTTGCACAAGTTGGGTGACGAACCGCTGCGCAGCCTCTTCGCTCAGCCCCAGACCGGTTTACGCCGCCCACTGGATTGGCAGCAGCGAAATTTTGAACTGATCGCCAACCCCCTGAAAGACAGCGGCAAACTCTCCGGTTGGGTTATCGTCATCCACGATGCCACAGAAGAAAAAGAAATCCAACAACGCGCTCAACAACAAGAACGCCTGGCCTCCGTAGGCCAGCTCGCCGCCGGCATCGCCCACGATTTTAATAACATTATGGCCGTTATCAGTTTGTATACCGATCTGCTCCTGCGCGACAGCCGCATTCCCACAGACGCTCGTGAACGCTTTGCCATCATCCTGGACCAAACGGTTCGCGCCAGCGACCTAATCCAACAGATTTTGGATTTTGGCCGGCGTTCGGTCATGCAGCGTCATCCGATAGATCTCATCCCTTTTTTAAGGAAATGGGTCAAATTATTCGAGCGAACTCTGCCGGAGAATATCACCATAACCCTGAGTTTCGATGGCGGCGATTATTTTGTGAATGCTGATCCCACGCACTTGCAGCAGGTTGTGATGAACCTAGCCGTTAACGCCCGAGATGCCATGCCTCAAGGCGGCAAGTTGCTGATCCGGTTAGATCACCTTAGCAAGCAAAGGCCCAACGCGCCTCGTTTGTCGCAGTTAGCCCGGCGACTGCTGCAAGACGAGACCCAATCAGATTTGGTGCGCATCTCTGTGCAAGATACCGGCTCAGGCATTGACCCCCAAATTATTCCACACATCTTCGAGCCTTTTTATTCCACCAAAGATCGGAGTAAGGGAGCCGGATTAGGCCTGGCCCAGGTGTTTGGCATTGTCAAACAACACAAAGGCGAGATTGAAGTCTCGTCGGAGATTGGCAAAGGTGCGATATTTGATATTTACTTGCCCGCCTTGCCTGTGAGCGAACCCCCACAAACGCTGGTCCATGCCGTTGATTTGCCGTTGGGACATGGGGAGACGATTCTGGTCGTTGAAGACAACCCGGTATTGTGTGACGTGACGGTGACTATTTTGCGGGAACTGCAATATCAGACGCGGAGCGCCAAAAATGGCCTGGAGGCCATGCAAATTTTGACCAATTACCGAGACGAGATTGACTTGATTTTGTGCGATCTGGTTATGCCGGAAATGGGCGGGAAGGAACTGCTGCTGGCCATGCGCCGGGCAGGTCTGACAAATAAGGTGGTTATTATAACGGGCCATCCGATGGACGAGGAGAGGCAAGAGATTGTAGCGCTTGGCGCGGTTGGCTGGTTGAGCAAGCCGCCGAGTTTGGAACGCCTGGCGAAGGTTGTCGCCGAAGCAATTCTAAGGCCGTAACGCATCGTAACGAACATGGAGAGTGGTAGGTTACGGCCGTTTCCACACCCAATTTGCCCGCTGCTTCACCCTTCAGGGCAATACAATAATGGCCTGCGGATTCAGCCGCAGGCTGGCCGGCTGGCCGATCTCCGGCAGCGCATCGGTCGTGTCGAATTCCAGTTTCAGGGACACGGCCGTTTCCCCCACCGTCACCACAATCGTCGCAATCTGGTAACGCCCACGAAACGACACGTCAGCGAGACGGCCGTGTACCACATTCTCGCCCGCGTCATCGGCCGTTGTAAACCGCGCCGCTTCCGGCCGGATCAGCAGGTTGATCGCGGCTTCGGCAGGCAAGCTGCCCGGCAGGTCTGCGCACACCAGCGGCCCGAGAGGCGTGCGGGCGCGCGGCGGCTGGTCGCCGAGGAGTTTGGCGGGCACAATGTTTTCCATGCCCAGGAAACGGGCCACAAATTGGGAGGCAGGCCGGGCATAGAGGTCGGTGGGACGGCCAATCTGCTCCACGCGCCCGGCGTTCATGACGACGACGCGGTCGGCGATGGCGAAGGCTTCGGCCTGGTCGTGGGTGACGTAGACGGCCGTTATCCCCTCTGGCCGCCCCACCACGCCGCCGGCCTGCTTCAAGATGGCGCGCAAATCCAGCATCAGGCGCTCGCGCAGGGCGCGGTCCAGTGCGCCCAGCGGCTCATCCAGCAGCAGCAGGCGCGGCGCGGGAGCCAGGGCGCGGGCCAAGGCCACACGTTGCTGTTCCCCCCCGGACAATTCGTGGATGGCGCGTTCGGCAAAGCCGGCCAGCCCGACGAGTTCCAACACTTGCGCGGCACGGCCGTTTACCTTTTCCGGCGGCCACTGCTGCATGCGCAGGCCAAACACGACGTTCTCGCCGACGTTTTTGTGGGGGAAGAGGGCGTAATCCTGAAAGACCATGCCGAAGCCGCGCCGGTGCACGGGTACGGCCGTTACGTCTTCCCCGTCCAGCAGCACTTCGCCGCCGTCGGCCGTCTCCAGCCCGGCGATGATGCGCAGCAGCGTCGTCTTGCCGCAGCCGCTCGGCCCCAGCAGGGCCACAATCTCCCCCGCCGCCACGGAAAGCGAGATAGAACGGAGAACGGCCGTATCATCAAATGATTTTTGGATGGCGTGTAGGTCTAGCATGGCGCATAAAGAGAGATTGGAGATTGGAGATTGGAGATTGGAGACTAGAGACTTGAAGAT
>JAKQCM010000413.1 GCA_029559155.1 Chloroflexota bacterium
ACAACGCCGGTTAAAACCGGCTTAAAGCCCCGTTTACGGGGCGTTGTTTGGTAGCCAGATGCTTTAGCATCTGGTGGAACGACCGCAAAGTTGAATATGCAATCGCCCTGCTGCTTGCGGGAGCAAACGAGGGTTGGGCGGCTGTTGTACAGACGGATACGTCAGGGATTTGGTGTGGGAATGTCGGTCGCGGTAACCGTTGGGGTGAACACGGCCGTTGGCAGCACGGCCGTTGGGGTAGGCGTAGAGGTTGGCTGCGGAACGGCCGTTTCCGTCGGCAGCGGAGGCGTCGCTGTCGGCGTTGGCGACCAGCCAATTGTCGGCGTCGGGGTCATACGAATCACCGTAATCGTGCCCGTCACAGTGATCACAGGCACAGAATTTGTCAGGGTATCCGTCGCCGTTATAGTCGGTGTCGCTGTGGGAGTCATCGTCACAGTCGGCGTCAATGTTACAGTCGATGTCACCGTCACGGTTGGCGTCACCGTCATCGTTGGCGTGGGCAAGAACGTCAGTCTGGGGATGGCTATCGGCGGCCCGCCCGGATGGCAAGCAGTGCAATTGATAACCGGCGTCACAGACCGCCGGGTATAAGATTCCGGGTTGTGATTTTTGCCATGGCAGGAAAGATAACACGATCCCTGATTGCCGGCCGCGTTAATTTGATAGGCCATGCTGGCGTTGTAGCCCGGCCGATAACTAAAATCAAAGCCATTACGCACCGCAAACTCAAAGTTGATCAGGCCGTGCTCCCCAGAATCATAGGGCGCATGGACATCATGACAGGTTATGCAAGGCGCTCTTTCCCCACGTACATGCAGGTTATGTAAATTCCCAAACCGCGACCCATTGCCCATGGTCGAATTTTCATTGTGGCAGGTCCAGCAGATCGCATAATCGCCATCTCCAGCCGTAGACGGATTGTAATCAGTGACAATGTACTGGGCTAAAAGCGTCGAACGGAAATTAGATCCATGCCCATCATGGCAGTGACGGCAGCTGTAGCCGCCTAGCAGCGTTTCATGTGTCGTACCCGGATAAGTGATTTTATTGTTCCCCGTGCCCGGAGAACTGGCCGGAAAAGCAACGCCCAACGGCGCGCCGCCATCGTGGCAGCGCAAACAAAAATTGCCGTCTGTGCCTACCCATTTGCTTCTGTCATCCGGATTCCCCAACGGATGGGTTGGATTGGCCGTATGCGGATTGTGGCAGTTCACGCATTCCACCCGCGAGCCATCCCCCTGCTCCAATGCGCTGATGTTATGGTGGGTAAACCGCTCAAAATGAGCCAAAACATTGACAGGCGCCGGACCGGCAGCGCCGTGGCATTGATAACACTGCCCTTCCTCCTGCCGCATGGGGTCCGCCGGAAAACCAGCATCCGGGACGGCGTCCCAGGGAGCGAGTAATTTAATTTTATTGGAACCATGCCCATTGTCATGGCAGCTAAAACAGGTGTAATTGGTTTGATGGGACGCCAGACTCCAATCCATTCCATCAACGATTGGCGGCATCATGCCATCGGTAAACGGCGGCAATCCTGCTGCGCCATCGGCATCATGGCAGGCCAGGCAAAACGGCTCCAGCTTGCCCGCCTCGGCCGGGTCCGTGCGTGGATTACCATTTAATACGATCACTCCCGCAGGGTTATCCACATTGTTTAGCTTGACATAACCCGATTGATGGTCGATATTGTAATGGCAAGAAAGGCAGTCTGCCTCCTCCAACACCCCCTGCGCATGATGACTGGTTTTGCCAAATTCAGGGATGATGGCGCGCCGCCCGCCAATGGGGATACCGTCGCCATTATCCTGGGGGAACTGGTGACAGCCCAGGCAACCATTGACCGGCATAAAGCCATCTACGTTGTTTTGCGTCAGGTCGGCGCTGTGCGGGTGGCAATAAATGCAATTCGAGGCCGAAAAATCATCCCCGGATGCATGTCCGGCGCCGCCTACATGATTGGTCATCGGATAGCCGGGGTTATTGGGGTCGGTGTGGCAAGAGGTACAAAGACGGGTATTCATGGGGCTAACCCCATCATCATACGAATGAAGCCCGCTAGACGCAGTGAGAGTGACGGGACCGGCCGTGAGGCCGGCCGCCAGGTCTACCTGGGTTTTGATAAGATGGAGATTGAGGCTGCCATGGGGATCGTGGCATTGGGCGCATTGCAGCGCAAAGGGGGCTTCGGCGCGAGCGCCAAAATCGGTATTGCCATGGGCGGAAATAATACGCCCGGTGGACGCCCCCATGCCCGTGCCATGGCAGGTATAACACAAGTCGGAACCGGTGTTCACCAGGACGGCCGTTGCCGGAGCGGTATGGGTGCGATGGCAGCCGGCACACGCATCAGTTGTGGGAGCGTAATCGCCGTGGGGTCCGCCATTGGCAGCTGCTGGTTGGGGCAGCAGCGCCAGAACCAGCAAAAAACCAATGATGAACCCGATGATGTGTGTGCGTACCTTCATGTGTGCGGCTTTGAGCAGACTGTGGGTAGAGGCCGCCTAAACGGCTTCTACCCAGGAATGCGACAAACTGTTGAACTACTTTTGGTGGCAAACTTCGCAGACGCCGCGATTGTCTAACCTGAGCAGGGCGCTGTCGGTGGCAGTTGTGTTGCCGGGCAGCGCGCCGCCGCCGCCGGGACCGCCGTTTGCCTGACCAACCATGGCCACGGAGCTGCCATGGGGCAGATGGCAGGTCATACAGACAACGGTGTTGTTGGAACCGGATTCAGCCAACGGCAGAGTTAATCCGCCCATGCCGACGATCTCCGGATTGGCGTTGGCGCCGAAGTTGTAGGGCATATCGACACGGTGGGTATACGTTCCGCCGTCGTTGATGTCGGCCTGGCCGGGGTTTGTGCGGTGATACGCGCCATGGCAAGCGGCGCATAGGGAACTGGTTCCCGCGCCCCAATGTTCGGTGTCGTAATCTTTCGCCCCACCCTCGTCTACTTGTTGCACAGCGACCGGGTTGCCGTTGACTGTTTCGCGCAGGATGCGGTAGTTGGCCGACCCGTGCGGATCATGGCAGCTGGCGCAGGACAGGTTGCCTCCCACCAGGTTAGCGACGACGCCGCGGGCTACGCCATTGCCCCAGGCCGCGCCGGTGACGCCGGTTGGATTGTGAGAAGAGGTGACCCCTGCGCCGCGATAGTTGACAAAACCGCCACCGAGCAGCGGGGCATTGTCGGGTGTGTTGGCTGTGCCGGTGGTGCTGACGCTGCGCGTCGAGAGGAAATAGCCGTCGTCGACGTTGGTGTCGGCGCCGGTTCCGGTGGAGCCGTGGCAGGTGATGCAAAGGTCATAGGTGCCATTGTTGATAACCAGCTTAGGACCGGGCGCGGTGTGAGCGCGGTGGCAGCCGGCGCAGCCGTCGGTGGTGGCGGTGTAGCCGCCGTGCGGGCCGCCGTTCGCCGATGCGGGCACGGCCGTAAACACCAGCACGACCATCAATACGATGACAACGATGAGTAAAGATTGTTTCATTGTAATCCTCCTCGAAAAATACGATTGCTAACCAGTGGGCATATTCAATAAAAGCGCCAAACCACACCGGTTGTTAACTTGGTGACTGATGTTTCCGTACCTAAACCTCAAGGGTTTTTTAGCGCTCTGGAAATCGAACCTGATTTGGAAAATCCTTGGGGTTTCCAGAGGAGCCAGGTACCATGATTTAGTAGGACCACACCTGTATACGGTGATTTTCACGGTCGGCGATATAGATGCGACCGCTGTCATCGATGGCTATATCGTTGGGGTAATTAAACAGCCCATCATCCAGACCCCAATCGCCAAAGGTATAGAGGAAGGCCGGCTCGTCGGCTGAAACATCGTAAACTTTGATGTTTTGACCGACAGCATCGACAACGTAGAGGTGATCACGGCCGTTTATAGCCATACCCCGTGGCAGACTGACCGATTCCTCGCCATTGCCGCCGCCAAAGTTGAACAAGAAATTCCCCTGAGCATCCCAGACAGAAATACGGCCGTTATTCCCATCCGATACAAAGATGCGCCCGCGCGAATCGGCAACCGCTGAGTTGGGGTAAAGCAGCTCTCCGTTTGCTTCGCCGGTCGCGCCGAAGGGAACGGCCGTGGCGTTTACTTGATGCCAATCAATCAAATCGTTGCCATCAGGCAGGGAAAATTCGTGAACCTGGTTGGTCTGGGTTTTGGCGTCGGTGATAAACGCTTTATCCTGGGCGTTAATGCGGATTCCCAGCGGCGACCAGGGGTCGTCGAAAACCGGCGTGGGCAAGGTTTGCTCGTTGGAACCGGGAATTTGCACATAGATGTTGCTGTAAAAATTGTTGTAAGTAATGGTCATATCGGGCTGCAAACCGCCCATGTGCTGCGCGACGTATTCACTGATGCTCAGATCAGGGGCGATGAGAGCATCCAGGTAACGGCCGTCCCGGTCATACACAAACACTGCGTGCTGCAATCGATCCGTCACGTAGAGATGTTGGGCGCTGTCCATCGCCAGATAAACCGGCGCGCGTTCGCCAGGGCGCGTGCGCGGCGGGGCAAAGGCGTCAATTTCATCCCCGGCGCGGTTGAAAATGCGCACCATCCGCTCTCCACCGCTTTCGGCGGCGTAAATTCGCGAACCATCGGGCGACAGAGTCACCCCGACCGGTTGGTCTAAGCCATAAATTGAAAACAAGTAATGGGGCGGATAAACCAATTCTGATTCGGGGATCAATAATTCCGGCAGCGGCGCAGGGCGATTGATATAGCGGATGAACAGACCCAGAATGGCGGCAAAAAGCAATAATAAGGTGGTTAATAAAACCAAAAGGCGGCGGCGGCGGTTATTTGTGGGGGATACGGCCGTTTCCGTCGCTTCTGTTGGAGGTTGGTTATCGGTAGAGGTCATGGTGAATTACTCGTTATTGTCCGCTTAGGGATTGCTGTACGCGGCCCAGGGAATGATTGGCCAGGAAGCTTTCCGGGTCCAGCTCTAAAGCGCGCTGCAAGCTGGTTTGGGCTGCCGGTAAATCGCCTAATTTTTCATAGACAAGACCCAGACCCAGAAATGCGGGGGCGAAATCTGGCTGAACGGCCGTGACCGATTCCAAATAACCCTGAGCCTTGACAAAATCGTGGCTGGAAAACGCCACCATACCCCGGGCATAGTTGGCCTGCTCCGGCTGCCCCAGCGCCTCAAAACTTGTGGTCATGTTTTCATACACTTCTACAAAATCAGGCACAAAGCGGATGGCGTTTTGATATTGCTCGATGGCGGCGGCATGTTGCCCATCCTGAGCATATGCCAGACCCAGCTGGTACATGGCGTCCGCGTCGGTGCTGTTGATGGTCAGGGCTTCGGTTAAGGCAGGAATGGCCAGAGCCGGCTGGTTCAGGCTGTTGTGGCTGGCCCCGAGGAAGTACAGCGCCGTTTCCAACGCCGTGTCTGTTCCGGCCATCGGGGACTGGCGGCGGATTTCGATGAATTGTGTCAGGGGAGGAACGGCCGTTTCAATCTCGCCAGAATGAAACCGAGAAATACCTTGCACAAACAACGCCCCTTCATTGTTCGGGAAAGCGCGTAAAACTTGCTGCGCCTGGCTGGCCGCCTCGCCATAAGCGCCATTGTCCAGATAATATTGGGCCAGCGCCAGACGCGCCTCGGGGTCTTGCGGATTCGTCCGTACAGCTTCCTCCAGCGAACCAACGCCACGCTCCAGTGGAGATTGATCGCCGATGTGGATGTACCGATCCCAATAGTAATAACCGGCAAAAGCCACCGTCATGATGATGACGGCCAAAGCCGCCCACAAAACTAAATTTTCTAAAATCAAATCCCCTTTGCGAGAATTTGGTATCAAACCAGATGTTTTCATAGGTATTCCAAGGGCAACGAAGCGTGAGGCGGAAGCGCTCTCCTTCGTTGTTTCTACGGATTTTTGTAATGGTTCAGGTTTATCTTTCAAGGCCTCCAAGGGTTTATCCCTGAAAATTGGGATTATTGAGGCATCAAACCCTTGGGTCTTTATGGTTACGGGTTTTTAATGACTCCCCCCAGATGACAACGGCTGCACAGGATGTCTTGATGGCAGGTATAACAAACCTGTTCACCCTGTTTGCGATATTCATCAGCATGGGTGTACAGCATGTTCGGGGGGTGGGAAAGATTGTGGCACACGCCGTTGTTGCAGAAGCCCTGCCCATGACATTGGTAACAGGCCTGTTCTTCCGCCCCTTCCACGTTTCGGTGCTCAATCGTCCAACTAAAATCTTCATGCGATTCGGGGATGTCGCCCACGATGACCGGCGACTCGACCAGCAGTGTATCGCCGCGCCCCACGATGGGAACGGTGTGGCATTGGTTACACTTCACACTGATCGTTTCTACTTCGGTTCCCGTTAATTCGGCCTTAACGTGTTTGCCATCGTGGCAGCGAAAACAGCCGAGGGAAGGGGTATGTCTTTCATTGTTGGGATTGGTTTGCCAATCCAGACCCATTTCCGGGAAATTGACGCTGCTGTAGATTTGCTGAATTTCTTGGAGCGCGGCCGTTAATTGGGTTTCTGATGCCCGGTAGATACCGGCATCCGATTCCGCATTCGTCTTGGCCTGGGAGTCGCCGCGATCGGTGTTGTATGTAAGGGCCAAGGCTTCAATGGCGGCGTATGCTTCTTCGGTGCTGGTGAAGGAGGTGGAGAGCAATTCCACCGCTTTGCCCCGAATATAGGGGATGTTTTGCGAGATACGGCCGTCTTCAATCGCCGCGTCAACCGATTCTTGTGGCGTCGGCACATAATGGGCCGCCCGATTATGGCAGTCGATACAATCCATCAACCGTACTTCTCCGGCGGCATACGCCTCTTCGACAAAATCGGTCTGCGCCATTGTCAACATATCCCGGGCAAAATACTCCGTCATCGAGCCATCTGGCTGCTCGACGCCCACCCAGGAAATCACCTGCCGTTGTTCATCGGCGGCAATATAGTAAACCGGGTTGGTAATGTGCCAATGAATGCCTTCGGAAACGCCTGTTGCCGCCTCCCAGCCGCCCATTTTTAGGATGAGGGTCGATTGAACTTTTGTATTGGCCTCATCACTGTCATAATGAACAATTGTTTTGACGATATTGTCTTCATAAGACGTGGGCGTGTGGCATGTTTCGCACGTTTCGCGCGCCGGCCGCAAATTATGGACCGGGCTTTTAATGGGTCGGCTGTAGGTGTCGGCTAAAACTGCGTAAACTTGCCGGATACCATCAATTTTGGAGCGAATGAAAAATGTTGTCCCCGGCCCAATATGGCAATCTACACAGGCCACGGACGCATGGTCGGAATGCTCGTAACGCGTCATTTGGGGGGCCATCGGATGACAAAGAGCGCCGCAAAATTCGGCGCTCTCGGTGTATTCATAAACCCGGTAGTTGGCGTAAATGAATGCTGTACTGAAAACCACGGTAGCCAAAAAGCCCAAACCTAATGCCCAGCGATGTTTGGGCAAACTCAAATCGAGGGTGATAGGACGCCGCCACCAGCGCGGCTTTTTTGGCGAATCAGTTTGCTTTGTTGGTCTTTTTTTGAACCAGCCCATGCCGTTGTGTTGCCTCGCCTACTCGAGTATCTTGTGAATAAATCCACAATGCTGAACGATACCACCAAGCAGGTGATTTCACCGCGGGGAACGCTTACTATCGTTTGGGGGGAAAGACCCTAAAGACGGGTCAGGGTTTCTCGTCTGTTTAGGTGGGGAAATGGAGAACGGCCGTGTCAGGAATGGTAACGGCCGTTTGTAGGGAGATCTCGATCTTGCTTGTCAGGACAGTAAAAATCACGAATCCATAGGCATCAATTTGTGCTGAACGGCAAATTTAAAAAGCGACAACAAATCACTCACACCCAACTTCTGCATCAAGCGGCTACGATACGTATCCACCGTTTTCGGCGACAAAAACAATATCTTGGCAATTTCCGCGCTCGACTTTCCTTCCACCACAAGCCGGAAAATTTGTCGCTCACGTGGACTCAACACCGACAATGGATCACTATCGGCATCATCATCTTTTGGCCGGACGTACCCTTCAATCACCTGATTGGAAATCTTGGGGCTTAAATAACTGCCCCCGTGATGAACCATACGCACCGCATTCACAACTTCAATTCCGGCCGATTCCTTGAGCAAATATCCTCGCGCGCCTGCTTGCAGCGCCTGAAAAATATATTCTTTGGTCGCGTGCATCGAAAGAATAATCACTCTAGACGCCGGATTCGTCCGTAAAATTTGCGCCATCGCTTCAATGCCATTCATACCTGGCATGGCAATATCCATCACCACAACATCAGGTCGCAACTGCGCCACCAAATCAACCGCCTCAAGTCCATCAGACGCGCCGCCGACTACCTCAATATCCGCCTCGGCGGTCAGCAGCAAATGCAACCCATCACGAACAACTTTATGATCATCAGCCAAAAATACTTTTATGCTCATTGCGGTACTTCCACGATTACTCTTGTGCCATTAAAAAAAGGTCGAGACTCAAACCGACAGCTTCCACCCACAGCCTCGGCGCGCTCCGCCATGATGAGATGTCCCCACCCATGATCCTCTTCCGGTTCGCCTAACAAATACGGATTAAACCCCTTGCCATCGTCAGCAATGCTCATGCGCACCAAATTTCCTTCTTTTTCCAGCGTGATGGCAACATGGGCGGCCTCCGCATGTTTGGCAACATTGGTCAATGCTTCCTGAGCAATGCGAAATAACGCGATTTCAATACTGGGTGACGCGACATGACGAGTCACATCCCGGCTGCGAATGCTGATTGCCAGCCCGGAACGCATACTTAACTGCTCACTATACCAGTTTAACGTAGCCACCAGCCCATAATCATCAAACATAGGCGGCCTGAGTTCTGCCATAACTTCCCGAATCGAATCGGTCGTCAAGTCCAGCAGCACAAATGATTCCTCAATGCGCGCCATAATCTGGTTGGTTTCGGGCACTTCAGAACGGATAAGATGTAAATTTATACCCATCGCCGTCAGGTTTTGGCCCACACGATCATGCAGTTCAATCGCCAACCGACGGCGCTCTCCTTCCTCTGCATTGGAAACACGCGCGGCCAAAATGCGCACTTGTTCACGCTGTCGATTGACAGCTTCAAATAATTGAGCATTTTCAATAGCCACCCCCATCTGATCGGTCACGGCATTCAACAAGTCAAGCTCTCGTTTTTCCATCTCACGATGGAGGGGAACGCGAACATTTAATGTGCCCAAAACTTTGCCCCGAGCCTTAATCGGCAGACAAATATCCTGGTGTTGGGGCATACCAGGCCAACGGCGCATATGGCGGGGATCGCTAGAACTATCTTTAGAAATTACAATCTGCTGCTGCAAAATTGCCAGGCCGCACAGACATTCACCCACTCTAACTGAATGGTGCAGACAGGGATGATCGTCCATGACGCCCTGGTGGGCAGCCAGGGACAATGAATGAGACTGCTCATTCAGCAGCAAAATCATCCCCTTGGCGTCATTGTCAAACATTTCTAACGTCAAAACTTCGTTCAAGGCGTTGTCGAGGATTTGGCTCAAATCGAGTGATTGGTTAACAGTTGCCGCAATCGTATTCAGGATGGCCAATTCTTGATTGCGCTGTTGATAATCCACCTCGGTTTTCTTTCGATCTGTAATATCTCGTGCTGTGCCAATGATGGTATCGGCCGATACAGAGCCATTTTTGAGTGGTTGAATGTTAAATTCAACCCAAATTTGCCGTTTTTCCAGCTGCCAACACCGCTCCACGATCAAAGACTTATCTTGGGACAGCACTGTTTCTATGTCCGACATCAAGGAGTGCGCAAGGCTCTCCGGCAAAACATCCCATATCGTTAGGCCAATGATGGCGTTTGGCTTCGTATTCAGATAACGAGCTGCCCCGTTATTGGCAAAATCGATTGTCCCTGCCCGGTTGATGATAAAAATGGCGTGATCGACCCCTTCCACGAGGGTTCGATACTTTATTTCACTTCGCGCTAACTGCTCCTCTGCTTGTTCCCGTTTGCTGATGACGAGATGGAGACTGAACACAAATACGATCACAAACCCGAAGATAGATACTCTTTGGCCAATTTCATGCGCTGAAGGGGTGAGTATTTGCTGGATAACTGTTTGCTCCTGATAAAAGAAAGACATAACAATCGATTCAAGTACCCAATAGGACAAACCAACGACAAGACCTATGAGAAGACGTTTTCGTGCCTTCTGTCCCAAAAACAATTTTATTGGCACAGGGGTTTTGGGAGAGGAAAGTTGATTAGATGATGATACAGGTTTAGATGGGATCATGTTAAATTTTTTCTAGCCGGGAATTTATTATAAACAATACAAGAATGTTCAATTGTATACCATGAATTAAATTTTTCCTGCTTGATTTGCAGATATTAACGCGCCTGACGCAGTTTTTATGGTAACAACCCGGCAGGGTTGGTCAAATCAGTTAAGCACCAACCATTTGTTCAGGTGTCGATTTTTCGACGCTTCCTATACGGCATATTGTCCGGGGATTTTAATCAGTGTATAGTGCAAATGTCTCGTCATTTCAATCACCGGGGTGGTCCAATGAATTGTTCTGTACGCCATGTTTTTTTGCTCTCATTTGTCCTGACAATCGCATTGTTTCTTGGGCTGACAGCCTGCCGGCAGGAGGAACGGCCGTTTCCGGCCGTTACCACCCCTCTTTCCGCCACACCCACGCCAGAATTACCCACGCCTACCCCAGAAGCCATCGGCTGGCCGCCGCAGGTGGTTTACAGCAGTCCCGCGCCCGGCGAAACCGTGCTGCTCGATGGCGCGATGACCATTCGCTTTGACCAGCCGATGGACCACACGGCCGTTGAAGCTGCCTTCTCCATTTCCCCCGCGCCCCAGGCGGGCCAGTTTGCCTGGCCCCGCCCAGATACGCTGGTTTATACGCCGCTCCAATCCTGGGAACGGCAGCAAACCTACAAAGTACGCATCGACCAAACGGCCGTCTCCCAATCCGGCATCCCTCTGGCTGAAGACGTAGAACTGTCCCTGCAAACGGTCGGCTATCTGGCCGTCAGCCAGGTCATGCCGGATGGCGGGGGGAATGTGGCAATGGATACGGCCGTTACCGTCATCTTCAATCGCCCCGTAGCCTCCCTGGTTACCGGCGCGCAGCAAACCGGGCTGCCGCAGCCGCTGCAATTCGAGCCGCCGGTGGACGGACAGGGCGAATGGCTTTCCTCAAGCATCTACCGCTTCACGCCCAACGACGGCCTGCTGGCAGGCACAAATTACCAGGTGACGATTCCCGCCGGACTGGCCGATACCACCGGAGCCATCCTGGCCTCCGACTACGTCTGGCATTTCCGCACCGCCTTGCCCAAGGTGGACGACTTGCTGTTTCCGCCCGGCAGCACGCCCTATCTGGACCCCGGAGCAGTGATCACCGTTACCTTTAACCTGCCGATGGACCCGGCAACAACGGAAACGGCCGTTTCCCTTTCCCCTGCCCCTGTCGATGGCCTGACCTTTGCCTGGGACGATGCCGGACAAATATTGACGATTAAACCGGCACGGCCGTTAGAATTGGCGACAACCTATACCCTGACAATCAGCAGCGATGCCCAGGCGCAACAGGGCGGCGCGGCGCTGATTAGCCCGCGCGACACCCATTTCCGCACCTACCCCTACCCTACCATAAACAAAACCACTCCCGCGGAAGGCGAGTTGTGGGATGTTAATGATTGGTATTGGAATGAAATGCCGCCATTCATT
>JAKQCM010000419.1 GCA_029559155.1 Chloroflexota bacterium
CCGCATCCGTGAAAATCCGCGTCCCATTTCTTAAAAGTGCTAACATTGTACTTTGCAGCATAAGTGTTTTGAAATTGACGCCTCGTAGCCGCGGCATCCCTGCCGTGTATTTCCCAGAGCGCGGTAGGGATACCGCGGCTACAAATTGCAGAATCATTTTCAGCCGTTGCAGAACCATTTTCAGCCGTTGCAGAACCATTTTCAGCCGTTACACAATCGTTTTCAGCCGTTACAGAACCATTTTCAGCCGTTACACAATCGTTTTCAGCCGTTGTAGAACCATTTTCAGCCGTTACAGAACCATTTTCAGCCGTTGTAGAACCATTTTCAGCCGCTGCGCAATCATTTTCAGCCGTTGCAATATGCCTTTCACCTCAGTCTCGGTAATCATTGGGCATGCGCCGGTTGATTAGCTCGGCCAGCAGGCCGATGACAAAGACCTGGAAGGCCGTCATGACGATGACCAGCGTGCTGATGTCGGCGATCTGGCCGGTGACGGCCAGCGTCAGCGACCCCCAGGCGATGCCCAAAATCAGCAGCCACAGGCTGAGGGGCAGGAACAGCTTCAGCGGCGCAAAGTACAGGCCAATGCGCAAGACCAACTGCATAAAATTAATCGTGTCGTGGATGGGGCGGATTTTTGATTTGCCCACCCGCGCAAAATAATCGATGGGCACATACAGCACCAGGTATTGATTGGTCAGCATGGCCAGGGTGATGGTGGTGGTGAAGGAAAATTGGTTGGGCAAAATGTTGAAAAAGCGCAGAGCCACCTCCCGCCGGAAGACGCGCAGGCCGGAATTCAGGTCGGGGATGGGTTCGTTGGCGACGTAGGCGGCCAGGCGGCCCAGCGCCCACTTGGCCGGCCGCCGCACCAGCGGAATCTGCACGTTCTCGCCAATGCGCGCCCCGACGACCATGTCGTAGCCTTCGGTGGTGAGCAAATTGACGAGCTGCGGAATGCGGCTGTTGGGGTAAGTGCCGTCGGCGTCGGTGATGCAGATGATGTCGTGCTGGGCGTGGCGGATGCCGGTTTTGAGGGCTGCGCCATACCCCTTGTTGACCCGGTGGCGCAGGAGGGTGACGGGGTATTGGGCGGCGATAACGGCCGTTTCATCCCCCGACCCATCATCCACCTCAATCACCTCAAACGGCCCACCCGCCTGGGCCATGTCGGCCAACAGCGCTTCCAGCACCGGCCCCAGGCCATGTTCTTCGTTGTAGGCGGGAATGACAATTGATACAGGTTCCATAAAGTCTTCTACCTCAGGTAAGATTGGTCCAATCTTCCAGATTGGACCAATCTGGGGCAAGCATAACCCAAAGCCTAATCAACACAAAAAATCCGCGTTCAGCCGCGTTCAGCCGCGTCCCAATTACTTCCCCGCAAATCCGACCAGCGCAGCCCGACGGCCGTCATATAAACCACGCCAAAAATCGTGCTGGACAGCCAGAACGTGGCGTGGACAACGACCGTGTAAGCCGTGGCCAGCGCCTCGCCAACACCCAAAAAGCGCAGCACGGCGATGATCGGCAAATCGAACGTGCCCACAAAGCCGGGCGCAGAAGGCAAAATCGTCGCCAGATTGACCACGCCGTTGGTCAACATCAACCCCACAAAACTGACCTGGAAAGGGAAGGCGCGCATCACAAACCAGTATTTGGTCGTCTCCACCAGCCAGATGAGCACAGAAATGAGGAGTACGGCCGTTACCCCCCGCCCGCTCCTTAACGCCGCCAATCCTTGCAAAAAACGGCCGCTCACGCCCAACACACTTTCCCGCCAGCGCCCCGGCACAAACCGGTTCGCCGCCCACGTCGCCAGCCGCAGCGCCCGCTCCGGCTGCAAAGCCAGGGCCACAAACAGCGCCAGCAGCCCAAAAAACAACACACTAGACGAGACAACCAGCGCCTGCACCGGCAAACCGGGCAAATCCAGCAGCGGCAGAGCGATAAATACCAGCGCCAGCACCGCCAGCCCGTCGAACACCCGCTCCACCAGCAGTGTGGCCAGCGCGCCGCTGACCGGCACGTCTTCCATCTCGTGCAGGGCCAGCACGCGCAGCAGCTCGCCGATGCGGAAGGGGTAAATGTTGTTGCCCAGGTAGCCCAACATCACGATGCCGTATAAGCGCCACCAGGCGACGCGTTTGAGCGGCGCGATTAACACCTGCCAGCGCCAGGCGCGCAGCCCGACGGTGACGAAGTAGGCCAGTACGGTAGGCAGCAGCCAGGCATAATTCGCCCCGCGCAAATTTTGCCACACGTCGCCCAGGCGCATATTGCGCAGCGCCAGCCACAAAAAGGCCACGCTGATGAGCAGGCCCAGGCCAAGCTGCCATTGTTTACGGCGGCGGGTGGGGGGAAGAAACGGCCGTTTCCCCCCTTCTGTCATCTCGTCCAATGATTACCTCTTGAGACTGGAGATTGGAGACTGGAGACTGAAGTTACCTAGTCTCCAGTCTCCAATCTCCAATCCTCCGTCTCCATCTGCCAAAACCACGCCATTAAAAGTCCACATTGACTAATCATATGCCGAAACTGAAGCCGCACCAAGATGACCAAAGCCACAAAACGGCCGTATTCGCGGCTTTTTAATAGACACAGACAGGGCGATTGTCCCATAATAAAACTGAGCGCGCCGCCGGGTGCGTCGTGCCCCGACCGATGCGCGCCCAAGGAGCCTGACATGAAACGAATGGTCCTGGTGTTTGCCCTGGTTTTTGTAATTTTTACCACTTTAGGACTGCTGCTGGCGCAAGAATTAACCCCGCGCGCCTATCTGCCCATCGTCGAACACAATCCCGCGCCCACGCCGCCGCCGCCCGGCGCGCCCACCATCGTCACCGGCACGCTCACCATCAACGCCTACCAATATGATCATCCCGACTGCCAGATTGCCACCCTGCCCGGCGATTTTGTCTACCCGTACCCGCGCCTGAACCACGACTGCGTCTTCCAAAAGCCGATTGTGGCACGGCCGTTTCAGGCCATCACCCTGGAGAATGAGTACACGGCCGTTACCGTGCTGCCCGAATTAGGCGGCCGCCTCTACCGCTGGCTGGACAAAACCACCGGGCGGCAGCTTTTTTATAACAACCCGGTCCTCAAGCCCACCGCCTGGGGGCATCGCGGCTGGTGGCTGGCCACCGGCGGCATTGAGTGGGCCTTTCCCACCGACGAACACGGCCTGAACGAGTACCGCCCCTGGCTGGCGGAAACGGCCGTTACCACCACCACCGCCGCCATCGCTCTCAGCGACCTGGAAGACCAGACCGGCATGACCGTCGGCGTGACCCTGACCCTGGACGCTGCGCACAGCTACCTGACCATCGAACCCTGGGTAGAAAACCAGACCGCCAGCGCCCACAATTATCAGTACTGGCTCAACGCCATGATCGCCCTGGACAACAACCAGGCCACCGACGCCGTCGAATTCATCCTGCCCGCCGACGAAATCGTCATCCACTCCACCGGCGATCCACAAATCCCCGGCGAACACAGCGTGATCAGCTGGCCGGAATATAACGGCCGTTTCCTCAATCTCTACCACACCTGGAACGGCTGGATTGGCTTCTTTGCGCCCAATATCCTGGCCGGTTACAGCGGCATCTACGACCACGCCGTCGATCAGGGACTTTTGCGCGTCATGGACCCAGCCGTCATCCCCGGCCACAAATTCTTCGGCCCGGCCACGCTGGGCTCCGGCCTGTGGACCGACGACGACAGCACCTACGTGGAAATGTGGAGCAGCGGCGTCACCGCCGACTTCTGGACCTATACCAGCCTGGCCGCCGGGCAAACGGTCCACTGGACCGAGCGCTGGTATGCGGTGAGCGGCATCAACGGCTTTTCGGCGGCCAACGAGCATGGCGCGCTGCGCCTGGCGGAGACGTGGCAAGGGGTGGAGATGGAGGCGGCGGTCACGGCCGTTACCCCCGGCACAGTCCAGCTCTACGTCAACGGGACTTTAGCCGACGAATGGCCGGTCACCCTGGTTCCGGGGCCGGCGTGGCTGATGCTGGGACAACGGCCGTCTGGCGCTTCCGGGCCGTTGGGGCTGCGGCTGGTGGACGGCAGCGGCGTCACCCTGATCGCCGCCGGCGTGACCCCATAAAAAAAGAACCCGGTCGGTGGGGCCGCGCCCACCGACCGGGTTTACCGATACACCGTCTAACAAACCCGTCACCTTGTCAAACGTCACCTCGTCGCCCTGTCAGGGATAAAAACCGGCTCGACGGCCGTTTTCTCCCTCTGCGATTCCCGCTCAAAAATAATCTCAAAGTAGCGCGCGCTGCCATAAATACCGGTTCCCGGCGCAAAGATTTGCACCAACCGCCAGCCATCAAGCGCATACTTCTCGATGATCTCGTGATAGTCCCATTCCGGATTACCGGAGAAAAAACGCAGCTCAACACGGACAAATTTATACTCAAACATGATCGGCTCCTTTTTTGCCGGACAAAGTTCCGGCCAGACTATAATCCATTACGTAAAATCTGGCCCCTGGTTACGTTTTGGTTTTGCCCTGATTTATGCTAATATCTTCATGGTTATGTGAAGCAAACATCAATTTCGCGTCAGGGCGAACAAACCGCCAGATACGCAATCATTCGGAGAGCAAGGATATGACCGACCTGGATCCAACCCGCGCCCAAATGCTTGGCAATTTAATCCGTGAAGCCCGCCTCTACGCCGGTCGTGAATCTGACGAATGCGCCGCCGTGCTAAGCCTGTCGCCGGAAGCATACCAGCAGGTAGAAACAGGCGAGTACCCGGTCTCGCTGCCCGATCTGGAAGCGCTGGCCTTATTCCTAAAAGTGCCCATGGGCTACTTTTGGGGACGAAATGAATTGCTGAAACCGCGACCGGTTGATTACAAAAGCCTGATCACGCTGCGCCACCGGGTGATCGGCGTGATGTTGCGCCAGCTGCGCCTCCAGGCGCACCACAACCAAAAAGAGTTCGCCGACATATTGGGTGTTGATGAAGCCACTATAACGGCGTATGAAACGGGGAACACGGCCGTTCCCTACCTCCATTTGGAGCAAATCAGTCGTCAACTGGATGTGCCCATCACCTACTTTGTTGATGACCAACATGGCCCACTCGGCCGCCACGAAGCCGAACAGCGCCTGCAAAAAATCTTCAGCGAACTCGACCCGGACATGCAAACCTTCCTGGCCAACCCCACCAACGTCACGTATATGGGCACCGCCAAAATCCTGAGCGAGATGGACGTGCAGCGCCTGCGCCAGGTTGCAGAAAGTATCCTGGACATCACGTTTTAACCGCTGTGTCCGCTGCGGACAATGACCCATTTCCTAATGGCTGATGGCGCAAAGAGGGTTACAATTTAAACATCTGAGTGGCAGCATCTAGCTGCCATTTTTTGTAATCTGAGGGTGACATATGACTACAGCAGCAACGCCAGAAAGTTTAAAAGAGGAAGGATTACGCCAATTCCAGCGCGGAGAGTATGATGCGGCGTTGG
>JAKQCM010000428.1 GCA_029559155.1 Chloroflexota bacterium
TCCAGCGCCAGCGGCCGTTCCGCCTTCATCGACGATCGGTACCCCAGTCCACCCATCACCCGCGCCACCGCGGGCATCTCCCCGGCCGGCGCCCAGATGTCCACGTCCGACATCGTGCGCTGCGCCGGTTCGTCGTACACCCCAACCCCCAGCGCCGCCCCTTTCAGCAGCACCAGCGGCAGCCCCGCCGCCGCAAAAGCTGATTTGAGCCGGCTCAGGCTCGCCTGCTGCCAGCTGCTTTCGGCCACCGCCGACACCACATCCGCTTGTAACGCCGCGCCCAATGCCGGCCACGCGCGGCGGCAGCGAGCATAAGCCAGCGGCCCCAGGCCATGCGCCGTCAGCCAATCGGCCAGCGCCCTCGCCTCCATCCCCATCTCTTCCCATTTTGCCTCGCCGCTTTCAGGTAGAGTCCCCCCGGTCAGCTGCTGTAAAACAAAACGCGCCGTCGCCACATCTGGCCACGGCGCAACCTCAGAACCTCTCATCGCCCATCCTCACATGGTATCTACAAACAGACCCCAAGGGTTTTCTTCAAACCCTTGGGGTCTTAGCGCGGACGAGGCCGATTATCCGCCACAGCCGCAACAATCAACAAACGCCAACGGTAAATTCGCGTCCCCGCGCCGGCGGCGTCTACCCCACATGCACCGACCCCGGCGTCAAAACCTCTCCGGCCAGCGGCGTCGATTTGTCCGGCTTTGCCGCCGGTTTCTCTTTTTCCGTCACCGCCGGGCGCATCGGTTCATACTCCGGTATCAGGTTTTGCAGCCCGCGAATAATCGCTTCCGCATCACTGCGCGCCGCCGAAGCGGCCAGGCCGCTCAGGCTCTCATCCAGATCAACCGGCACAAAGCTGCTGGCATTCCCGGCAATAAAAATCTTTTCATGGCAGGTGCGATGGTACTGCTCGCCCGGCACAAACAACTCCTCATACAGCTTCTCGCCGGGCCGTGTACCCGTAAACTGGATGTCAATGTCTCGCCCCACTTCCAGACCGGACAGTTCAATTAAATCCCGCGCCAGGTCCACAATTTTCACCGGCTCGCCCATATCCAGCACAAACACCTCGCCCCCTTTGCCCAGCACAGCCGCTTGCAGCACCAACTGCACCGCTTCCGGAATGGTCATAAAGAAACGTGTCATCTCCGGGTCGGTCACCGTCACCGGACCGCCGGCGGCAATTTGTTTGCGGAATGTCAATACCACGCTGCCCCGGCTGCCCAGCACATTACCAAAACGGACCGCCACAAATGCCTTGCCGCTCTGCCGCGCCGTCTGGTGCACCAGCAGCTCCGCCGTCCGTTTGCTGGCGCCCATCACGCTGGTCGGATTAACCGCCTTGTCGGTGGAGATCATCACAAAATGGGCCGTGCCGACGGCCGCCGCCGCCTGCACCAGATTGCGTGTGCCCAGCACATTGTTGGTAATCGCTTCCGCCGGGTTCAATTCCATCAACGGCACATGTTTGTGCGCCGCTGTGTGGAAAACAATCTCCGGTTGAAACCGCTCAAAAACAGTCCGGATCCGCTCGGCAAATCGCACGTCGGCGATGACGGCCGAAATCTTCGTCTCCGGTTTACTCAGGCGCTGCAGTTCGTTGGTGATCTCAAAGATTGAATTCTCCCCATGCCCCAGCAGCACCAGCTCTTTGGGCTGGCAGCGCAGAATCTGGCGGCATAATTCGCTGCCAATCGAGCCGCCGCCCCCCGTTACCATAACCCGCCGCCCGGCAAGCAGGTCACGCACCGCCGCAATATCTGTCTGAATAGGGTCGCGGCGCAGCAAATCTTCAATCGCCACATCGCGTAACTGTTTGACGGTCACGGTCCCATCCACCAGTTCATAAATTCCCGGCAAAATCTTTGTCTCGACGCCCAATTTCTCGCACGTTGTGGCCACCTGGCGAATAGCCCGCCCCGGCGCTGAGGGCATTGCGATGATCACCCGGTCGATCTGATGCTCAGTGATGAGCCGCGGTAGTGCCTGCTGCCCGCCCAAAACCGGCACGCCCAAAATTTGCATGTGGTGTTTGCGCGCATCGTCATCCACAAAACCAACCGCCTTCAGGTTAAGCTGTGGATTGTGCTGGATTTCCCGCACCAGCATGGAGCCTGCGTCCCCCGCCCCAACAACCAGAACCCGCCGCCCATGCCCATTGGTCTGTTTCCGCCGCCGCTGCGCGCTCAGCCGGACGCTGAAGCGGCTGCCGCCGACAAACAGCAGCGCCAGAACAGCATCCAGCACAAATATTGAACGCGGCAAAGCCACCGGCAGCAGCGCCCGGATGCCCGTCACCAATAACCAGACAAACAGCGTGGAGATCAACACGGCATTGACGATCTGGCTTAGTTCGTCAATGCTGGCGTACTGCCAGAAACGCCGGTACAGCCCCAGTTGATAAAAGGTGACCAGGCGCACAATCAGAGAGACGGCCGTATAAATCAACAATCCGTGCAAAAACTCATGCGGCACGTCGATGCGGTCCAGGCGCAGTAAAATTGCCAGCAGCGGCGTCAGGCACAAGATCAGTCCATCCAACAAGAAGAAATGACGGTTTCGCAAATTTGTTAGATACATATTCCTTACTTCTCCTTCTATGTTGCGCGTTTCAACAGGAGCTTTCAAATTTCATTTTATTTATAAGGGGAGCTGCAAAGTTTGGCAATAGGGTAAGTGGTCTACTGTTTGAAAATCCTCAGGCATTGGGAGGCAGCAGGTCCACCCCCAATGCCTCGATCCTAATCCCCCATGGTTACGAGTTTTCTTACACTTTTCTGCGTGGGAGACTACATGAGTGGCCCTCCAACGACCACGAATGAAATCCGCAGCTTTCGCACCCGCATCATATTTTTATCCGTGTTCATCCGTGTTCATCCGCGTCCTATTTTCATAGACGATTTCACGAACAACCCCCCGCCACCACGAATGAAAATCCTCGGAATTCACAGACGCCGCATATTTTTATCCGTGTTCATCCGCGTTCATCCGCGTTCTATTTTCACAGACGATTTCACGAACAACGCCCCGCCACCACGAATGAAATCCGCAGCTTTCGCACCCGCATCATATTTTTATCCGTGTTCATCCGCGTTCATCCGCGTCCCATCTGTCCATCCTGACCTGATTGACCGACAAAACTTATCTAACCGCGAAGAACGCGAAGTTTGTACCAGAGAAAACCTCCGCGTCCTCTGCGCTCTCCGTGGTAAAATTCTGAGATTTGTCAGTCAATCAGCCATCTTGACCCGAGATGGTGTGGGTTCATTGTACCCCAGGCATTCCGGATATCCATCCTCGCTCATGCCGCTGCCTGCCGCACCACCGCCACCACGCGAGCCAGATCCGCTTCCGTCAGGCTGCTTCCAGAAGGCAAACACAACCCATCGGCAAACAAAGCCTCCGCCGTCTCACCGCCAACCCGTTCATAAGTGGCAAAAACTGGCTGCAAATGCATCGGTTTCCACAACGGCCGTGACTCAATATTCTCCGCTTCCAACGCCAATCGCACCGCCTCCCGGTCCGCCCCAAACGCCATCGGGTCGATGGTACATGTGGTGAGCCAGCGGGTGTGTCGGCCCCACTCCGCTTCCGGCATAAAGCTTAACCCCGGGCAATCACCCAGAGCCGCCGCATAATATGCAAAATTGCGCCGGCAGGCCGCCACACGCTCGGCCAACACCTGCAGTTGTCCCCGGCCAATCCCCGCCAACACGTTGCTCAGGCGGTAGTTATACCCGATTTCTTCGTGCTCATAATGATGCGCCGGTTCCCGTGCCTGGGTCGCCAGTTTGCGCGCGTGGTCGATCAAAGATTTGTCGGCCGACACCAACATCCCCCCGCCGGACGTGGTGATAATCTTATTGCCGTTGAACGAAAAAATACCGGCCCGGCCAAAGGTTCCCGGCGATTGCCCCCGGTAAGTCGCCCCCAACGCCTCGGCGGCGTCTTCAACCAGCGGCACGCCATACTGCGCGCACGCCGCCTGAATACGGGCGACATCGGCGCTTTGCCCATACAGATGCACCAAAATAACCGCTTTGGGCAGCCGGTTTTGCCGCGCCCGTTTTGCCAGAAATTCAGCCAGCAGGTCCGGGTCCATATTCCACGACGCCCGTTCGCTGTCGATAAACACCGGCCGGGCGCCCTGATACAGAATAGGATTGACACTGGCGCTGAAAGTCAGCGTGGATACAGCCACCTCATCCCCCGGGCCGACGCCCAGGTGAATGAGAGCCAGATGCAGCGCCGCCGTGCCGGAACTGAGCGCCAGAGCATACGGCGCGCCAGACAGAGCGCAAAATTCTGCCTCAAAAGCATCCACGTTCGGGCCAAGCGGCGCGACCCAGTTAGAATCAAAAGCGGCCTGGACATACTGCTGTTCCAGGCCGGACATATGCGGTGGGGAAAGATAGATACGCTGATTATTCATTTACTTAACCTGTTCGCCCTTTATTGTGAGTCCAGCCGTTTAGAAGTAGCCGTTTCGTAAGGGCGAGAGTCGCTTTTTACCATTACCCAACGCGTTATCTCCCGCCTGTCTTGCCCACTTTAACTTAAGCATCTTGACCCTTGATAGATTGCATCATAAAATGTTGTTCAACTTGAACATCATACAATTAAAGATATAATCCAGCTTTGATAAAAAACCTGACACGAATTGTACGCATGGTTTATCTGTCATGCTGAGAGCCTGTGCTGAGGTCGCCGAAGTATCCCCGTTTATCGAAAGTACCGAATTTGTTCGAGGAGAAGCTGATGCGCATTAAAACGGTCGATAGTAATCAGGCGCGCAATAATTGGCGCGAGATGTTAGATATGGTGCTGGGTAAAGAGATCGATGTCGTTATTACCCGCTATAACAAGCCGGTTGTCACCATGCTAGACTACGAAGATTATCTGAGCATTCGCGAAGAGCTGGTAAAAAAACGGGCGCAGCGCCAGGAAGAAGCCTTTCAGACAATGCTCGCTTCAGAGCGCATCTTGGCCAGGGAGTGGGATACGGCTGATGAGGATGAAGCATGGCAGAATTTGTAAAAGGGGATGTTGTTATCCTCCCATTTCCTTTTTCCGATCTCAGCGCCAGCAAAAAAGACCGGCTCTTGTCATTGCGCCGGTACAAACACATAACGACATAATTCTTTGCATGATCACCAGCAAAACGGCGCGGGACAGCAGCGCCATATCCCTGGCGGCGTCAGATTTTGCCAGCGGGAGTCTGCCGCACGAAAGTAATATCCGCCCCAATTGCCTTTTCACCGCCGACGCCGCGATCATTTTGCGTACGGCCGGCAAGCTGTCAGCGACTAAAGTCGACGAGGTTGTTTCCGCAATCGTCAGGATTATCACGGATTAACGAGATTTTTGCCTGGAGACAGCCGGATTGCCCACGGCCGTTTCCCCCGCCCCCACATCCTGCACTACCACCGCCCAAATGTCAACCCAGATTGTTTAAGAACGCTGTAACGGTTTAGCTGGCACGCCCACCACGGTTAAACCACTGGCAATCGATTTAGTCACACAGGAACCAGCGCCTATCACAACATCATCTTCAATGATTAAAGGCTGCTCTTGGGTGCCATTAATAATAACGGCTCCTGTTCCAACATAAACACGTTTGCCAAAATGCACCCACCCAGAAACATGAACACCAGGCGCAAGCGTCGTGTAATCCCCCATGATCACATCATGGCCAATTGTGCAATCCAAATTAATCTGCACCTGTTCACCCAATTTTATATTAGTCGTTAAGATATTACCGGCGCATATAACAGCTCCCGGCCCAAACTCCACCCACTCTGAATATTCCACATTGGGATGAATAATAGTCATCGTCTTAAAACCCGCCCGAACAGCCTTGTCCATAACCACTTGTCGAGCTTTTGGATTGCCGATTGCCCCTACAACCCCAATACCATGAAAATCACGCCTTGCTTGTTCAAAGCTGACTACAGGTATGCGATTAAGAATCTGACCCTGAGAATGCACCGCATCATCAACGAAACAGACCACATTATAAAATTTCTGATTCCGATTACACGACTGAATTAGCCAGGCAACTTCCCTGGCAAACCCGCCGCCGCCATAGATTGCAATCTGTTCTGTCATGTTCACCTCGAATGCTGTGATCCTGTAAAAGCTTGCATAGTTGCCCGCCCCGGTTGGTTAATGTCTTCACGTTTGACAATCTTAAATATGGTCAGAAATATGATTTTAAGATCTAGCAAAAAAGAGGCATTGTCTACATACCAGATATCCAGGGCAAACTTTTCTTCCCAGGAAAGCGCGTTACGTCCATTCACCTGCGCCCAACCCGTAATCCCGGCCCGTATCTCGTGGCGGCGCATTTGTTCCGGCGTGTATAAGTCCAGGTACTGCATGAGCAGCGGCCGTGGTCCCACCAGGCTCATCTCTCCCCGCAGCACGTTCCACAATTCCGGCAGTTCGTCCAGGCTGGTGGAGCGCAGAAACTTGCCAAAAACCGTCAGCCGCTCACCGTCCGGCAGCAGGTTACCTGCGCCGTCGCGCCGGTCGGTCATCGTGCGGAACTTGTAGATGGTGAAGGGACGGCCGTTTAATCCCGGTCGCTGCTGCCGGAACAATACCGGCGCACCCAACTTCAGCCGAACCAACACAGCCAGCGCCAGAACAAAAGGCGCTGCTATTAAGACGACGAGTACTGCAATCGCCAGGTCACACATGCGTTTGCCGTATAATTTGTACATGTAGCTTAAAATAATCCGGCTCGTTTACAATACAGGTTACAAACTGAAAAACCAAACGATTCTGTGGTGTTACGGCCGTTCACTTGCGCCTACTCTGTTATCCTCGCCCGGATTTCATGCCGCCGCATCTGTTCTGATGTGAAAAGAGGCAAATACGGCATCAATAACGGCCGTGGTCCCACCAGGCTCATTTTTCCATTCATCAAGTTCTATAACCCTGAAAACAAATTACAATAGCATGAGAACCCGGTGTCTGAAGCCCGAGTCTGAGTAAACGACGGATTTTTCAGCGGGAGGAACTTCAGATTACAGATTACCGAAAACGAGGATAAATTACGACGAAATATCCGCCGGGAATTTCTCGCAAGTTTTTCGAATTCGTGGAGATTATCTGGGTGCGAGATAACAGGAGGCAAGTCTATGGTACTCTGAAACTTGAGCGGCGTTAATGATCTTTGCATCAAAAAGTTTCTCCACCCTTTCTCGGCCCCGCTGCCCCAATAACTGCTGTTTTTCAGGATTAGCGATCAAACCTGACAAAGCATCGTATAAGTCCTCTGGGTTTTTCGGCAGGACAAGGACTCCTGTAACACCATCTTCTACAGCATCCCTCAACCCAACTATTGACGTTCCGACTACCGGCAACCCCATTGCGGCTGCCTCAATCGCCACTCCGCCAAACCCTTCACGGTAACTTGGCAAACATAACACATTGGCCAAAGCCATAAACCTTTCTGGTTCATGGCTAAATCCAACCACATGGATCTTCGGACAGTCCTCTATTTTTTTTATTGTATCTTCGGGTAAAGGATCACGCTCTGGCTCAAATGGACCTACGAAGATGAGATCTGTATCTATTTCAGAAGCTAAGAGCATAGAAAAAACCTCAACCAACTCCGCAATACCTTTATCCTTTGTAATTCGTCCCACAAATAAAATCACAAAGGATGTCTGGGAAATCCCCAGAGAGTGACGCATCTGTTCACGCGCATCCGGCAAAAACCTATCAGGATTAAAGCGTGTCAAATCGACGCCAGCAATAGATCCAGCCCCAATTACCGATATTTTTGTTGGGTTCACCAAACCTTCATCAATCAAAAATTGACGTTGAGAGTGGCTATCTGCATAACAACGTGTATTAAGAATAGCAACTAAGCGATCGAACTCACGAATAACCGCACGAGACACACCCTGGCTTTCAACCCACACCTGACCTGTATAGGTATGCAGCCGAATAGGTATGCGAGCAATTTTGCCGGCCAGAGCAGTCAAAAGACCTGCCTTTGGTGTAACGGAATGAACAATGTCAAACCGTTCAGATCGGAAATATCTTATCAGTTCATACAAAGCCAACATATCATATTTAGGATTTGGTTGGCGCGTAATAAATATTGGATGATATGGGATTTGTAAGGAGCTGGCCAAAGTATCTAATTCTGGGCCGGGACTGGAGACAAGAATAAGCCGAATCCCTTGATCGCGGAGATATCTTAGTTGCTCGGAAAGTAGTCCGACAAACGAGATCGGTACGGTAACAACACGGCACACTCGCAGTTGGCTGGTCGCGATAGACACTGCCTCGGGAATAGGTGTTAGATCAACCAACTCGATGTCATTCGTCATAGATAGCTTCTGCCTGAATATACATATCGCTAAACAAGTGAGAATGCAAGCTAAAAACCGTTGAACGCACCAAATCAAAAGATGTTTTTATCTCAGCTGATACTTGCTGTGAACGCCGCACAATAACTTGTTCATGAATACCAAGGTGAAACAAAAAGCGATAAGCGTATGATTTTAAAAAAAGCTCAAAACTTAAAAACCGGCTGGTAATTGGAAATTCTTTCTTGTATTTTTTCAAAATCACCTGCATAGATTTGATTGAGTGCACAACATTTTGAATGTCTACCGAATTTAATTCTGTGTAGACATAATTCAGTTCTGAGTGAATCCCATACGGATGCCCAAGTAAAATATTTAATAAAAAATCCGCATCCTCAGCCCGGCGCAGTCTCTGATCAAATCGATACTTTTTCGCGATCTGCATCCGGATAATTGACGGAGCAAAAGGAAAAGGCACAAGGCCAAAAGGCATCGGTGGGAAGCGGCGAAAATCACCCCCATTGCCTCGGGGCAAACGCGCGCCAACAATATGATAATTCCCATCAACTATCGCCATACCGTTGCTAACAAGAGCCAGATCTTTATTCGCTTCCATCAACAACAACTGGTTTTGCAGTTTGGCTGGGTAATACCAGTCATCGGCATCTAACATACATAAAAAATCACCCTTCGCGTTATCCAGAGCAATTTGTCGGGCAAAACCGCGCCCATAATTTATATCTAAGCGAATGTACCTGATTCTTGGGTCACCCAGATGTTGAATAAATCGATCTGGGTGATCATGTGACCCATCATCTACCACCAAACATTCCCAATTTTCGTGTGTCTGCGCAATTAAGGAGGCAAGCGCCAACGGCAACGTGTTGGTAGCATTGAAACAAGGCATGATTACCGATACTAAATAATTCATAAAGATTGCTCCACTTATGGGGTTCGCAATCGAGTAGAAATCAAAGTTTACTTATGAACACGGGCCATGTGCAGAAATGAGCGATCAATCGCGGCTTTTTTTGAGAATACGGGCAAGCTGCCTACAGTCCCATAAACAGCTATCAAAGCAAACAGTGTTATTCCGCCGTAAAAATATTCGCCGCTCAATCCAGCAACAATGGCCGCTATTAACGCTGCTTTTAACGGGACATCTAACCTTCTTTTTACCGCCAGTTCTGTGCCTGCCTGCTGCCAGATGGTCCAGAATATAGCCAACATTATTGTTCCCCCCACTAGACCTGTCTCTAGAAACATCTGGATAAAAAAGTTGTGGCTGCCATACTGCCACAATCCAGAGAGTCCGCCTCGGTGATAAAACCCTCGACCAAATATTGGA